>CAYTKL010000027.1:0-14968 GCA_964438305.1 uncultured Dehalococcoidales bacterium | reverse complement strand
GGCGTTGCGCTGGGAGCGCTGGTCGTGGTGGCCCTGTGGCCGCGGCGCGTCGAGAAGGCATCCTAGTCTGCGCCGGCATCGTCCCGGGGATGGCGGAGAATCAATCGTCGCTCCAGGCCCCCTCGCCGATGAGGGGGACGAAGCGGCAGGGGGTCAGGCTGTTGGCGGTGAATCCCTTCTTCTTCTTGACGACCAGAAGCAGGTCCTGGTCCCACATCGAGCCGACAGGGATGACCATCCGACCGCCGACGGTGAGTTGCTCCAGGAGGTTTGGTGGGATTTGGGGCGCGCCGGCGGTTACCATGATCGCCTCATAGGGCGCCTCCGCCGGCCAGCCCAGGCTCTCTTCAGCGAGGTACACCTTCACGTTTGCGTACCCCAGATTCCGCAGGGTCTCTCGCGCATGGTCGGCGAGGCTCTTGACCCTCTCCACGGTGATTACCTCGTGAGCCAGCTCGGCGAGGATGGCCGCCTGGTAGCCGCTCCCCGCGCCCAGCTCCAGTACCTTCTCGGCCCCGGAAAGGTTGAGTGCTTGCGTCATCAGGGCGACGATGAAGGGTTGAGAGATGGTCTGCCCCTCACCGATGGGGAGCGGCCTGTCCTCGTAGGCGCGGAGTCGCTCTCCCGGGGGCACGAAGAGCTCGCGGCGAACGTGGCGCATGGCATCAAGCACCTTGTGGTCGCGAATCTCACGGCTGAGGTAGTTGACTAGTCTCTCTCGCTCGTTGTCCTGAGTCATGGGTCACCATAGCCGGTGGCTGTCGGCACGGAGCTACGCGGAGGCAGTGTTGGCAGTGGAAATCTACCACAAACAGGCGAGGGCATCAACCTTGATGGTCGCCTGGCGCTGGCATATAATCCGAGGCGCTGGGGTCAGGGGTATTGGCGAGGTACTACGTTGGGACCAGCGGCTGGGTGTACCGGCACTGGCGGGAGGTGTTCTATCCAGCCAAACTGCCGCAGTCGAAGTGGCTGGAGTTCTACACACGTCACTTCTCCACGGTGGAACTCAACAATAGCTTCTACCGGCTGCCGACGGAGAAGGCCTTCGCAAGCTGGCGTGAGACCTCCCCGGCTGGCTTTGTCTACGCGGTGAAGGTGAGCCGCTTCATCACCCACATCAAGCGGCTGAAGGACGTCGACGAGCCTGTAGACACCTTCCTCTCGCGGGCACGGCTTCTTGAAGAGAAGCTGGGTCCGCTGCTGTACCAGCTTCCGCCGAATATGCACCGAAACGACGAGAGACTCGATGCCTTTCTCTCGCTCTTGCCCGGCGGACTTCGCCACGTTGTGGAGTTCCGCCACGATTCCTGGCTCAATGATACGGTGTTTGCCATCCTCAGGAGGCACAATGTCGGGCTGTGCGTCTTCGACATGCCTGACCTGTCGTGCCCGCTGCTGGCCACGGCGGACTTCGCCTACGTCCGCTTCCACGGCGCCACCGGGCTGTACTACAGCCGCTACTCAGATGATGAACTCGAGGACTGGGCGCGGAGGATCGCGGAGCTGGCTGGAGACCTGGAGGCGGTCTACATCTACTTCAACAACGATGCCGAGGGCTACGCCATCGAGAACGCCCGCACGCTTCGTCAGCGTCTCATCTGCGCTACAGGGCCTGAATGACGCTTGACATCGTGTGGGCCTGGATATACAATCGCAGGCGAGTTTGCAAAGGGGGTGGCGATGGCTGACTATCCGTACATGATGAACACTGGGAGGCTACGCAAGTTGATGACGCACATTCGTGGGGCTGGTGTGCCGTCGAAGCTCAATGTGAAATGGCTGGAACAGGCGGGTTTCAAGTCAAAGAACGATCGCCCCGCGCTGGCAGTGCTGAGGTTTATCGGGTTCCTGAATGGTGGCGGAGAGCCAACTGAGGAGTACAAGAGCTACAGGGGCAGCGACGGACCGGCCGTTCTAGGTCGTGCTCTGGCGAAGTCCTACTCAGACCTTTATCAGATGTACCCTGATGCCCACCGTAGAGAGTCCGGGACGCTGGAGGACTTCTTCAGCACTCGAAGCAACCTAGGGTCGGCCGCACTGAAGGCGATGGTGTTGACGTTCCAGACGCTTTGTGCCCTCGCGTCCTTTGAGCCGCAGCCTGCCGGCAGCCCCCGGAGTGCTGACGCTGAAATCCCACCCCCAGCGGCGGGCGGTGGTGCCCGCCAAAGGACTCTCGGGTTCCAAACACTTGCCATCAACATCCAACTGGCGTTGCCCGAGACCTCGAACGCTGCTGTCTACGAGGAGATCTTCAAGGCAATGAAGAGATATCTCTTGGAAGGCATCGAGTGAGCGTTGAGGATGTCTTGGACCGCGTCCAAGCATTGCGGAACCGGTGTAGGGTCGTACTTTCCGCCGTCGAGACGTCTCGGCAGCGGGTCGTCACGCTGGAAGACAGCTACCGTCGCGTTGAGGGTCTGTCAAGTAAGCAAGACGATCTCTTTCGGCAAGCCATCCGCTGTGTTGAACATGGGGTGTACAGGGCGGCGTACGTGATGGCGTGGGCAGGTTTCGTTGACTTCTTGCATGAGAAGGTTTCCGAGGATGGCCTTTGTGCGCTGTCGGCGACAAGGCCGAGTTGGAGGCTTACATGTGTAGAGGATCTTCGCCAGCAGTCGGACTATCAAGTGATACACGCCGCGGCTGATGTGAGATTCCTGAGGCGTGCGGAGAGGAAAGCGCTCCACCGGCTGCTGGACGCTCGCAACGAATGCGCTCACCCAGAAGACTTCACTCCTGGCTTGAATGAGGCACTGGGATACATCAGCGAGCTCATAGGCAGAGTCGATGCGCTGCGAGCGAGGAAGATAGCTTCGCCTTGATGTGGACATGCTGTGGGCCCGTCTTGTGCCATGTCACGTCGCCTGCGCTGGTGCCAGCAATTCCGCTACCTTGTCCAGGATGCGGTTGCCCACCTCGTACTTGGACATCAGGGGCAGGTCGTCGACGTTGCCGGCGCGGTCGATGAGCACGACCTTGTTGGTATCGACGTAGAAGCCGCTGTCGGTGGCGGTGATGTCGTTGGCCGCCATGAGGTCGAGGTTCTTTCGCTTCAGCTTCTCGGTGGCATTCTGCACCAGGTTGTCGCTCTCGGCGGCAAAGCCAACCTTGATGATGTTGTTCTTGACGTCGCCAAGGATGTCGGGGTTCTCCAGCATCTCGACGGTGAGCTTGGCGTCTTTTCTCTTGATCTTGCTGTCGGCTGTGGCGACGGGACGGAAGTCGGCGGGAGCGGCGGCCATGATGAGGGCGTCGGCACCGGCGCTGGCATCGACAACGGCATCACGCATCTGGACGGTGGTCTCAACCTGGACCACCTCCATCCCTACCGGTGCACTCAACGCGGTCGGCGCGCTGACCAGCACCACGCTCGCCCCGCGGTCACGGGCGGCCTCGGCGACGGCGTAACCCATCTTGCCCGAGGAGCGGTTGCCGATGACGCGCACCGGGTCGATGGGCTCCCGGGTGCCGCCGGCGCTCACGACAATGCGCCTTCCCGCGAGGTCGCCTTCCCTCCCCAGCACCTGGCGAATCGTGCCCAGAATGTCCGCGACTTCGGCGAAGCGGCCGGGGCCGTAGGTCCCGCCGGCGAGGCGGCCGTAAGCAGGTCCGACAAAGACAAAACCGCGCGCCTTGAGCTTGGCCACATTCTCCTGGGTTATGGGGTTCTCATACATGTTGGTGTGCATCGCCGGGGCAACGATTATCGGGGCCTTGGTGGCAAGCACGGTGCACGAGAGCATGTCGTCGGCGATGCCGCAAGCCAGCTTGGCCATGGTGTTCGCCGTGGCCGGGGCGATGACCACTACATCGGCGCGGTGGGCCAGGGTGATGTGGCCGATGGTCAATTCGGAGGCGGTGTCGAACATGGAAGTAGTCACCGGCCGGCGGGTGATGCTGCGGAAAATCATCGGGGTCACCAGTTGCTGCGCGGAAGCCGTCAGCACGACGTCAACCTTGGCCCCCTCCTGAGTGAGCTTGCTGGCAAGGTCGATGGCCTTGTAGGCGGCTATGCTGCCGGTAACGCCGAGAACGATGTGTTTGTCCTTGGTCATCTCTCCCCCGATCTATTCAGCTCGTAGATGAATCGCAAGCCGATGAGGGTAAGGTGGCGGTTGACCTCATCTATCACTCCGGTCTCCTTGGCGATGACGTTGGCCAGCCCGCCGGTAGCTACCACCTTGACCTGGCCGCCAAGCTCACGCCGAATGCGAGACACCAGGTTCTCGATGAGGCCCACGTAGCCGAACATCACGCCCGACTGCATAGCGGTCACCGTGTTTCGGCCGATGGCATGCTCCGGTGGTATCAGTTCTATCCTGGGCAGCTTCGACGCTCGCTGGAAGAGGGCTTCCGCAGCGATACCTATACCTGGGGCTATGGCGCCACCGAGGTACTCGCCATCCTCGGATACCGCATCGAGGGTGGTGGCAGTGCCGAAATCGATGACGATGAGAGGGCCGCCGTAGAGCCGGTGGGCGGCAGCGGCGTTCACCACGCGGTCGGCGCCGACCTCGCGGGGGTTGTCAATGCCGATGCGCACTCCGGTCTTGACCCCGGGCCGAATCATGAGGGGCGGTGTCTGAATATAGCGGCTGCTGAGTTCTTCCAATACCGGTTCGAGCGGCGGCACGACGCAGGAGATCACCGCGTCATCGACGTCGGCGAAAGAGAGACCGTCCCTCGGCAGCAGGTTCAGGAAGAGCACGGCGTACTCATCGGCTGTCTTGTTGATATCGGTGGCGATGTTCCACGTGGCGCGAAGCGTCTCCCCTTCGAATACACCCACAACTATGTTTGTGTTTCCGACATCGATGGCCAGTAGCATTGTCCCTAACCTTCCTTGATTCTCTTAATCACTCTGGGCAGGGCGGTCAGCAGGTCGCCGGCAGCCATACCGGCGTCGCCAACCTCTGCCTCAACCAGTTCGCCGGCCCTGCCGTGGAGGTAGACGCCGCAGGTCGCCGCTTCGAATGGTGAAAGCCCCTGGGCCGCCAGCCCGGCAATGGCGCCAGCCAGTACATCACCGGTGCCGGCGGAGGCAAGGCCGGCACAGGCGACCGGGCTGAGCCTCACATGCCGCTCCGGTGAAGCCACCACGGTGTGGGCTCCCTTGAGCACCACAGTCTTCCCCCACTGGGCTGCCCTCTCCTGTGCCGTGGTCAGTCGGTGCTGGCCTATCTCGTCGGTTGAAAGGCCAGTGAGACGGGCCATCTCCCCGGGGTGGGGGGTAAGTATAGCATCCTGCCTCAGCCTTTGCCACCAGTCGGGAGTGCTCGCAAGGGAGTTGAGCGCATCGGCATCGAGGACCAGCCGGGGTGACAGTGAAGGCGGCATGTCAAGCAGCGAGTGGTGGACGAAGTCGGCTACACCTTGGTGCTGGCTCAGCCCGCACCCCATAAGGAGGACGTCGTAGTCGGCGAGCGCTTCATGGAGGACCTGGTGTGCTTCGCTGTCGATGTAGCCGGGCTCTGATTCGGGCAGTGGGGCGTAGGTGACCTCGGTCAACTTCGCCGCGAGGATAGGCTGCAGGCTGCGAGCCACGGCAAGGGTCACCAGGCCGGCGCCAACACGGACAGCGCCTTCACAGGCAAGATACGCTGCGCCTACGTAGTTGAGCGAGCCGGCGCAGACGAGCAGACGGCCGAAGGTGCCTTTGTGGGCATTGCGCGGGCGCCGTGGCAGGACAGACTTTACATAAGCATCAGTAATAAGCTCAGTGGCGATCTCCTGGCCGAGCTGCTCGGGGAGGCCTATGCTGCCCACGACGAGTTGGCCCAGCAGGTCGTGAGCGGGAAAGGAATAGAGGCCTGTCTTGGGATAGGCCAGAGTGATGGTGAGGTCGGCGGGAAGGCTCGCCGGATCGACGGTCCCTGTGGCGGCGTCAACTCCGGAGGGCAGGTCGACGGCAACGACGCGAAGGTCGGGCCGCGCTTTCCTGGCCTGCCTCACCTTGTCGAGGATGTCTTTGACCGTACCAGCGAGAGGACGCACTTTGCCGGTGCCGAAGATGGCGTCGACCACCACATCGGTGGATGGTAGCAGGCCGTCGAGGCTGACCAGTTGTGGGTCATCGGTGGCGGTTACGCAGGGGATGCCTCTCTGTCGGACTATCGTGTAGTTGCGGTCGTCGTCGCGGCGCTCGGTGCAAAGGTAGACCTGGACCCTGGCTCCCCAGTCGTGGAGATGACGAGCGGTGACCAGGCCGTCACCGCCATTGTTGCCCGGGCCGACGAGGATGAGGAACTGGTGGTGTGCCAGGGCGCCGAGCCATGCTTTGATGTGCTGCGCGATCGAGAGGCCGGCGTTCTCCATGAGGATGTTCCACGGAGTACCCGAGTCGGCGGCGCGTTGCTCGATCTCCCGCATCTCATCTGGGGTTACTATCTTCAATACGTCCTCCGACTGCTGAGGCTACCGCGTAGTGGTGTGAATGGGAGAGGCTGAGGTCGAGGTGTGTCATGCCAAGCTCCTCGGACTTCTTCCGTGCTCCACGATGGAGGAATACCAGGGGTTTTCCATCGGGATTGGGAAGCACCTCGATGTCCTGCCAGCCCACGCCATTGGTGCCGGTGCCGAGGGCCTTCATCACCGCTTCTTTGGCGGCGAAGCGGACGGCCAGCGCCGGCGTGCGACCTCGGCAGACCTCAAGCTCAGCCTCGGTGTAGACGCGCGCGAGGAAGCGTTCACCCCAACGGGCTATGGCATCCTCAATGCGGTCGATCTCGATTATGTCCACGCCGACAAAGAGCATCTTCGTTCTCAGATGTGGGCTGCTTCGCTCTATTATATGGGCATGAAGGTTGTTTCACAACATCGTTCTTTCGCACCTGCCCAGCAAGGTGCTTCCAGGGGACACCCCCGGCCCCCCGCCAAAGGAAAAGCCCCTCTGGACTCCCCGACACATATCACCGTTCACCCTGAAGCTGTTGGAAGGCGGCAGGCCCTTGTGCCTTTCAGGCGCTTTCTCTGCCCCTCCCAGAACCACCCACCAGGTGGGGCTTTCCCACCCGCCCGCCCCGTGGCGCTGTTCGCTGGGCGAGCGCTTTCCCCGTTCATCCTGTCTGCGAAGGTCTCCTGAGGCGACTCTGTCGACCGACTCGGTGTGGCGAGAGCCCGTCGAAGGGTGACCCTGAGGCTGCTGGAGGGCGGCAGGTTCTTGTGCCTTTCAGGCGCTCCTTTTGCCCCTCCCGGAACCACCCGTCCCGGGTGGGTTTTTCCCACCCGCCCGCCCCGTGGCGCTGTTCGCTGGGCGGACGCCCCCCATTCGCTTTGCAGGCGTTCGATAGACCGATTATCGGCGTATCGGAGGTTGAGCGGTCTCGTGGGCGTTCGATGCGCTTCTTCTTCCCCTCCCCAAACCGCCACCAGGTGGGGCTTTCCCACCCACCCGCCCCGTGGCGCTGTTCGCTGGGCGGACGCCCCCCATTCGCCCCCTCGCCGAAGGCGAGTTGGCTTTGAAGACGCCGGAACGCCCGTCGCTGGGCGAGCGCTTTCTTCCGTTGGCCCTGAGGCCTACTTTGGACTGCGCACGGGCCAATCGAAGGACGTTCCGGTGCTTTCTCCCTTGGCGGGAGAAGGTAGGGGTGAGGGTGGATGCTCACGAGACCGATGTCCACCTGCAGGGGCGTTCAATTGAACGCCCCTGCTGAGCGCACGTCGCAGCGGCTCTCACCCCTCTTCCGGTTGTGCAATGTGGGTTCGGCGCCTTATTGCCTTGGGTCGGTGGGTTGGTTACAATACAGTCCGACTCAAGGACCGAATATGATCAAGGTGGTATTGATCAGTCACACCCCGGACCCGGAGCGCACCATAGCAGCCGCTGCCCGGGTCTCTTCCTCGCCCGTGGGCGCCGTGGAGCTACTGGAAAAGCTGACGCCCGAGCGGGTCGGCCAGCTCGTTGAACGGCTCATCGCCTCGGGCCACATGTCGGTATTCGAACACGCCAACTTCACCTTCGCCCTCGAAGGTATTTCTCGGGTGACGAGCCATCAACTGGTGCGCCACCGGCTGGCGAGCTACACGCAGCAGAGCCAGCGGTATGTCTCACTGAAGGACTTCAACTACATTACCCCTGCCAGCATCAGCGGCAAGGCCGAGCTGGCGGGAAGGTATCATGAGACGGTTCGCGCCGCCCACCAGCTCTATCTGGAGATGCAGGATGCCGGTATTCCGGCCGAGGACGCCCGCTATGTGCTTCCCAACGCCGCCGAAACCAGGCTGGTGATGACGATGAATGCTCGGGAGCTGATTCATGCCTGTTCGCTGCGGCTCTGCCTCAGGGCGCAGTGGGAGATAGTGGAGCTTTTTGAGCACATCAAGGCGGAGGTGGAGAAGGTGGCGCCCCGGCTTGCCGCTGAGCTCAAACCGAAATGCTACCGGCTGGGATACTGTGACGAGATGGAGAGTTGCGGCATTTTTCCGACGCGGGCTGAGCTTGCCGACAAACGCGGGGGGAACACGTAGGGGACTCGCGGCCAGGGACCGGTGGAGGCACAACGATGACGGGGCCTGCGGGAGGAGTGGCAAAGGTTGCGGTCCTCGCTACGGACGAAGGAGGCACTCCTGAACCAGGATAAGCTTCGAGAGTTCCAGCCCGTCTTCTACCCCCGGTCAGTGGCTGTAGTCGGCGCCTCTCCCAATCCCGCCAAGTTCGGTAACAGGTACTTCGAAGCCCTGGTCAAGGTGGGCTTCAAAGGGCCCGTCTATCCGGTCAACCCCAGCGCCGCCGAAGTCCTCGGCATCAAGGCGTACTCCACGGTGAAGGACATCCCTGGCCCTGTTGAGTACGTCATTGTCTGTGTCCCGTCCCCGCAGGTTCTGGGTGTGCTCGACGACTGTGCCGCGAAGGGGGTGAAGGTGGTCCAGTTCTTCACTGCCGGCTTCTCCGAGACGGGCGAGGAGGAAGGCCGTCAGTTGGAAGCGGAGATGGTGAAGAAGGCGAGGGCGGGCGGCTTTCGCATCATCGGCCCCAACTGCATCGGCGTGTACTCGCCGGCGCACCGGATGCCCTACGGGCCCATGCCGGTGCTCGGCGAGGTCGGGTCGGTGGGTTTCATCTCGCAGAGTGGCGGCCACGCGGGGAGAGTGATCGGCATCGGCATGAGGCGCTCGATTCACTTCAGCAAGGTGGTCAGCTTTGGCAACGGGTTTGACCTCGACAGCGTGGACTATCTGGAGTATCTTGCCGCAGACCCGGAGACAAGGGTCATCGGGGCCTACCTGGAGGGGATGAGACAGGGCAGAAGGTTCCTGGAGCTCGCGCGGGAGGTCTCCAGGACTAAGCCCATGATCGTCTGGAAGGGTGGGAAGACGGAACCGGGCGCGGAGGCGGCGGCTTCGCATACCGCGTCGCTGGCCATACCGGATGCCACCTGGGACGCGGCGATGAAGCAGACGGGCATCGTCAGGGTGGACAGCCTGGAGGAACTTGCCGACACCCTGCTGACCTTCCAGCAGTACCCGCCGTTTCTGGGTGAGAGTGTTGCCATTGTTGCCGGGCTTGCCGGTGGGGGTGGCGGAGAGAGCGTGTCGTCAACCGATGCCTGTGCCAGCGTGGGGCTGAAGGTGCCTCCCTTCACCGACGAGACAAGAAGCAAGCTGAAGCCGATTCTACCTCCGGCGGGGTGCATTCTGAGGAACCCCCTGGACATGGGCGGGTCCGGCGGCGTGCTGGAGATCCTGGAGCGAACGATGGAGCTTGTTGTCGCCGACCCCGGGGTGGATGCCATCATAGTCAATGAGCACCTGGACCAGCTTCTCGGCGGAATGCCGAAGGAGAGGCTTGAGGGGATGAACGACATCTTCATCGGCGCGGCGGGAGTGAAGCCCCTGGTCATAGTCTCTTCCCCTTCCATGTTTGCCGCTGAAGTGGCGGCTCTGGAGAAGAAGCTCGCCGATGCGCGGGTAGCGGTCTATCCCAGCCTGGACCGGGCCGCCAAGGCGATAGCCAACATGAACCGGTACTACCGGTTCCATCGTAGCCCTGCCGCTTAGGAGGGAGGGACAAATGGACGTTTTCCTCGGTATCCTGTGGTTGTTCTCCTATTCACTCTACTGGCTCGTGGCGTGGGTGGGGGGCGTGGTGGTCTGCGCGAGGCTGTTCCGACGGCACAGGGGGAGGGCGCTGAGCTTTGCCTTGTGGGGGTTCGCGATACTGCTCGTCAGCGGCATTGTGAGGGCTGCCCTCTGGGCATCGGTCGTGCAGTACCTGTTTGCCGCGATGAGAATGACAAACGGACTTCTTGTCGCCATCAACCTGCCTCTGGCCGTCGTGGACCTGGTTGGCGTTGCCTTCGTCCTCTATGCCTTGTGGACTCTGGGGAAGCGCGGCATCTCCTCTGGTGATCGTGTGGTTTCCTGAAGAGCCGCCGGCACGGCCAGTCTTGCGGGGCACGGTCGGCGTTGCCAGGATTCAGGCTGCGAAACCGTCGCCCGTTAGATCTGCCGGCCAACGCTCGATTGAGTAAATGCTCTAAATAGTTATCATTACTACTAGCCGTATCGAGCTTCATCGGATATAATGTACCTATGGGCTGTGTTGTATATATGAGCAGGACAAGAAGGAACGGCTGCGGATGACGGCGTTGGAGGAACTGAGGAAACCGGCGGCCTCCCTATCCAATCCCCACATTAAGCGCTGGAAGGAGAAGGGCGGCCGGGTAATCGGTTACTACTGCACCTACGTGCCAGTGGAGATCATTCACGCGGCGGGAATGTTGCCGTTTCGCATGAGGGCCACGGGAAGCACCAGTACCGAGCTGGGTGACGTGTATGCCGCCCATACGTCCTGCACCTTCTGCCGGCATTCTCTCGACCAGGCGATGAGGGGGGCCTACGGATTCCTCGACGGCCTGGTTGCCCTGTTCAGTTGCGACCACGTTCGGCGCATGTACGACGTGTGGAAGTTGGGCAAGGTTGAGCTCCCTTGTAACCCGTTCTATCTTCGCTTTCTCAGCGTTCCGGTGAAGGCCGACGATGCGGCGGTGAGGTGGATGGCCGAGGAACTGGAGAGGTTCAAGAGTAGCCTGGAGGAGCACTTCGGGGTAAGCGTCTCCGATGAGGCGCTGCGCCGCAGTATCAAGACCTATAACGAGCAGCGCAGCCTGCTCAGGGAACTCTATGAACTGAGGAAGCGGGACTCGCCCCCCGTTAGCGGCGCCGAGGCGCTCGAGATCCTCATCGCGGGAACCTCAATGCCGGTGGAGGAGTTCAACGACCTGCTGAGAGGACTGCTGGAGGAACTGAAGCGCCGGAAAGGCTTCTCGGACTACCGGGCGCGACTGCTGCTCGGAGGCGTCGACCTTGAGGACCCGGCCTACGTCAGGTTGATGGAAGACCTCGGCGGGCTGGTGGTCACCGACTTCCTGTGCTTCGGCATCAGGGACTTCTGGGACCCGGTTGACGAGGACGAGGAGCCCATGTCGGCGCTGGCGAGACGCTACATTCAGAACGTCTCCTGCCCCCGCATGATCGACCACGAAGGCAGGCAGGAGTTCATGCAGCAGTTGGTGAAGGAGTTCCGGGTCGACGGCATCATCATCCAGCGGATGAAGTACTGTGACCTGTGGGGTGGTGAGGGCGCCATGGTTCAGTGGGACATGAGGAGGAACGGGATACCGTGCATGGTGCTGGAGAGGGAATACTTGATGACTTCGGTGGGGCAGACGCGCACGCGGGTACAGGCGTTTCTGGAAACCATCGGAAGCTACTAGGAGGAACGGAGATGGTGGCCGAGAAGTACGAAGCGCACCGGAGAATGTACGAACTGCTGAAGGACCGGCCGGCACCTGCGGCGAAGATGATGGCGGAATGGCTTGAAGGGGTATTCAGTGCCGTCGACGAGGGCAGGCCGATCGTGTATCACTCCTTCGCCCTATTCTCCGAGGTTATCATTGCTCTCGACCTGCAGCCTCTATGCTGCGAGGCGTGGGATATGATGGCGTCGCGTGTGGACCCGCAGCATCCGCTGAAGAGCATTGATGTGGCTCACGAGGCGGGGATACCCTCCGAGATGTGCTCCTACGACAAGGCGATACTGGGGAGCGTGATGCGGGAGACCATGCCCCCGCCGGGAATGATCGCCCTGTCGGCCACACCCTGCCAGAACGCGTACATCACCTACCAGGCGGTGGCCCATATCACCGGCGCCCCGATGTGGGTGAGCGATATTCCCTACGATATGGACGAGTTGGGGGCTGAGGAGTACTGGGTCGAGCAGTACCGGGGCCTGATTGCCTTTCTCGAAGAGCACGGCGGGAAGAAGATGGACTACGACCGTCTGAGGGAGGTGGTCGAGGAGAGCAATCGCTGTGTCGAATACTGGCTCGAGCTGATGGAGCTGCAGAAGATGAAGCCGGCGCCGCGGACCGGGCCGCTATGGACGGGCACCTATGCCGGCATGACCTCCTTCGGACTTCCCTCGAGCACTGCCGCGGTGAAGGCGACCCTCGACGGGGTGAAAGAGGACATGGCCGAGGGGAAGGCGGCCGTGGCTGAGGAGAAAGCCCGCGCGGTATGGTTCCACTTCCCCGTCGGCTGGGACACGGGACTGATGGCGTGGATGGCCGATATGGGGGTGGCGGTGCCCTTTGTCGAGTTCGACGGCTACCGCGCCGAGCCGGTGGATACCTCCACGCCGGAAAGCATGATACGGGGGATGGCGAGGCGGGCGCTGGAGGTGCCCATGGTGAAGATAGCCCAGGGGGCAACCGACCGCTATATCGAGGACTTGCTGTACGTCATAAGGGAGTGGCAGGCTGACTGCGCTATCATCGCCGGCCACCCTGGCTGCAAGTGGATCACAGGCGCCCACGGCCTCATCAGGGACGCCTGTCGCGAATACAACGTCCCCGTGCTGCTGTACGACGTTGACCTGGTCGATGACAGGATAACCTCCCCCGAGGAGTCTCGGGCCAAGATAGAGCAGTTCCTCAATATGGTGCTCGACCGCAAGAACTAGGACGTTGCAGCAGGATGCTGCAACTGCTCACCGCCCTGCGGTACGAGGCCTGGAGCGCTTTCAACGACCAGTGGGCTCGATTGGCAACCCCAGATTGCGCAGGCGCACCTCTTCCCATTCCTCGAAAGTGCCCGGCATGACGAAACACTCTTCCTCGGGCAGCGGCTCCATTACCACCGCACCGGCGGGGCAGGCAATGACGCATTGCCCGCACCCGATGCACTTGTCACGGTTGAAGATGGGGTATCCCTGGTCGTCCTCGGTTATGGCGTGGACCTGGCAGCGCGGGATGCAATCGCCGCAGCCGATGCAGTTGTCCATATCGACGACGGCGCGGTAGTTGGCCCGTTGCGGCGCTTCGGCGAGGCCCCAGTCGTTGATGCCGCGCAGGACGCCACAGCAGTCGCCACAGCAGTTGCAGCAGCCCATGAACTGGTTGGCGCCGGTGCCCATAAGGAACCCGTAGAAGCCCAGGTGAACATGGCCGGTGTCCTCGAGTTCGGTGAACAGCTTGAGTGCCTGCTCGCGGTCAAGCACATTCTCGCCAAGGGGCGTCTGTGGAGGCAGGCCGACGAAGGCGCAGCGCTTCACCGGGGTGGGGCAATCGCTGCCGACGAAGTTCTTCTGGACGCGGCAGATGCAGTTGGCCACCCTGAAACGCTCGTAACGCTGGAAGTGAGCGTCGATATCCTCGTATGGCTGGAGGAGCTCCGGCTTGACCGAGCCCCGCACCGGAACAACGTTCATGATGCCCGGTTGCGGCCCGAGGATTCTCTCCGCGCCACCTCCAGCCAAGTACACCTCAAACAGCTCGGCGAACTCCTTGTCCATCCGCGCATTGTGCCTCTCGTACCAGCCGAGGATGAAGGGTCCGAGCCGGAACTTCGTCACTCCGTCATCAACGAATTGGCGGGCCAGGTTCAGCGCCACCATCTCGCCGAGCAGTTGCTGCACCTTCTCCTCGGGAAGACCGACCTTCGCCGCTATCTCGGCGGGCGTCTCGTGCCTGCGGCTCATCACGCTGCCGACCTGTACCTGCTCCGGGGTGAACACCTTCTTGATGAGGCGAATCTCCACACCGGACTCCGTTCTGGGGAAGCCGCCGGCAAGGGCGTTCAACGCGTCGGCCAGTCTCTCGTAGCTCTCGTCACCCATGTGAACCTCCTTCGTCATTTCCGAAATACACCAGGGGCGCGTGGGCCGCTGCCTCGCGCCGCTGCGTGGGTACCGTCTCGACTATCGAATCAGATATACTATTCCGAGTACTACAGTGGCCCCTCGACTGAGGGGCCACTGGTTGCAGTAACGCTATTCCGTTGCGGACTCACACGTCCGAAATGCCTCCCGGGTGCTGTGCCGCTAGCTTATCCAGCCCATGTTGCGCATGCGTAGCTCTTCCCACTCCTCCATGGTGCTAGGGGGGTAGAATCGCTCCGCCTCGGGCAGCTTCTCCAACTCGACTGCGTCGACGGGGCATGTGATGACGCACTGCCCGCAGCCGAAGCACTTCTCGCGGTTGAAGATAGGGCTGCCGTCCGACTCCTCGGTGATGGCGCCTATAGGACATCGCGGGATGCAGTCGCCGCAGGAGATGCAGACATCCATGTTCACGACAGCGCGGTAGTTTGACCTCTGTGGGGCGTCGACCGCTCCGAACTCGGTCATGGCGCGCATTACACCGCAGCAATCGGGGCAGCAGGTGCAGCACCCCATGAACTGCGGCTCGCCAGTATAGAAGATGTAGCCGTAGAAGCCCATGTGGACATGGCCGGTCTCTTCCAGTTCGGTGAAGAGCTTAAGCGCCTGCTCGCGGTCGAAGACCGATTCCGATAGCGGCGTGTCTGGGGGAAGGCCGACGAAGGCACAGCGCCTTACCGGCGTAGGACAGGTGCTTCCCACGAAGTTCTTCTGCACGCGGCAGATGCAATTCATCACCATGAAGCGCTCGTGGCGCTGGAAATGGGCATCGATGTCCTCGTGGGGGTCCAGCAGCTCCGGCTTGAC
>CAYTKL010000026.1:0-15076 GCA_964438305.1 uncultured Dehalococcoidales bacterium | reverse complement strand
AGAGCACCAGCCTCCGGAGCTGGGGGCGAGGGTTCGACTCCCTCCAGGGGCGCAATTGACCGTCCATAACGGGGGCTAGAAGGATATCGGATGAGCGACCTGATTGAGATCCGCTGGCACGGGCGCGGCGGCCAAGGAGCGGTCACCGCCAGCGAGGTCCTCGCTGAAGCCGCGCTCCACGAGGGCAAGTACTTTCAAGCCTTCCCTGACTACGGCCCCGAGCGCATGGGGGCACCCATTCGCGCCTATACCAGGATCAGTTCAACCCCGATCAATCAGCACCACCAGATTACCGAGCCGGACGTTGTTGTGGTGCTTGATCCCACGCTTACCGGAGTTGTCGATTTCACTGAGGGGCTCGACGACGACGGGCTGTTGCTGGTGAATACGTCTATGTCTCCGGCCGAGGTCAGAGAACAGTTGGGCTTCGACAAGGGAAAAGTATTCACTATCGATGCTACCCGCGTCGCCTTGGACACCATGAAGCGGAACATCACCAACACTCCCATGATTGGAGCGCTCCTCAAAGCGCTCGAAGTGGTGAGTAAGGACACGGTCCGCGCCGAGATCAAGAGCCGCTTCGACACCAGGGTCAGTAAGGATGTCGCCAAGGCCAACGTTGAGGCCTTTGACCGAGCCTATACAGAGGTAAGGGAGGGATAAGGATTTGACTCTGAAAACATGGAAGGAGATCCCCATAGGAGGCCTGATCACCGAGGGCGGCAATACCCAGGATTACGAGACGGGTAGCTGGCGTTCCCACCGTCCCATCCTAGACATGGACAAATGCAGCCACTGCATGATCTGCTGGGTGTACTGCCCGGATAGCTCCATAATGGTCAAGGATGGAAAGCTGGTCGGCATTGACTACGCTCACTGCAAGGGTTGTGGCATTTGTGCCCACGAGTGCCCCAGAAAGGCTATCACTATGGTGGAGGAAGCTTCGGTCAAGGAAGGAGCACAGTGATGGTATCGGCAAAGGTCAAGGGGACACCCGTCGCCCTCGACGGCGACCGCGCGGTGGCCGAGGCCATGCGACAGGTCAACCCCGACGTTGTAGCGGCGTATCCCATCACTCCGCAAACAGAGATCGTCATGCGCTTCAGCGAATTCGTGGCTAACGGCGAGGTCGTCACCGAATTCATCCCGGTGGAGAGCGAGCACGCCGCGATGAGCGCTACCATCGGCGCCAGCGCCGCCGGAGGCCGAGCCCAGACCGCCACTGCCGGAGCGGGGTTGGCCCTGATGTGGGAAGTCCTGTGGGTAGCATCGGGAACCCGCCTCCCCATCGTAATGCACGTCGTCAATCGCTCCCTTTCCGCCCCATTGAACATACACTGCGATCACTCCGACTCCATGGGCGCCCGTGATGCGGGATGGGTCCAGCTCTACGACGAGTCAGTCCAGGAGGCCTACGACAACGCCATTCAGGCGGTGCGTATCGCGGAGCACCCCGACGTTATGCTCCCGACCCTGCATGCTCTGGACGGCTTCATACTGGGGCATGGGCTTGAGAGGCTGGAGGTGCTGCCCGACGATGCAGTCAAGGGGTTCATCGGCACCTACACGCCTGCCCATCCCCTTCTAGATGTTGACCATCCCGTTACCTATGGCCCCATGGACCTCGCCGACTACTTCTTCGAGCACAAGCGCCAGCAGGCCGCAGCCATGGAGAAAGCACTCGAGGTCATTCCCCAGGTTGGCGAGGAGTTCGGCCAGCTCACAGGTCGATACTACGGGCTCACCGAAGGGTATCGCCTTGAGGATGCTGATTTCGTCGCCGTTGCTCTCGGTTCCACCACGGGAACGGCCAAGACTGTTGTGGATGAGCTGCGAGACCAGGGAATGAAGGCGGGTCTGCTCAAGCTCCGCTGCTTCAGGCCGTTTCCCGCAGCAGCGGTGGCGGAAGCCCTGGGCAACAGGAGGGCGGTAGCCGTGCTCGACCGCTCCCTTTCGTTCGGCGCCCAAGGCAATCCCCTGTTCCTCGAGGTAGTGACCGCCCTCTACACCCACGGTTTCAGTCCAAAGGTGGTGAACTACGCCTACGGCCTTGGAGGGCGTGACACGGTTCCCGCACTGATTCATCAAGTCTACAAAGACCTCGTCGAAATCGACAGGAACGGCCTTACAGGCCCCCCCCTGAGATTCCTCGGCGTGCGAGACTAAGAGGAGAAGCTATGGCAGTGAATCTAAAGGAAATGTCGCGCGAGGAGGACGTACTCGCCCCAGGCCATCGCTTGTGCGCCGGCTGCGCTGAGCCAATCGTAGTCCGCCAGGTGCTTCACGCGGTGGGGCAGCCAGTTATCGTCGGCTCGCCAACAGGGTGTCTTGAAGTGGCAACCACAACGTATCCCTATTCCGCGTGGCGGGTACCCTGGATCCACTCCGCCTTTGAGAACGTCGCCTCCACCATATCCGGCGTCGAGACAATGTATCGCTCCCTGGTCAAGCAGGGCAAGATGGAGGACAAGGGCTTACGCTTTGTCATCTTTGCCGGCGACGGCGCCACCTACGATATCGGGCTCCAGTTCCTCAGCGGTGCGCTTGAGCGGGGACACAAGTTCCTCTACGTATGCCTCAACAACGAGGCATACATGAACACCGGCATCCAGCGTTCAAGCGCCACACCACTCGGGGCGTGGACCACCACTTCACCAGTGGGAGACGCAATCCCCGGCAAGACCCAGAACCGCAAGGACATCACCGCCATCGTCGTCGCTCACAACATCCCCTACGTAGCGCAAGCAGCACCCCACGCCTGGCGTGACCTGATGACCAAAGCACAGAAGGCCGTCTCCGCCGATGGACCATCGTTCATCAACGTGCTCGTTCCCTGCCAGAGAGGCTGGCGCTACCCGCCCGAGGAGACTATATCCCTCACCAAACTCGCCGCTGACACATGCGTTTGGCCGCTGTACGAAGTGGTCGACGGTCAATGGAAGCTGAACTACCGCCCTTCGCCAAAGAAGCCGATACGCGAATGGCTCCAGTCGCAGGGGCGCTTTCGGCACCTGCTCACACCGGAGAACAGCTCCATAGTCGATACCCTGCAGGAGCTGATAGACAAGCAGTGGAACGAGCTGCTTGAGCGGTGCAAGGACTAGCCTGGCTTCAGTCGACCCCTTCCCCCCGGCGAAGGAAGCGCGCCGACTGCCCGCTTACAGCTTAGACACGCAGGAGGGAGACTCATGACCGAGGAAGTCAAACCACAGATCACGGAGAAGCTGGCTCGTTTCATCGTGGAAACCGGCTTCGACAAGATGCCGCCGCGGGCCGTGGACACCGCCAAGAGAGCCC
Source organism: uncultured Dehalococcoidales bacterium (assembly GCA_964438305.1). Taxonomy (GTDB): domain Bacteria; phylum Chloroflexota; class Dehalococcoidia; order E44-bin15; family E44-bin15; genus CAYTKL01. The sequence goes on along the minus strand of CAYTKL010000026.1, from coordinate 11,779 downwards.
TGCTGGACTGTCTCGGCGTCACCTTCACCGGGGTGGTGACCCACGAGGGGAAACTGATAGTCGACTTCATAAAGGACCTGGGGGGAAACCCCGCAGCCTCCGTGATAGGCGCGGGATTTCGTACGTCAGTGCCCCTGGCCGCCTTGGCCAATGGGACTATGGCCCATGCCGAGGACTTCGACGACTGGACCGTCGTCACCCTGGGCCACCCCACGGTGCCTATGCTTCCAGCCATTCTTGCGCTTGGCGAGGTGAGCAAGTCCAGCGGTAGAGAGGTCATTGAGGCGTACGTCGTCGGTTTTGAAGCGCAATGCGCCGTTGTGCGTGGCGTCACCGGCAGCCACTACATGCGAGGATGGCACGCCACCGGCACCATCGGAACGATCGGGGCCGCCACGGCAGGAGCCAAGCTGCTCAAGCTGGATGTTCAGCAGACCAGGATGGCCCTGGGCATTGCCGCATCCCAAGCCTGTGGCCTCAGGCAGAACTTCGGCACCATGACCAAGCCCTTCCACCCGGGCAACGCCGCCAGGAGCGGCGTCATGGCGGCCATGCTGGCGAAGCGGGGCTTCACCGCCCATCCCGACATCATGGAGGAGCGCTTCGGCTTCTTCAATGTATACACGGGCAACGGCCAGAGCGACCTGGAGCAGGTAACCGCGAGCCTTGGCCAGGAATACGCAGTCGTCAATACCGGCGTCGCCTTCAAGCTCTATCCCAGTTGCGGCGAGACCCACGCCACCATCGACCTGGTTCTGGACCTCGCCAAACAGCACAACATCACTCCGGATAACGTCGAGACCGCCGAGGCCACAGTCCATGAGTCGACCTCATCGGTTGCCTTCTACACCCAGCCAAAGACGGGCCTGGAAGGCAAGTTCAGCCTGGAGTACTGCATGGCCAGAGCCCTTCTCGACGGCTGGGCCAGTCTGGACCATTTCACCGACGAGAAGGTCAACGAACCCAAGGTCCAGGAACTCATCAAGAAGATGCGCAGGCGCATTGACGACTCGATTCCTCCCATAGCTGGCTCCAGCGTAACCATCAGGACGACCGACGGGCGTGAGGTGAGCCTGAAGGCGGATGCACCCAAAGGTTCCCCACAGTCCCCTCCCACGTACGAGGAACTGGTGTCCAAGTACCGAGACTGCGCGCAGTTGGTGCTGTCCACGGAGGACGTCGAGCGTTCATTGCAGTTGATGGAGAACCTGGAGGGCCTGAAGGACCTCACAGAACTCATGGAGATAGTGGGCAAGCCCAAGTAGACCCGGCACACGAGCCTTTCGCCCCGGGAAGCGCTGGGCAGCCCAGACTTCCTGGCAAGCGAGCCGCACAGGATGCGCAGGTGAGCACGGAGAGAGTAGCCGCGTACATTGCTCAAACAGAGTATGGGCAGATCCCTGCCGAAGCCGTGGATGTCGCCAAGAAGCTCATACTCGACACACTGGGGGTTACACTGGCAGGCTCTCAGGAGCCCGGCAGCAAGCTGATTGCTGAGCACGTGAGAGACGAGGAGAGCAAGGCGGAGGCGGGAATCATAGGCGGCGGTTTCAAGAGCCTGGCATCGCAAGCCGCGTGGGTTAACGGAACCACGGCCCACGCTCTCGACTACGACGACTGGTGCATACCTTTCGGCGGCCATCCTACGGTGGCCATCCTTCCCACCGTCCTCGCCCTTGGCGAGAAACACCGCGTCTCGGGCAGGGACGTCCTGCTCTCCTACATCGTTGGCCTTGAGGCGTCGACAAAGATCGGCCCGACCTGCATCCGGCAGTACATGATTGGCTGGCACATGACCGGCACGATGGGGGCAATCGGGGCTGCTGCCGCCGCCGCCAAGCTGCTCAAGCTGGACGTCGAGCAGACCAGAACAGCTCTGGGCATAGCTGCCTCTCTCGCCAACGGGCTGAAACAGAATATCGGCACCATGACGAAGCCACTCCACGCCGGCAACGCCGCAAGAAACGGCGTGGTCGCAGCAGAACTGGCCCACAAAGGCTTCACTGCAGACAGGAGCATTCTGGAAGCACCTCAGGGCTACTGCAAGGTGTTCGCGGGCGGCGCTGACCTCGACCTCTCCAACCTGGGAGAGGGTCTGGGCGAGCGCTATGACATTGTCTCCACAGTCGCCACCAAACCATGGCCTTCCTGTGCTGACACCCACGCCACCATAGAGAGCGTTCTGTTCCTGAGGAAAGAACACGATATCAAACCGGAGGAGGTGGAGGACGTGGAAGTGAGGACGGGACCGGTTATTCCTTCAGTTGCCTTTCACTCTCGCCCGCAAACCGCCCTGGAAGGCAAATTCAGCATGAACTACTGCGTTGCCAGAGCTCTGCTTGATGGCGAGGTGCGTCTTGCGGATTTCACCGACGACAGGGTCGGGCAGCCCGAGATTCAACGGCTGATCCCCCTGGTGCACTATGCCGACTCCCCTGAACTCGCCAGTGATGTGTCCGCTGTGCTGGGCTCAGAGGTAGTCATCAAGCTGCGTGACGGCAGGTCGTTCTCCCGTACGCAGAAGTCGCCAAAGGGCTCGGCCTCCAATCCCATGAGCTGGGACGACGTATGCGCCAAGTACTGGGACTGCGCTTCCCTGGTCCTTACTCCTCGAGACGTAGAGAAGTGTATGGAGGTGGTCTCGCACATGGACCACCTCTCTGATATCAACTTCCTGATGGAAATGGTAACATTCGTGGGAAAGGAGACACGATGACTGAGCTAACCAAACTCTTTGAGCCGGGGAACATCGGCAAGATGGAGGTGAAGAACCGTATCGTCATGGCCCCGGCAGGCACCGGGGCGCATGGACCCGAGGGCGAGATCACCGACAAGGTCATCGACTACTACGTCGATAGGGCAAAGGGAGGTGTCGGTTTCATAATCGCCCAGTCAAGCCTCGTCTTGAAAGAAGGCCTGATGCCCGGCCGCCCTTCGATGTACGACGACAACGTCATCCCCAAGCTGAGGCAACTGGCGGACCTAGTCCACGAGAACGGCGCCAAGGTCGCCTTCCAGATAGTCCACCACGGAAAACTGCTCACCGCACCCCGGGAGAATGCTCCCGACCCCAGCGCGATAAGGGCCATAGCGCCCTCGGCCATCCCGAGACTGCGCCGCATCATGGACGCCCAGACCCTTGAGGGAGCCGCCGCTCTTTGGGTCCGTGACAACGCGCCCCCCGAGGAGGCGACCATAGAGGACATCAAGCGTCTCGTCGCTGGGTTTGCTGAAGCCGCGAGAAGGATCAAGGACGCCGGTCTCGACGCTGTGGAAATCCACGGCGGTCACGGCTATCTGATTAGCCAGTTCCTTTCTCCTCTTGACAACATCAGGACAGACGACTATGGCGGAAGTGTCGAGAAGAGAGCGAGGTTTGCCTACGAGGTTGTTGAGGCGGTGCGCAAGAAGGTTGGACCGGACTTTCCCGTTATCTTGAGGATAAGCGGCAGCGACTACATGGAGGGCGGAATCAACATACACGACAGCGCCCGACAGGCCCCGCTCTTCGTGGAGGCGGGGGCGGACGCCCTCCACATATCGGCCAGCCAGCAGGGCTCCATCCACTGGCAGTATCCCAGCTTCCTCTTCCCCAAGGGGCCCCTGGTTTCCGATGCTGAGACGATAAAGAAAGCCGTCAAGGTACCGGTCATAGCCGTAGCGAAGCTTAGCGACCTGGTTTTCGCCGAAGAGGTCCTCCGCCAGGGCAAGGCAGACTTCATCGCCATCGCCAGAGGGCTCATGGCTGACGCCGAGCTGGTCAACAAGGCCAAAGAGGGAAGGTTTGAGGACATTCGCCCCTGTGTCTACTGCCTCAACTGCTTCAACCTTCGCGCGCACATCAACCACGTCATGGCGCATGGCATCCCCTGCACCGTCAACCCGGCCAAACAGAGGGAACGCGAGTTCGCCCTGACCCCAACCACTACCCCCAAGAAGGTGATGGTGATCGGTGGCGGACTGGCCGGCATGGAGGCGGCGAGAACCCTGGCCGAGCGAGGGCACGAGGCAAGCCTCTACGAGGCCAGCGACAAACTCGGCGGACAATGGGGTATTGCCTGCCAGCAACCGCAGAAGAAGGAGGACTACTCGCCTCTCCTTGCCTATCTGGAACGCGGCCTGAACAAGGCGAAGGTGCCGGTCAAACTCAACACCAGGGTCACCGCCGAGATGGTCAAACAGGCCAAACCCGACGCGGTAGTGGTGGCCACGGGCGCTGTGCCCCGCACCCCGGACATCGAAGGAGCGGACGGCAAGAACGTGGTGCAGGCAGTGGACTTGATCCTGGGCAAGGCCAAGGTAGGCAAGAAGGTGATAGTCATTGGGGGACGCTATCTGGGTATGGAGGTCGCCGATGAGCTCGCCAGCGAGGGCAAGGAAGTCAGCATCACCACACGCTCTCTGTTGGGCAGAGATATGGAGAGAAATCTCTACCTTGAGCTCCGCGACAGGCTCATCGAGAAGAGGGTCGCCATCTTTCAGAACTGCCCCCTTGTCGAGATCAGGGACCGCGGCGTCTACGTAGCTTTCAACGGCGACCTCGTTTTCCTTGAAGCCGATACTGTGGTTCTCGCCGCAGGCATGGAGTCACAGAACGAGCTGGCGGAAAGCCTGAAGGATATCGTGCCGGAGATCCACAGCATCGGCGACGCTGTTACGCCGCGGGATGCTATGGACGCCGTCCACGAGGGTGCCCAGATTGGGCGTCAGATTTGAAATAGCGGTCTCTGATTGATCTCTTGACTGCGCCTGGTTGCAGGCCTCTAGCGCGCTGTCTTGACCAGGACAGGGCGTCCGCCCGGCGCTTTGCGGTGGAGCTTGTCTCTGATCTCAAGCACATCAGAGCGCAATTGGTGGTTGCTTGCCATTTCCGAGGAGATCTTCTGGTAGCTCCGAAGAATCACCGAGTGGTCCCTGCCGCCCAACTCCCTTCCGATGTCAGCGAAAGAGCGGTCCGTTTCTTCCTTGACGATGTACACCGCGATGTGGCGAGCGGCAGCCGTCTGCCTGTCCCTGGCCCTCCCCCTCAGAGCTTCCGCAGTAAGGTCAAAGTAAGCGGCCACGGCCTCAATGATGGACGGGGGGCTGGGCGCGCGACAGGCTGTGTTGTTGGAATGGTTAGCCAGTGCCTTGCTCACCAACTCGCGCGTCATTGGCTCCTTGCATGACCTGGCGAAGGCAACGATGCGATTCAGCGACCCCTCCAGGTCCCGTACATTGTCTCGCGCCTCACGCGCGATGATGTCGAGGACTTCCCTGGGAACCGGTATCCTCTGACGCTCAGCTTTGGCCTCCAGTATGGCGAGGCACGTCTCCAGGTCGGGAGGCTGAATGTCAGCAATGAGCCCCCATTCGAAGCGGGAGCGCAATCGAGCTTCAAGAAGCGGCATGTCTTTCGGAGACCGGTCGCTGGTCAGCACGATCTGACGATTCCCGTTGTGCAGGTCATTGAACGTGTGAAAAAAGCCCTCCTGGGTCTGCTCCTTGCCTATGATGAACTGGACGTCGTCGATCAAGAGAACGTCCACATCCCTGTACTTCTGGCGGAATTCCTCAGTCTTCCTTTCCTTGATCGCCCTTATGAAATCATTGGTGAACTGCTCGGTGCTCACATAGAGGACTTGAAGATTGCCTTGCGACAGCAAGTTGCCTATGGCATGAAGCAAGTGGGTTTTCCCCAGACCAACGCCGCCGTAGATGAAGAGAGGATTGTATACCGAGCCCGGCTTCTCCGCTACCCCCACCGCCGCCGCGTGGGCGAGCCGATTGCACACTCCCACTACGAACGACTCGAACGTGTACTTCGGATTCAGGTTCGATACCCGCTTACTGCTTTTCACAGGGGCGGCGGCTTCTTCTTCCCCCTGTTCGACCTGGAAGCGAACATCGATGTCCCGGCCGGTGACGTCCATGACCGTCTTCTTGATCAGCGAGTGTAACCGCTTCTCCAACCACTCCACCGCAAAAGGCGATGGCACACCAACAACCAACGAGTCTCGTTCGCAGGCGAGGCCGACTGTGCCCCCCAGCCAGGTCTCGTAGTTTGCCTTCGTTAGTTGCAGTTTAAGTTTGCCAAGCACCACCTCCCACGTTTCCTTCGCTGCCATCATTTTCACTCATCCCTCTGCTCTCCGCGGAACGCTTCACCGGCGAGCACAAAAAAAACCGGAGAGCTTCGGACAATTCGACGTTACCTGCGCCAAGGATTGCCGTCTCGGAGGGTCAATCGTACACGACCCTCGTCGGTGCGAAGGCAATACACTACAGTGCTTGTTATGGGGTTCCGGCCCCTGCAATACACTTGGGGCGGTGCCCCAAGTTCGAGGAGTCCTTCAGGAGGATTACCAAAAAAAGAATAGCAAAACCCCCCCCCTCGGTCAAGAGGTTTTTGCACCAATTCTGCACGGATTTTCGATTCCCTTTTCCCCGCTTTCCGTGCTAGAATTCGCCTGAGGCAAGCCTATGCGCATCGTCTTCATGGGTACATCCCAGTTCGCCGTGCCCACCATCGAACACCTCGCTGCCAGTGAGCACGAGTTGGTCGCCGTCTACACTCAGCCGGACAAACATGCAGGCAGAGGTCGAGCCCTCACCCAACCACCAGTGAAGAAAGCAGCCCTTGACCGTGGCCTTGCGATCCGCCAACCACAAAGTCTCAAGGACAGCAGCGTGGTCGACTCGCTGAACCAGCTTAACCCCGACGCGATAGTCGTGGCTGCCTTTGGAAGGATTCTCCCCGACAGGATCCTCAGTATGCCTGATTTCGGCTGCATCAACATCCACCCGTCTCTCCTCCCCAGGCATCGCGGACCCTCCCCGGTCCAAGGGGCCATCCTGGCCGGCGACGAGTGTACCGGCGTGACTATCATGCTCATGGATGCTGGGATTGACAGCGGACCGGTCCTGGCCCAGAGACAAGTGCCCATTGACCCTGCAGACACGGCACAGTCACTTTCCGCGAAACTCGCTCTGCATGGCGCCCAGCTACTGGAGGAGACGCTGCCCCTGTGGTTCTCACGGGCTATCACTCCCCAGCCCCAGAATGACAAGCATGCATCCTACACCACACCACTCGCCAAGGAACAGGGCGTCATAGACTGGCACCTGCCGGCCGTTGACATATGGCGCCGTGTGCGCGCCTACCAGCCATGGCCGGGTTGCCATACACGATGGCGGCAAAGCGCTCTCAGGGTGCTTGAGGCGGCTTGTCTGCCAGGAGGCCAGGACCAACCGGGACGGGTAATCGCACTCGAAGGGAATGGCGTCGGAGTGCAGACCGGGGATGGGATTCTGCAGCTCCTCACCGTTCAACTTGAGGGAAGGCGGAAGCTGCGCGCGAGGGAGTTCGTGCAAGGGCAAAGGGACTTCGTGGGAACACTCCTGCCCTCGTAGGATGGGCTCTGTCGACACTCACCCCTGCCCACCGCAGCACAACCGCCACACCCATAGCCCAGGCTATGCTGTGCTTTGCCCAGCCGATTCCCCCTGACCGGCAATCGAAGCCGGCGCCGCCTCACTCTTCCTCGGCTGCAGCCTCGGGCGGGGCTTCCTCCCCAACCGCAACCCCTTCCTCCTCCTCCACTACCACTTCCTCAGCTCTGATCTCCTCAGCCTCAGCAGCGACGCGGCTCTCCATTACGTGAACCACCACCTCGTCGGGGTCGGTGAGCACCTCCACGTTTTCGCCCACCGCTATGTCTTTGACGTGGATCCCATCGCCGGGCTCCGCCAGTTGTGAAATGTCAATCTCAATGTTGCGCGGCAAGTCCGCCGGCAGCGCCTCCACATGGACAGTGGACAGGTTGTGAATCAACATCAATCGGCTGATCTTCTCGGCTGGAGACTCGCCAATGAAGACAACCGGCACGTCCGCCTTGACCTTCTGCGTCATCTCCACCTGGAAGAAGCCAACATGGAGTAGCTGGTCCGTCAGCGGGTCTCGGTCGATATCGCGGATCATGGCCACCCGTCGCTTCCCGTCGACCTTGAGGGTGATGAGGGCGTTCCTGCCCACCCTGGCGATCAGTCGCTCCATAAGGGGCGTCTCTATCTGCAGAGACATGGACTCGGTACTCGCCCCGTATACGTTGGCCGGAGTGAGTCCTTGGCGCCGAAGAAACCTGACCTTCTTGCCCAGGGTATCTCTCTTGGTCGCTTTCAATTCCTCTCGGTCCACTTTCGCCTCCGCTTCAGAATGGGCTCTCGCTCCTCACCGCTGGTTGTACGCCGAACCGGGTCGGCACCAGGAGCTGTCTCGCTGCGGCCGTCCTCCAGGACAGCGCTCGCCAATAGAATTATACTACTCTCCACCTTCACCGTCCAGACGCGCTCCTGAAGGGACATGGGCCAGTCGCCGTGGTTCCGCCCAGTTGCGTTCAACGGGCCGCGTGTCGCGACGTCCCCGGACGGTGCGCCTTGTGGTCAGAATTGACTTTGAGCGTCGCCTCTGATATAGTGTGCCCCAACATCGGGGGCCTAAGGAAGGGTGACAATGCAAGCTCCTCAGTTCAAACAAATGCGCGCCGGCTACGGGTTTGACGAGGTGGCAATTGTGCCCGGCGATGTCACTGTCAACCCCGAGCAAGTCAACATAGAGTTCACCGTGGGCCCGCTGACTCTCCCCATCCCCATCCTTGCTTCAGCCATGGATGCCGTCGTCGATCCGAAGTTCGCCGCCAAGCTGAGCGAGTTCGGCGGACTGGCGGTGCTCAATCTCGAGGGAGTGCAAACGCGCTACGATAATCCCGACGAGATACTTGCCGAAATCGCCAGTACGCCCCAGGACCAGGTCACCACGTTCATGCAGAAGGTCTACTCTCAGCCAATCAAGGAGATGCTCATCGGCGACCGAATACGGCAGATCAAGGACGCGGGGGCAGTGTGTTCCGTCTCGGTGACTCCTCAGAACACCAAGAAGTTCTCCCCTCTTGCGGTGGAAGCCGGCGTTGACGTTCTCGTTGTCCAGTCCACCGTGACCACAGCCCACCACATGTCGAAGAGCTATCATGGGCTGGTCTTCTCCGAGCTGTGCCAGCTAGTTCCGGTGCCCATCATCGTCGGCAACTGCGTCGGCTACAACGCCGCCCTGGCCCTGATGCGAGAGGGCATTTCGGGCGTTCTTGTCGGCGTCGGCCCGGGAGCGGCCTGCACCACCAGGGAGGTCGTAGGAATCGGCGTACCTCAAGCGACGGCAACCATGGATTGCGCCGCCGCCAGAGAGCAGTATCTTCAAGAGACCGGCAAGTACGTTGCCGTCATAACCGACGGCGGCATTCGCACTGGCGGCGACCTGTGCAAAGCGTTTGCCTGCGGTGCCGATGCCGTGATGCTGGGCTCGATACTGGCTCAGGCAAAGGAAGCACCGGGGCGAGGCTACCACTGGGGCATGGCTACCCCCCACGCGGCGCTGCCTCGGGGCACACGGGTCAATGTAGGCACCAGCGGCACGCTGGAGCAGATCCTCTTCGGCCCGGCCACCGTGACCGGGGGAACGCAGAACTTCATCGGGGCGCTACGCAACTCCATGGGTATGTGCGGAGCCCTCAACATCAAGGAGATGCAACAGGCTGAAATAGTGCTTGCCCCCTCCATAAAGAGCGAGGGCAAGTTCTGGCAGCTTCCCTAGTTTCCACTGCGCTCTTGACTTTCGTCTGCAGTTCCTGCTAGACTATGTCAACAACAACATAGGGTAAAGGCTGAGAACAGGAGTAGTAGTCGCCGAGCGGGGTTCAGAGAGTCGGGTTAGGTGAGAGCCGATACCAGCGCAGGCGCACGAATGGGCCTGGGAGTCGCGAACCGAAAGCTGAGGTTTCATACCGGCGAGTAGGCTTTGACGGAGAGGGCACCGTTATCAGAGCCCGGGGTATCGCCCCGCACGTTACCATGAGGACGTGACGAGGGCCGTATCTGCCAGAGATGCCCCGCTGAGGCGGGGCAACAAGGGTGGCACCGCGAAGCTGAATCCTTCGCCCCTTGCAGGGCGGAGGATTCTTTTATTGAGGATGTGGAGTCATGTATCACCCAACACTGGACGAAGTACGACAGTTGAAGAGACACGGGAATCTGGTGCCGATCTATCGGGAGATCGTCGCCGACATGGAGACACCGGTATCCGCCTACCTGAAAGTGGCCCGTGCTCCGTATTCGTTCCTCCTCGAGAGCGTCGAGGGCGGTGAGCGATTGGCTCGCTACAGCTTCATCGGGGCTGAACCCTACCTCGTGCTCAAGTCAGGCGGGCAGGCGGCGGACCCTCTGGTCGCTATCCAGGACGAACTGAGCAAGTACAGGGTGGTCTCTGTGCCCAACCTCCCCCGCTTTCACGGCGGAGCGGTGGGCTATCTCGCCTATGAGGTGGTAGGGCACTTCGAGGAGTTGCCTTCGCCCGATGAGGACCCGCTCGGTTTCCCGCAATCGATCTTCATGTTCGCCGATACCGTTCTCGTTTTCGACCACCTGACCCACAGGATCAAGGTGGTCAGCCACGCATACCTGGATGGAGATACGGAGGAAGCGTACCGCAGCGCAGTGGAACGCATCGATGCAGTCATCGATAGGCTTGGCCAGCCAGTCCAGTACGAGAGCGGCGCCGACAGACCAGCGAGAACCCAGTCACCGGTGTGCTCCAATATGTCCAAGGCTGAGTATGAGGCCAGCGTTGCCCAGGCCAAGGAGTACATCGCAGCGGGGGAGATTATCCAGGTTGTCCTTTCCCAACGCCTCAGCAAAGTCACCAGCGCCGCGCCCTTTGACATCTATCGAGCGCTGCGCACCATCAATCCTTCACCGTACATGTACTACCTCAACCTCGACCAGTGCCACATTGTCGGAGCGTCTCCTGAGCTTCTGGTCAGAGTCGAGGAGGATACGGTTGCCACCCACCCCATCGCCGGAACACGGCCCCGTGGAGCAACCACGGCGGAAGACCTGGCTCTGGAGAAGGAACTGAAGGCCGATGAGAAGGAGCTGGCGGAGCACATCATGCTGCTCGACCTCGGCCGCAATGACATCGGGCGCGTATCTGAGCCGGGCACAGTCCAGGTCACTCAGCTCATGGATGTGGAGCGCTACTCCCACGTGATGCACCTGGTTTCCCATGTCCAGGGCAGGCTTCGCCACGAAATGAACCAGTTCGAGGCGATGCGGGCGTGCTTCCCTGCCGGAACGGTCTCGGGTGCTCCCAAGGTTCGCGCCATGGAGATCATCGCCGAGCTTGAGCCGGACAAGCGAGGGCCCTATGCCGGAGCCGTGGGCTACTTCAGCTTCTCGGGCAACCTCGACACGGCTATCACCATACGCACCATCGTGATGACCAACGGCACCGCCTACGTGCAAGCTGGTGGCGGCATCGTCGCCGATAGTGTGCCCGAGCGGGAGTACGAGGAGACCATGAACAAGGCCCGAGCCTTGATCAAAGCGATAGAACAGGCGGAGAATACGTAGATGCTCTTGCTTATCGACAACTACGACAGCTTTACCTACAATCTGTTCCAGTACCTCAGCGAACTGGGAGAAGACGTCCGAGTGGTGCGTAACGACAAGCTCACACTGGAGGACATAGAGGAGATGGCGCCATTTGTTAAGGGGCTGCGGCGCACTGGTCGCACGTTAGGCGCTGTGCGGGACCTGGACGTGTTCTGGGAAAAGACCCATGCCTACCTGGATGCGCTGCCACTGGGGCAGCGGTCCGGCCTGCACCCGCTGCGGGCGGTGTGGGGGGCAGAGCGCCAGAGGGCGCGCGAAAGGATGTTGGCCTACCTGGATAGCGACCGCTATGCTCGCT
>CAYTKL010000025.1:7604-15350 GCA_964438305.1 uncultured Dehalococcoidales bacterium | reverse complement strand
GGCACCGTCATTCAAATGGACCATTCGCTGGTGCATAGCCTGTCGATGCAGGAAGGCATAGAGGTCATGGGCATCAACCAGGCTCTGGAGAAGTACGACTGGCTATCTGACTACATGTGGAAGGCCGTCGCCGTGGACACCGACAAGTACACCGCCCATGTAGGTCTCAGCGAGGGCAACGGCTACTTCATCAGGGCGCTGCCCAGCACCAAGTCGGTGTATCCGGTTCAGGCCTGCCTCTACCTGGCCAAGGCCAGACTGGCGCAGAACGTTCACAACATCGTCATCGCTGAAGAAGGCTCGGAGTTGCACATCATCACCGGCTGTACCACCGCTCCGCGAGAGGAACCGGGACTGCACCTCGGGGTCTCCGAGTTCTATATCAAGCAAGGGGCCAAGGTGAGCTTCACCATGATACACAACTGGACACCCGAGGTAGGGGTACGACCCCGTACCGGGGTGATTGTCGAGGAGGACGGCCTGTTCCTCAGCAACTATGTAATCATGAGGCCGGTTCAGTCACTGCAGACAAACCCTGTGGCGAGGTGTGTCGGGGATAATGCAGTGGCGAGGTTCAACAGCATCCTGATCGCGCCACCCGGTTCCAGCATGGACCTCGGGGCCCGCGTCATTCTGGAGGGCAAAGGAGCAAAGACAGAGATAGTCTCACGGGCCATCACCACCGGTGGAGAGATAGTCGCTCGAGGTTACATAGAGGGCAACGCCCCAGAGGTAAAGGGACACCTCGAGTGCCGTGGTCTGATTCTCGGTGACAAAGGCGTCATCCATGCGGTGCCGGAGCTGAAAGGCACACTACCGGGCATAGACCTGTCGCACGAGGCCGCAGTAGGGAAGATAGCTGAGGAGGAGGTGGAGTACCTGATGATGCGGGGACTGACCCGCGATGAGGCTACGGCTGTCATAGTGCGGGGCTTCCTCCGGGTAGACATCGAGGGGCTGCCCCCGCAGTTGAGCGCCGAACTGCAGAAAGCCATCGAGGTCAGCCAGGAAGACGCGATGTAGGGGCAGCCCACGCGGCACGGTGGGAAGAGGGCCCTCAGCGCTCTTCGGCATTGGCCCACACCGGCGCCGACCCAACCCTTAGTGAGTTGCAGTACTGCCGGGAAACCCAACCCGGCAAGTCCTTCCAGGATTCCATTCATCAGAAGCGTCTGACCGGTAACCGGTCTTGGCGAACCCATCGTTACCTCCATCCGTGACCAAAGTCGCAGATTGGTTCACTCGAACCAGTAGAATGGAGGAGAATCGATAACCAGGTGGAGGTGCCAAGCCGGCTCGAGAGGGACCTCCACCATGGGTGAGCCCAGGCTTCGAGGCTGTGAGTGTAGTCTCTGTTGAACACGGAAGAGGAGAGCATGGCTGCTGACTCTGCGAAGGCCCGCATCCACATCGGCGGCATGACGTGCACCACCTGTGCCGCCACCGTCGAGAAGGCGCTTTCCGAGACTCCCGGCGTGGAGAAGGCGAACGTCAACTTCGCGTCGGAGACTGCCTCTGTTGAGTACGACCCCTCCCGGGTGGACCTGGGCAAGATCAAGGATACCGTCTCTCAGTTAGGCTACGGGGTCGCCACCAGCAAGTCAGTATTCCCGGTGACGGGCATGACGTGCGCATCATGTGTTGCCCGCGTGGAAGACGCACTATCCAGCGTGCCCGGCGTGGTCTCAGCCAGCGTCAATCTGGCTTCGGAGAAGGCCACCGTGGAGTACGTTGACGGGACGGACCTCGCTGACCTGGCACGCTCGGTCAAGGACGCCGGCTATGAACTCGGGCGGGAGGTCGGCACCCTGAAGGACGTGACCACTGCGACTCAGCGGGAGACCCGGGGCTTGAGGAACAGGCTCGTGACGGCCGCCGTGCTGGCTGCAGCCATAATGGCCATAGGCTGGTCCGTCTCTTTCGTCGGTAAGCCATACGTGCTGTGGGCACTGGCAACGCCGGTGCAGTTCTGGTGCGGGTGGCGCTTCTACCGGGGGACCTGGGGTGCGCTGAGGCACAAGACCGCGGACATGAACACCCTGATCGTGGTAGGCACCTCAGCAGCATACTTCTACAGCATGGTGGCCGTGCTCTCTCCGGGTCTTTTCGCCGCCGAGGGACTTGAAGTCCATCTCTACTTCGATACGTCCGCCATGATTGTCGCGCTGATCCTGCTGGGCCGCTTCCTGGAAGCCAGAGCCAAGGGCCAGGCATCACAGGCGATAAGGAAGCTCATCGGTATGCAGCCCAAGACTGCCGTGGTTGTCCGCGACGGCGAAGAGGTCGAGGTACCCGTGGAGGATGTCCAGGTCGGCGACCTTATTCTGATACGCCCGGGCGAACGGGTGCCGGTGGATGGCATTGTCCGCCAGGGCTATTCCAGCGTTGACGAGTCGATGATCACCGGCGAGAGCATACCGGCGGACAAAGTCGTCGGGGATGAGGTCGTCGGCGCCACCATCAACAAGACGGGCAGCCTGACGATTGAGGCGAGCAAGGTGGGCAAGGACACAACGCTGGCCCGTATCGTCAGAATGGTAGAGGAGGCGCAGGGCAGCAAGGCGCCCATTCAGCGTCTGGCCGATGTCGTTGCGAGCTACTTCGTGCCGACCGTAATCGGTGTTGCCATAGTGACCTTCATCGTGTGGTATCTGCTCGGGCCGGCTCCTGTTCTCACCTTCGCGCTGCTCAACTTCGTCGCTGTTCTCATTATCGCCTGTCCTTGCGCTCTGGGACTGGCGACTCCAACGGCAATCATGGTGGGCACAGGTAGAGGCGCCGAACACGGCATTCTCATCCGAAACGGGGATGCCCTGGAAAGGTCCAACCGCATAGACACCGTTCTCCTCGACAAGACGGGCACGCTGACGCTTGGCGAGCCTGTGGTGACCGACGTGGTCGCTGCTCCCTCTTCCTCTCACGACGATGTCCTGCGGCTGGCGGCGTCCGTCGAGCATGGCTCGGAGCATCCATTGGGCCGGGCGGTGGTCGATGCCGCCATGGCCAGAGAGCTACAGCTATCCCCTGCTTCCGACTTCAATGCCCTTCCCGGACAGGGCGTAGAGGCCTCCGTGGAAGGCAGAAAGCTCGTTCTGGGCAGCATCGGGCTGATGGAGGAAAGAGGCTTCTCTCTGAACGGCATGGAGGAGGAAGCGGGCAAGCTCTTCGCCAGAGGCAAGACCATTATGTTCCTCGGAGTGGACGGTGAGGTGGCAGGAATAATCGCCCTGGCCGACACCGTCAAGCCCAACGCCAGAGAGGTGGTAGGCCGTCTGCAGAACATGGGCATTCAGACCGTGATGCTTACCGGGGACAACCAGCGCACTGCCGAGGCCATCGCCAGCCAGGTGGGCGTGGCTCGCGTGCTGGCTGAGGTGCTACCGGAACGGAAGGCCGCTGAGGTTCAGCGGCTACAGGCCGAGGGCAATACCGTGGCGATGGTGGGAGACGGCATCAACGACGCGCCCGCCCTGGCACAGGCCGATGTGGGCATCGCCATCGGCACGGGCACCGACGTTGCCATGGAGACTGGCGACATCACGCTGATCAGCGGTGACTTGAAGGGGATTGTAACGGCCATATCCCTGAGCAAACGCACATTGAGGACAATCAAGCAGAACCTCTTCTGGGCTTTCGCCTACAATACCAGCCTTATTCCGGTGGCAGCCGGTGTGCTGTATTTCGCCTTCGGACAGGCCGGCGTTCCCTCAGGGCTCCACTTCATCCTGGGGGACTACGGGTTCTTGAACCCAATACTCGCAGCGGCAGCCATGGCGATCAGTTCCATAACGGTGGTGTTCAACTCACTGCGTCTGAGGAGGTTCAGACCAGCCTAGCTACAGAAGGAGGCAGCATGGCCATCGACCCAGTCTGCAAGATGGAAGTAGAGGAAAGCAAGGCGGCAGCTACCAGTGAGTACAAGGGGAAGAAGTACTACTTCTGCGCCGTCGGCTGCAAGAGGGCCTTTGACCAGAATCCAGAGAAGTACCTCAATCAAGAAGGCCGGTAGCCCCGCTCTCGATGCAGGGATCGACCGGGTTCGGAAGCGCAAGGCTCACTCGCGCCACCAACCCTACCCGTCCTCGGGCGGGTCCTGAGTACGCATGGAGGGCCGACGAACCCAGGCCGTCCTGTCCGCAATGTCCCGGTCAAGCAAGAGCCGGTAGAATGCCACCCGCCCCCAATCCCCGCGCGGAGCCGACCCTTCAGCCAAGAGCCTCTTGGCAAGCACCACGAGCAAGACCCCAACGAGGCAAACGCTCAACTGCCACGGTTCCCTCAATATGATACTGGAGACGGGCAGGGTCACTGCGGCGACCAGGGCCCCCAGGGGGGAGTTCTTCAGAACCGCCAGAATCAGCACCCAGGTGAAGACAAATATCGCCAGTTCCCAGGGTGCGATAATGGCAAGGGCCCCGATCATGGTTGCCAGGCCCCGTCCCCCGGAGAAACGAAGGAAGATGGACCAGTTGTGGCCGCCGATGGCAGCGAGGCCAACGACACCCTGCACCCATATCGGGTAATGCAGCACCAGGGCCACCGCGGCAACCGGCCCCATACCCTTGGAGACATCCAAGATCCCCACCGGAACCACCGCCCATCGAGCCACCGAGTGAAACACATTGGAGCCGCTAACCGTTCCACTGCCGTAGTCCCTGATGTCGACACCCTTCAGAAGCCTCCCGGCAATGTACGACGTGGGCACAGAGCCGAGGAGGTAGGCGCCAACAACCAGCAGGGTCACCCACAGCCACATGAGCTAGCTCTCGCTTTCGGCTCCCAGTTCTTCGGAGTCCTTTTCGGGGTAGCCTAGGCTGGTCGCAAGCCAGTCGACCCACCTATCCCTGAGCTTGCCGGGGAAGAGAGGGCTGGCATGGAAGCCGCCCTTCGACAGAAGGAACTCCTTTGGAGGCTCGGCTCGCCCATAGATCTCCATGGCATTATCATAGGGAGTCACGGTATCCCCTGCACAATGGACGAAGAGCTTGGGGAAATCGCCCATCTGCTCCAACGTGACCGCCTTCACCATCCGGCCGATCTGAAATGTCTTGAGCCAGTCGACACGCGCGTGATACCCGCGTATCACCATCCATAGCGTGCCAATGACACCACCCAACCCTCGCGAGCCTGGCAGCGGACCGCAGCGTGGATACTCGAACGTGTGTCCCGACTGGGTCAGTTTGCGGAAGAGCGGATCGTCTTCCACTCCGGGTTCGTCCTTCATCTCACGGGGGGTGGAGATGGAGACCAGAGCTCGAATATCCCGCACCTGCGCAGCGGCGAGAATCGCCACCCACGCTCCGAAGCTATGTCCCACCAGGGCGATTCGCCTCGGATTGACCTTGGCGTGATTGCGCAGGAACCTCAGTGCCGCAGCAACGTCCTGGGCCATGTTGTCATCGACGATTCCCTGGCTCTTCCCGTGACCGCGAAAGTCGAAGGTGAGCGCGGCAATGCCCTTGCGGACAATCCTCTGGGCGACAGGCCTCATGGCGCGATGGTCTGTTCCCATCCCATGACACAGAACAGCGCCGGGGAAAGGCCCTTCACCTCTGGGGAGCAGGAGTTCACCATACAGCATTCCCTCCTCACCAGCCAGGTCTACCGACTCAGTATGCCATCTCATCCAGTCGACACCTCTCGTCTATCTGCCAGGGCAATCAGCCGTTTCGCACAATCAAGAGGCACATTCACCCCGCCGATAGCCGTCTCACCGACGTTCCCCAAACCGTGAAAGTCGCTTCCGCCAGACGTGAGTAGGCCGTGCTTCTTGGCCAGACCGACCAGGCGCTGGACAGTGCTCCGACGGTATCCATTGTAGTATGCCTCCAATCCCACAAGCCCCGCCTCCTTGAGTTCCCTGAGGAGCGCCTCAAGGTCACCGATATCCGCCGGATGTGCCAGCACTGGCAGGCCGCTGGCTTTCACCACCATCTGTACGGCCTCCACGGGGGAAAGCCTCACACGCTTCACGTAGGCTGGTCCTTTTCGACCAATGTACTTGGCGAAAGCCTCTTCGAAGGAAGAGATGTGGCCATTCTCAAGCATCGCCTGGGCAATGTGTGGTCGCCCCATTGACCCTCCCGCAGCCAGCTCCTGCACACGCTGCCAGTCGACATGAACCCCCAGTCCGTCCAGCTTGTCAATCATCTGTTGTGCCCGAAGCTCTCGCGATTGGCGCAGTCTTTTCAGGGTCGTCCGAAACTCTGTGTCCTCATAGTCCATGAAATAGCCAAGTATGTGCACCGCGCCGTCCGGTGCGTCGGTGTTGATCTCCACCCCGGGGATCACCCTCAATGACGGGAAAGCTGCCGCCGCCTTCAGAGCAGGCGAGATACCCTCGACCGAATCGTGGTCAGTGATGGCAATCACCGTCAGCCCCTTGCTGGCCGCCAGTCGTACCACTTCCTCGGGAGTCAAACGCCCGTCCGAAGCCGTAGTATGAAGGTGCAGGTCCACACTCATTCTATTCCACGCCCCTGTCAACTCGCGTAATGCCCGTTGCCCTGCCCGTCCTTTCGTCGACGTCCACCAGGACGGAATTGAGAACGACGCTCCCCTTCCCTACGGACAGCCGATGAGGAAGCTGGGTAAGGAACCTCCTGATTACCGCATCGACATCATCCCCGATGACAGAATCGACCGGTCCGGTCATGCCCACATCGGTTACGTAGGCGGTGCCCTTCGGAAGCAACCGTACGTCAACGGTCCCTACATGCGTGTGCGTCCCGAGCACAGCGCTGACCCTGCCGTCCAGATACCAACCCATGGCCACCTTCTCCGAGGTAGCCTCCCCGTGGAAGTCAGCGATGATCACCGCCGGCCTGTCCACAAGGTCTTCCAGAAGCCGGTCCACCGCCCTGAAGGGACAGTCGAAGTTCCCCATGAAGGTACGGCCAAGAAGGTTGACCACCAACACCTCTCCCACGATGATGTAGCCTCGGCCGGGAACGCCGGGAGGGTAGTTCAGCGGGCGTATGATCGCCATATCGCCCTCGAGGAAGGGAATGATCTCCTTCTGGTCCCATATGTGATTCCCTGAAGTGATAACGTCAACCCCCGAATCGAACAGCTCTTTGGCCGTTTCACTGGTCAAGCCGAGACCACCAGCGGCGTTCTCACCATTGGCGATGGCAAGGTCAACAGCGTGCTCTTCGCGCAGCCCGGGCAGCGCCTCCCGCAGGGCCCTTCTACCCGGCCGGCCAATCACGTCCCCGATCATAAGGATGCGCAATTGCTCCCCCTACTTCGCGTAGTCCACCGCCCTGATCTCCCGCACCACGGTCACCTTTATCTGGCCGGGATACGAGAGAGTCTCCTCGATCTTCTTCACTATGTCCCGGGCAAGTCTCAACGCTTCGAGGTCGTCAATCTCCTCAGGCTTGACCATAATGCGGATCTCCCGGCCAGCCTGAATCGCATAGGACTTCTCAACGCCGGTGAAGCTGTTGGCCACATTCTCCAGGGCCTCCAGGCGCTTCAGGTACTGCTCCAGGGACTCCCTTCTCGCTCCGGGCCTGCCTCCGCTAATGGCATCAGCAGCCGATACGATGAAACCCAGCACGCTCATCGACCCGGTCTCACCGTGGTGTTCCGCCACAGCGTCGCTCACCTCTTTGGCCTTCTCCCACTGCCGCACCAACTCGGCGCCAATCTGAGCATGGGGTCCCTCCACCTGGAAGTCCACCGCCTTCCCGATATCGTGAAGCAGCCCCGCCTTCCGCGCCAGATCGACGTTGGCCCCGA
>CAYTKL010000025.1:0-7504 GCA_964438305.1 uncultured Dehalococcoidales bacterium | reverse complement strand
TTCCCGATATCGTGAAGCAGCCCCGCCTTCCGCGCCAGATCGACGTTGGCCCCGACCTCCGATGCGATCATGCCCGACAGGTGAGCTACCTCGACACTGTGCAGAAGCACGTTCTGCCCATAGCTGTAGCGATACTTGAGGCGCCCCAGGAACTTGACCAGTTCCGGGTGCAGTCCTGGCAGGCCCGCCTGCTGCACCGCCTTCTTCCCCTCTACCTGGATGGCCTCCTCCACCTCATCCTTCGCCTTCTGCACCATCTCCTCGATGCGCGCCGGATGAATCCGGCCATCGAGGATTAGTCTCTCCAGAGCGAGGCGCGCCACCTCACGACGCAGCGGGTCGAAAGAGGATATCGTCACCGCTTCCGGGGTATCGTCGATGATGAGGTCGACCCCGGTAGCACCCTCCAACGCCCGGATGTTCCTACCCTCCCGCCCGATAAGGCGTCCCTTCATCTCATCGCTGGGTAGAGGAACCACCGAAACCGTCGTCTCAGATACCACATCGGTGGCGCAGCGCTGAATCGCCAGGGTGATGATCTCTCTAGCCTTGTCGGCGGCCTCTTCCTTGAGCTGCGCCTCGATCTCATTGATACGACGCGAGACATCCTCTCGTACCTCACCCTCCAACGCCTCGGCCAGGAACCTCTTCGCCTCCTCACTGGATATGCCCGAGATGAGCTCCAGTTGCTGAATCTGCTTCTTCTTGAGATCCTCAAGGTGCGCCAGCAGTTCCTCCGCTTCCTTCTCCTTGGCAGTCACGCCACGTTCGCGGCGCTCGAGCCCCTCGACTTTCTTGTCGAAGTTCTCCTCCTTCTGGGCGATCCGCCTTTCCTGCCGATGAAGCTCATTGCGCCGTTGTCGATTCTCCGTCTCCGCCTGGGACTTGATCTTGATTCCTTCCTCTTTCGCCTCCAGCAGCAGTTCCTTGTGCTTCGCCTTCGCGTCGGCCAGCAGGGCATCTGCCTCCTTCTCGGCAGAACGGACCCTGCGCGCCGCCAGCATACCACGTGCCAGATAGGCGACCAGTCCCCCGACGACCAGTCCGCCCAGCAGTCCATAGATCAGTAGCATATCCATTGTCCTCTCCCCTTTCGTCCGGGGCTTGTCAGGCTAGATAAGGCCCTGAGTCCAGTGTCTTCGCACCGAGCTGGGCGATTGCCTCAGCGCAGATGCGTGCAAAGCTAGCTCAACTCCCGCCAAACCCGCTGAACAGTCCGGTTGGCCACTTCATAGCTGAAGCCCCGTCTGACCAGATAAGCACCCAGCTTTCTTCTGAAAACGTCGTAGTCCTTCTCCAGATTGCGCCCCTTCTTCTGCGCTGCTCGATGGGCAAGCTCATCATCATCAACGCCCATCAGAGCCTGTGACACCACCTCCGAGTCCACTCCCTTCCCCCTGAGCTCCTGCTCCAGCAGCTTGCTGCTTCGGGGCCTGAAAGCCTCCCGGTTCTCCTTCCAGAAACGGGCGAAGGCAGCATCATCCAGCAACTGCCTTTGCTTCAATTGACTGACGACCTTGTCGACAGTCTCAGCCTCGAATCTCAGGCTCAGCCTCCGCCTCATCTCCATCTCACTGCGTGGACGATAGCTCAAGAGGCGAAGTGCAGCCTCAAGGCACCGATGCAGGAGGTCGGCCTTCCTCAGGTCATGCAGCTCCCCCTCCGAGAGCAACTGCCCCGGGTGAAGGCCATGCTGCCGCACCACCTCCTTCTCCAGGCTGAAGGCGAAGGTGCCGTTCAGGTAGATGCTGAGTCGGCTTCTACCCCTCTTCGGAGCCTTTACGGCGGTCACAGTGTCCATCATTAAACGCAAAAAAGGCTGGACTGCTATCATCCCAGCCTTTCCAACGATGTCGGGCAGGTTGTGCGGGTCTGCTAGACCGCTTCCGGGAGACTCTGAGGCTTGAGAACCTCTGCCCTAATCTGTCCCTCTATATCCTGGACGACTTCCTGATGCTGCACCAGGTAGTCCTTGGCATTCTCGCGACCCTGACCGAGACGCGTCTCGCCGTAAGAATAGAAGGCCCCTGTCTTCTTCACCAACCCAATCTCCGTCCCCAGGTCAAGGATACCACCCTCCCTGCTTATCCCTTGGTCGAACATGATGTCGAACTCAGCGTTCTTGAAAGGGGGTGCAACCTTGTTCTTGACTACCTTCGCCCTAACTCGGCTTCCCACCATCTGGTCTCCCCTCTTGATGGTCTCCAGCCTCCTCAGATCAATCCTCACCGAGCTATAGAACTTGAGCGCCCTTCCCCCGGGGGTTACCTCGGGATTCCCGAAGAAAACCCCTACCTTCTCACGCAACTGGTTGATGAATATCACAGCGGTTTGCGACCTATGGATAGCAGCGGTAAGCTTCCTCAATGCCTGGGACATCAATCTCGCCTGAAGCCCAACATGGGAGTCACCCATCTCTCCCTCAAGCTCTGCCCTAGGCACCAAGGCAGCCACGCTATCTATGACCACCACGTCCAAAGCGGTGCTTCTGACCAATGCCTCACAGATCTCCAGTGCCTGCTCCCCAGTGTCTGGCTGGGATATATACAAGTCCTCCACTTTCACACCACAATTGGCAGCATAGTAGGCGTCAAGGGCGTGCTCCACGTCGACATACGCGGCCATGCCCCCACGTTTCTGCGCCTCCGCGACGACGTGAAGTGCCAAGGTCGACTTCCCGCTCATCTCCGGCCCAAATACCTCGGTGATGCGACCCCGCGGTATGCCGCCAACTCCAAGGGCGATGTCCAACGCAATAGCACCAGTGGGGACAACGTCCACCGCCGTCGTTCTTGGCGTCTCCCCAAGGCGAATGATCGAGCCCTTGCCAAACTGCTTCTCAATCTGGCCTATGGCTAGTTCTAGGGCCTTCTCCTTCTCCGTAGTCATCTCACCCCTGGTGTGAAAGAAATCGTATCCTCCTCACGTATAATAGCATAGCGACCTATACATGACAAGAGGTAGAACAGACCAAATAGCAGAAATAAATCTAGATTTGCTTAATCAAGGCAAAGATAGTGCATCCGAAGCCAAGCGCCGCACCGGCGTGTGGGTTTCGCAATCAGCTACAGTGGTTCGGCTCTACCGAGCCAGCAGACTTCATGTGGCCCGCCCGCCAGCAACCTCAAACCCAAACATCCAGCCGGCCACCGGGGACCCGTCGAAACAATGGTCGGGGTGAGAGGATTCGAACCTCCGACCTCTTGCACCCCATGCAAGCGCGCTAAACCGGACTGCGCCACACCCCGACCGTTTCTCAGGCGTCGACTATTCTACCAATGGCTACGCAGAATTGCAAGGCGACATGTTGCGAAAAATAGGCTACTAATCTATAATAAAGTAGACTTTTACAGAACGAGAATCCCGGCACGGGAGAGAGGAGAGCAAATGAGCGACTTGATGACCGTCAAAGAGGTGGCAGACTACCTGAAACTGAACTACATGACAGTTTATAAGCTGGCCCAGAAGGGTCGGATCCCTGCCTCCAAAATAGGCGGCAACTGGAGGTTCAAGAAGGAACTCCTGGATGAGTGGATAGCCAAGCAGTCGACCGTGGTTGAAGGGAGTGTTCTCGTTGTTGATGATGACCCTGGAGTGAGAGAGATGCTGAGCGATGTCATCTCCGAGCAGAAGTACAAGGTAGTGGCTGTGGAGAACGGAGAGAGGGCCGTGTCGGAACTGGAGCGGCAACACTTCGACCTGGTCTTCCTCGACCTGGTCTTGCCCGGAATGAGCGGGCCGGAGACGCTCTCTGCCATCAAGCAGAAGGACGAGAAGGCTATAGTGGCCATCATAACCGGCTACGGAGATGACCCCATAGCGATGGAGGCGATGTCTCTGGGACCGCTCCTTATGATTCGCAAACCGTTCAAGATCGATGATATCCTGGAGGTCCTGAGCATCATGAGTAGCGCCGCCAGACGCTAGTCACAGGAACGGAAAGTGAGAACACTGCGCGCCGCTTTTGGCCACCTCCCAGCCCGCTGCGCCGACGTCTTTTATGGAGCCCTAAGACTGTTGCGCCGACTACCATTTGGAGCCACGGACAACAGGCTACGGGAAACGCTGGCGAGATACAGAGCCCTCGTCGATGATATCAACGAAGTCTACATAGTGGTCCGAGGGCAGTATATAGTCTTCGCCAATCAGAGGTGTGCTGAACTCCTCGGGAAACCGGTGGAGGAGCTGAATGGGTGCAGTTTCTGGCAGTTCATCCCTCCCGAGAGCCAGGATATCACCAGGCGGGTCTATCAAGCTACCATGCGCGGAGAAGCTGTGCCCGAGACGTGGGAAACGACCCTTCTCAGTCAGGAGGGGCGGAAGGCCCCCGTTGAGGTCAGGTTCAAGAGGATTATCTACGAGGGCCGGCCCGCCTACGCCCTACTGGTACGAGATGTCTCTGCCAGGAAGAAGGCCGAGGAGGAGATCATCCAGCGCAACAAGCGGCTTGAGGTCATAGGCGAGCTGACCAAGATCATCGGTTCCCGCCTGGACTTCAGAGACATATACCAGGCCTTCACCAGCGAGATAAAGAAGATCATCGATTTCGACCGGGCGAGCATCGCCCTGATCGATGGCGACAAGCTCAGGTTCTTTGCCGTTTCCGGCGAGGTGAAGACGGGGCTCGGCGAGGGAGACGTCATTCCTCTGGCCGGTTCGACCACCGAGTGGGTCATGAAACAGGGGACGAGCAACATCGAAGCTGATTTCACACAGGACACCAAGTTCTCCATTGATGAGGCGCACCTTCTCGCCAGTGGATTGAGGTCGGCGATTCGCGTCCCCCTCTTCTCCAAGGGTGAGGTCTTTGGCACGTTCAACCTCACCAGCCGTCACGCCAACGCCTACGGTGACACGGAGAGAGAGATACTGGAACAGCTCGCCGGGCAGATAGCGACGGCAGTGGAGAACTCCCTGCTGTTCATTCAGATACGCGAACGAGAGAATGAGCTGAGCAAGGCCTACGGCGAGCTGAAGGCGGCACACGACCTGATGGTGCAGTCGGAAAGCCTGAGGGCCCTGGGTGAGATGGCCAGTGGGGTTGCCCACGATTTCAACAATATGCTTTCGGTCATGTTGGGTCGGGCTCAACTGGCCCTGGGCATCGCCAAGGACCCCAGAGTGGTGAGGGACCTGCGGATCATTGAGCAGAGCGCTATTGATGGCGCCAAGACCGTGCGCCGCCTGCAGGACTTCGCCAGAGTCAGAGTGGACCGGGAGTTTGAGGTGGTGGAGCTCAGCGAAGTGGTGAGGGACGCCCTGCAAATGGTAGAGCCCCGCAGGCTGGAGCGGCAGGAACTGGACGGGATAAACATCGAGATCAGCTCCAAGGTGAACAAAATGACTCCCGTTGAGGGAGACTCGGCGGAGCTCCGTGAGGTCCTGACCAATATCGTGTTGAATGCCATGGATGCCATGCCCCAGGGTGGGAAGATCACTATCAGGAGCAAGACGGAGAACAAGTCGGTGATCCTTTCCATCGCCGATACCGGCGTGGGCATTCCAGACGACATAAAGGGCAGGCTGTTCGACCCGTTCTTCACCACCAAGGCCCCCGGAGGACTGGGTATGGGACTCAGTGTGGCCTATGGCATAATCAACCGCCACGGCGGAAGCATCAGTGTGGACAGCGCCGTTGGAAAGGGCACGACCTTTCACATCAGGCTGCCGGTGGCAACCGATGCCGGCAGGAAGCTGCTGCTTCCCGAGGAGCCCACCTCGATAAAGAGGGCATCAATACTCCTTATCGAAGATGACCCGCAGACAAACGAGGTTCTGCGGCTGATGCTGGAACGACTGGGCCACGAGGTGACCGGCTTCTCCAGCGCCAAGCGGGCTGTCGAGACCCTCGACAAGGGCGATTACGACGTGGTCATCACCGACATGGGAATGCAGGAGATGTCCGGGCGTGACGTCGCCAGGGCAGTCAAGGAGAAGAAGCCGGAGACGTCGGTGATCCTGATCACCGGTTGGGGCACACAGCTCGATCCCGAGGAACTGAAGAGAGTGGGGATTGATGGCGTGATTTCGAAGCCCTTCACCAGAGAAGCCCTGTCGGCGAAGCTCACCGACTTGCTCCCCACCGGTGCGGGAAGCAAGACTCAGTAACGACAGTACCTGCCCCACCCCTTTCCCGCACCCCACCGATCTCTCAGACACAAAAAAACTGACCGGCGGGACCTTTGAGTTCCTGCCGGCCAGCGTAATCCCAAAACCGGGATCACAGTCGGAGTCTACTGTCCGTCACCGGATATCAGAGACGGCAGCGCGTCCGCAGCCTCCTCCATCTCTCGAAGTCTCTCCTCGGCCTCCATCTGCCTCTTCTTGAGAGACGCGGTGGAACTGGATGCACTCCGGTAGAACTCCTTCAGCCGGGGCACGTAGTTGAGCTTGGAGAAGATGAGAGTCACGCTGACGTCACCACCCGCCCTGGGATAATCGCCACTCCTTATGACGGCGTCCTCCGCCATCTCCCGCATGATGCTGCCGAGTTCTCGCACCACCGCTACGTTCATCTCCCTGGATGGCGCGGAGATCATGTACAGAGCCTTTCCAGCGTCCTTGGGAATGCAGGTCACCGAGAGCTCGCTAATGGCCTGGTCAACTGCCTCCAGTCCCCTCTGGGTCTCCCTGCCCTTCTTCCTGAAGTTCCCCGACCTCTGGAACGGGAGATTGCCAAACGCCGGGACCCTGCACTTGCCTACCCCCAGCGCGGTCCAACCCTCAAGAGTCTGCATTATGTCACCGGCGTCGACTGTCTTTGCCCCGATGCGGCTCCGCTTCACCTCCTCACCGGCACAAAGCAGATCGTAGAACGGCGCCACTATCTCCGTGTTGATCTTCTCCATGTTGTTGACTAGATTGGCATCCCGCTTGATAAACCTCTCA
The DNA here is from genome assembly GCA_964438305.1 of uncultured Dehalococcoidales bacterium. Taxonomy (GTDB): domain Bacteria; phylum Chloroflexota; class Dehalococcoidia; order E44-bin15; family E44-bin15; genus CAYTKL01. The sequence continues at coordinate 616 of CAYTKL010000025.1, read as the reverse complement.
TTGTCGCACAGGATGATTGCGTCGGCGACGCTGTAGGTGGACTTGAGACAGGTTGCGACGTTGTAGATGGTCCTCTCCTCTGTGCTCTCCTCGTGCTCGAAGGGGAGAATGCCAAGGGCATACACCGCCTTGTTCGGATACCTCTCCTTGAGCGACTGAGCAATGACGGGCAAGGCCCCCGAGCCCGTACCGCCGGCGGTGCCCGCCACGACGAGGAAGGCGTCTGTTTCGTAGAACCTCTCTCCAGTCCTGACTGCATCGATGATCTTGTAGCTGTCGGCCTTGGCAACGGCGGCACCAACCTCGTTTATCTTGCCAACGCCATGACCGCTGGTCTTCCTGCCTCCAATAAGGATCCGATGATGAAAATCGCCCTTGATAGTACGCAGTCCGGTCAGGTCAGCTTGATCGGTGTTCACCGCATACACGCTGGTGATTATCTCAATCCTGCGCTCACCCCGTGCCCTCCTGGCTAACCTGGCGAACTCATCGGCGATCCTGCCGCCACACTGTCCCAATCCGACGACAACCAGTCTCATTCTACACCTCCGTCTTTCTTTGGATACCTGACATCACTGTGTGCACCACTCACCCCTTTGCCCGCTCCCGGTCTTGA
>CAYTKL010000024.1:0-16020 GCA_964438305.1 uncultured Dehalococcoidales bacterium | reverse complement strand
TCCTCACCTCGGGGAAGAACCAGTGCGCACCCTTGGCGTGACAGGAGATCTCGGTGACGTTCCGCTGGGCAAAGGGGACCACCAGCCTGCCATACCCGGTGGATACCACATAGTCCAAGTCATCGAGCGACATGTGCGCTTTCTCCAGGGCTGCGTCCATTGCCCTCTGCACCGTTACGCTGCTGTCGGGATTGGTCGGTATCAGACTCCACGCGACGATGTTGTTGTCTTCCAGTATCAGTGCCTTCCCTGTCAGGGAGCCGATGTCCACGCCTGCGGTAATCATTGGGCCTTACTCTTCTCCTGAGCGATGACGGCTGCTCCCACTGCGCCCGTAAGCTGGGGGTCCGGGGGAACAAGAAGCTCCTGCTTGATGAGGCTTTCCAGACTCTTCCTGAGGCCGATATTCTCAGCTCCCCCACCTATGAATATCACGTCCTTGTTGATGCCTACCCGGTTCGCCAGTCCATACACTCTGCTGGCAATGGACCTGGTGATACCGTTCAGAATGGAGGCCTTGTCCTTGCCTTGAGCGATCAGCCCGACAACCTCCGACTCGGCGAAGACGGCGCAGGTTGCGGTTATGAGAATATCCTCTTTGGCTTGCAGGGAGAGGGGGCCTATATCCTCGGCTGTCAACTCCAGCGCCTTGGCTATGGTGTCGAGGAAGGTCCCGGTGCCTGAGGCACACTTGTCATTGGTGCCGAAGTCCACCACTCGCCCGTTGGCACCGCATCGGGCCACACGGACGCTTTCGGCGCCCATGTCGATGACTGTTCTTGCCGAGGGGTAGTAGAAGAGAGCGCCTCTGACAGCAGAGAGCACCTCGGTTGCCTGGTCACCTTCGTAGGGCGTCTCGCTCTTGCCCGCCCCGGTGGAGACGAACCTGGCGACATCGCCGATATCCACTCCGGCAACGCTCGTGGCTCCCTGCACTGCCCGGGCAGCGGCTTCACGGCTGCTTTCACCGGTGAGGACCAGCTCGTGAGCTATGACCTTGCTGTCTTCCAGTACCACCGCTTTGGTGGTGAGAGAACCTATGTCTACGCCTACTGTAAGCATTACTCGTTCTACCAGTGATTATAGCTGCATGTCAGCACCAACGTCAAATGCTCGCATCCGCCGTGGTGGCCAGGTCCTCACCTGTGGATTGCATGTTCCCACCGACTGTTGACAACCAGGGCCGGTTGCGGGTTAATAGCGACGGCTAGCGGCCTGACACCATGCGAATCCTGCAACAGAAAGTGAGGAAGAAGCGCGATGTCGATGAGATTCGAGTTGCCAACGAAGATACTGTTCGGTGCGGGGAGAATGAGCCGGCTCGGCGAAGAGGCGAAGAAGCTGGGGCACAAGGCCCTCATAGTCACCCACCCCGAGATGCGAGGAATCGGGCTGCTGGACAGAGTCATTGAGACCCTGAAAGAGAACGGGGTGGATGCCGTGACCTTCGAGAAAGTGGAGCCCAATCCGCGCAGCTCGACGGTGGACCAGGGAGCCGAGCTGGCCCGCAGCGAGAAGGTCGACCTCATTATCGGCCTGGGTGGTGGCAGCGCCATGGATACGGCCAAAGGGATAGCCCTGGCCAGCAGCGGGACCAAGCCAATCTGGAGCTATGTGGGGGTCAGGGATGAGGCGGGTGGTACCGTCCCGCCGATCATTCAGGTGCCGACCATGGCCGGCACGGGCTCCGAGATAAACAGCGGGGCCATAATCACCAACTGGGAAACCCACGTGAAGACCAGCGTGGACAGTCCCCGTATCCAGGCCAGGGTCGCCGTCATTGACCCGGAGCTGACGCTTAGCGTGCCGGAGAAGCAGACGAAGGCGGGAGGCGTAGACTCCTTCACCCACGTCGTGGAACCCTATGTTACCGACGAAGCGCCGACCCCGCTCACCGACGGTATTCGCGAGACCGTGATGAAGATGATAGTGAGCTACCTGCCGCAAGCAATGGCGCGGCCGGATGACATTGAGGCCCGTACCCATCTCTCCTGGGCGAGCACTATGGCCATGTCACAGTTCGTCAGAATAGGGGGCGGCAGGGGCTGGCTGACCCTGCACGGCGTCGAGCACGCGCTGAGCGGGTACTACGACGTTACTCATGGTGAGGGTCTGGCCGCTCTGCTGCCGGCGTGGATGAGATTCACCTGTCCGGTAATGAAGGACAGGTGCGACCTGCTGGGTAGGAGCGTCTTTGGCAAGGCGGATGGGATAGCCGCCACCGAGGAGTGGCTGGAGAGTGTGGGGATGCGGCTGCGATTGCGAGACCTGGGTTGCGAGCTGGAGCGTGCCGACGAGATAGCGCAGCTCGCCATCGAGTCGTCCCCCTGGCTCAGCCGCCACCCCGGGGGGCTGGATGCCGCGGGCATCGCGCAGATCTACCGGGATTCGTACTAGAACACCGGCGCTGGTGGGAGGTCATAGTGGGAGGTCATAAGAGAACGGGCTCCGACCTGCGGAGCCCGTTCAATGGAGCAATGCCTACCTCAGTTCTCGATTGTAACCTCGACCACGTTTTCCCGGGCAATGGTGCGTTCGACGTCGCCCTCTCTCACGAAGACGTGCATCAACCCGAACACCTCGTATTGCCCGTTCTCCAGCGTGGACGTGTCCCATCTCACCGCGAAGTTCTCGCTCTTGTCCTGGGACTCCCCGATCTTGATCCAGGATTCTGAACCCTTCTTGCGGTAGTACCAGGGATTGGTCACCTTAGTGACCGGGCCGCGTATCCCGAGTTCCTGCAACTCCTTGCTCAGCAGGTCCTCGTCGTACTGCTCCCGCAGCCGCACAACCCCCGAGAAGTTCTTAAGAACCTCGGAAGGGACTATGTAGTGTGGACCCCAGTCATGTGACATGGCTCACCTCCCTTCATAAATCTCGTTAACCCAGAAGTACACTCCAACCTGGCCGGAGCCCCATCTACAGTTTTGAGAACTCCGTCAGTTGGCTGTAATCTATCATGCCGCTCTCGGCGACGCTCTCGACCTCGATCCCGGCTTCCGCCGCTGCCGCAATTGGATTGAGCCCACCGAGCAGCACCAGCCCAATCCGGTTGAGGCCGACCGCGATCTGACACACCGGCTCACTGGTGTTGCCGATCACACAGACCCCGCCAATATCAGCCTCTCTCAGGCCGGAAACCATCTCCTCGATCACCAGTCTCGCTGCCGCGGGGGCCTCGCGGAAGTTGGCCAGGATGCGCCCTCTACCGGTCCTGGCGGCGTCACCCACTCGCGTCATCTTGGCGCGGATGTACTGCTCGGAGGGGTCGAGCGAGGTACCCGAGTAGTAGATTATGGCGACAAAGCGCTTCGGCTTCGAGTTCTCGATTTCGAGCACTCCTCCGAACCTCGTTTCAATGGGGATGCCGGCCTTCAGCAACACACCGTTTATGGTCGCGGCACACGGCGTGGCAATACCCACCTTGCCCTGTGGTATGGCCACGTCGCCGAGCTTCTCACCCGCGTGGCCGATCGCCACCAGACGACTGACGCACAGGTCGGCGTGGAAAGCATCCTTCATCGCACTGAGGGCCTTCTTGAGCTTGTTCTCGTCCAGGAGCGAGGTATTGATGGCCACCTGACCGGTCCGCTTCACCGGGTCTAAGGTGGTGCGAAACGCCAGCAACTCGATCCTTTGCAGGATGAAGCCAATCTGGTCCGGCGCCAGGGCATCCCGCAGCTCCTCCAGCCCTCTGAAGGTAATCATGCGGCCGTCCGCACCCAGAGGCTGGGTGAGACCCCTCTCGTCGGTTATCCTCAGGTGGTACCTTACAGCCCTCTCGCTCATGAAGACGCCGTGACGCCCCAGCTCACGGGCGATGGTAATTGAACCCAATGGTTCAGAAGACTCGCTAAGAACCTTGAGGATGGACACAATCTTCTTTTCAGTATCAGGTATCGCACTCTGCAATGTCTGGACGCTCCTCAGTTCCGTTGTGCCAGCGTCATTATATCATTCCCCTAACTTGGCCAACACAACGCTTTCCACGCTACCCCTCGAATCGATTGGTGATGGGTAGCCTCCTGTCCCGGCCGAACGCTTTGGGGGTTATCTTGACCCCTGGCGGCGCCTGGCGTCGCTTGTACTCGCTTCTATCCACCAAATGGGCTACCCGCCTTACCACAGATTCGTCGAATCCCATAGCGACAATCTGCTCGACGCTCCTGTCCTCCTCAACGTAGGCGACGAGCACCGGGTCCAGGACCTCGTAGGCCGGCAGGCTGTCGGTGTCCACCTGGTCAGGCCTCAACTCGGCTGACGGCGGCTTGGCGATGACGCTCGACGGAATGAGTTCGCGGCCTGCGGTCGCGTTGCGGTACTCGGCGAGCCGGTAGACCATGGTCTTGGTCACATCCTTGATTACAGCGAATCCTCCCGCCATGTCGCCGTAGAGCGTCGCGTATCCAGTGGCCATCTCGCTCTTGTTGCCGGTGGTGAGGACGAGCCAACCGAACTTGTTGGACAACGCCATGAGCAGGTTGCCTCTGATGCGGGCCTGGATGTTCTCCTCGGCTACGTTCGGCTCCGTCCCCGCGAATGGTCCAGCCACCACATCCAGGTAGGACTGGTAGACCTGCTCGATGGAAACGGTCATCAACTCGACGCCGAGACTCTTGGCGAGAAGCTCAGAATCGGACCTGCTGCCTGCCGAGGAGTATCTGGACGGCATCGACACGCCGACGACGTTGCTCGGCCCCAGGGCGTCGACGGCGATAGCCGCCACGAGACTGGAATCGATTCCGCCAGACAGGCCAATGACAACCTTTCCAAAGCCGTTTTTCCGAATGTAGTCCCGTGTGCCGAGCACCAGCGCTTCGTAGACCTCGCCGGGACCGTCGCGGACCTCGGCTCTTCTCTGCGGCAGCGGTGGTCTCGAGACAGTGTTACCGGTCTGAGACACCTCCTTTCTGGGTGTATTCCACTCCTTATGACCCAGCAGTAGTGTTTCCTTTCTCAACCTTGAGTCGCGCAAGCGGCTGCGGAAAACAGCTTCGACATCGAGGTCCACCACAACGAGGTCTTCGTCGAAATGCTTTCCTCTTGCAAGCAGCCTGCCCAACTGGTCGAACGCCATGCTATTGCCATCGAAGACCAGCTCGTCTTGACCGCCGACCAGATTGGTGTGCAACACAATGGCCACATTGTCGGCGGCGCGCGTGGCCAGCATTCTCTGCCGGAAATCGCTCCGGCCAAGGTGGTACGGCGAGGCGCTTATGTTCACGATGACCTCAGCGCCGGCATATGCCTGCGCCGTGGCGGGCCCGGCCTCGTACCAGATGTCCTCGCAGATGTTGACGCCTATGCCGATTCCACCAATCACGTACACCGGACACTCACTCCCCGCGCGGAAGTAGCGGTCCTCGTCGAAGACCCCGTAGTTGGGCAGGAACACCTTGTGGTAGACGTCAGCGAGTTCGCCGTCGTGAATGATGGCCGCAGCATTGTATATGTCCTCCGCGGCATCGACGAATCCGACGACGACGCCAATGCCATGCGATTCCTCGACAACCCTGTGAAGGCCTTTCACGTTCTCGCCGATGAACTGCGGCTTGAGCAGCAGGTCCTCCGGCGGATAGCCGCATATTGCGAGCTCAGGGAACGTGACGAGGTCGACTCCCAGGGCCTTCGCTCTGCCTATGACCTCAACAACCTTCGCTACGTTGCCGGCGAAATCGCCGACAGTGGTGTTGATCTGACCCATACCCACGCGCAACTGCCTCAACTATGAACCTCCTGAGCCGGCGGTAGAGGCCGCGCTACAGCACTGGCAGGTATCGCCTGAGCTCGTAGTCGGTGACTTGCGCCCGATACTGGTCCCACTCGATCTTCTTATTCTTAACGAACGCCTGGAACAGGTGGTCGCCAAGCGCCTTTCGGACGATCTCGCTCACCTCCACCAGCTCGATAGCTTCCCAAAGGCTGCCAGGAAGCGTGCCGATTCCCCTCTTGACCCTCTCGTCCTCGCTCATCTCGTATACGTTCTCTTCAACTGGCTCCGGTGCCTCGTATCCCCTCTCGATGCCCTGCAACCCGGCTGCCAGCATGACGCTGAAAGCGAGGTACGGGTTGCACGCCGGGTCAGGTGACCTGAACTCCACCCTGGTCGCGTTCTCCTTGCCGGGCTGATACTCGGGCACCCTGATGAGGTCGGAGCGGTTGCGGCGTGCCCACGTGAGGTAGACGGGGGCCTCATAGCCGGGGACCAATCGCTTGTAGGAATTGACCCATTGATTGGTGACCGCGGTTATCTCAGGTGCATGATTCAGCAGGCCCGCTATGTAGTTCCTGGCTATCTGAGACAGGTGATACGGGTCCTTGGCATCGAAGAAGGCGTTTCTCCCGTCCTTGAACAGGGACTGGTGCACGTGCATGCCGCTTCCGTTGACCCCGAAAACGGGCTTGGGCATGAAGGTGGCGTAAACGCCGTACTTCATGGCTATCTGCTTCACCACCAGGCGGTAGGTCATGACGTTGTCCGCCATGGTGAGCGCGTCGGTGTATCGCATGTCTATCTCATGCTGACTGCCGGCGACCTCGTGGTGAGAGTACTCCACGCCGACGCCCATCTCCTCGAGGGTGAGGACTGTCTCCCTCCTCAAGTCCATTGCCGCGTCGAGGGGAGTCATGTCGAAGTAGCCACCCTGGTCCAGCATCTCCGTTCCACTGGAGTCTTTGAAGTAGAAGTACTCCAGCTCAGGCCCGACATAGAAGGTGTAACCCATCTCGGCGGCACGCTTCAGGTTCTTCTTGAGTACATACCTTGGGTCGCCCTCGAAGGGCTCGCCCCCAGGCTTCACGACGTCGCAAAACATGCGGGCCACGGCGTGATGCTCCTTTGGCCTCCACGGCAGAAGCCGGAAGGTCTCAGGGTCGGGCAGGGCCACCATGTCGCTCTCGTCTATCCTGGCAAACCCCTCGATGGATGAGCCATCGAAACCCATCCCCTGCTGCAAGGCTCCCTCCAACTCCTCCACGGTGATGGCGAAGCTCTTGAGCACGCCAAGAATGTCGGTAAACCACAGGCGGATGAACTTGACGTCCCGTTCCTTTGCCGTCTTGAGGACATACTCGTTGCCCTCGGTTCTGCTTTTTGTCACCATTTGAATCTCCTTTCGTAGGCTTGTGCCTTGTACTCCCTAGATCGCGTTTTGGTCTTCATCGCCCGTCCTTATGCGCACCGCATGCTCGACGGGCAGAACGAATATCTTGCCGTCTCCCCTCTCGCCGGTCCTGGCGTTGCTCACGATTGCGTTGAGCGCACGGCCCAGGTCCTCGTCAAGTACGACGATCTCTATTTTCAGCTTGGACACGAGCTCGACGCGATAGCCACCAGCCCTCCACTGCAATGTGATCTGCTGCCGTCCCCGGCCGCTCACCTCGGTAACCGTCATGCCGAGGATATTGTACTCCGCCAGAGCAGCCCGTACCGCTTCCAGCTTCTCCGGTCTGATGATTGCCTCGATCTTCTTCATGACGAGAGACCTCCATAGGCGCGTTCACCATGCTGTGATATGTCCAATCCGACCATCTCCTCGTCTTGAGTGACACGCAGCCCTATGGTCTTGTCTACCAGCTTCCCCAGGACCCATGTGGCGCCAAAGGCGAAGGCCCCGACGGCAACAACAGAGGCGAGCTGCTTGGCGAGAAGCATCGGATTGCCCGCGAGCAGGCCGTCCGCTCCGCTCGGGTTGACGGCGACTGTGGCGAAGATGCCGGTGGCCAGCGCGCCCCAGACTCCACCCATGCCGTGGACGGCCCACACGTCCAGCGATTCATCAACGCTGGACTTCGTCCTCATGAGCATGAAGTAGAAGCAAATGACGGAGGCCACAGCCCCGATGGGAATCGCCGCAATGGGCTGGACGAATCCGGCCGCGGGGGTGATGGCTACCAGGCCCGCCACCACTCCGGTGGCTACCCCCAGGGCGGACGGTCGGCGGTGATACCAGCCGAGAAGCATCCATGTCACGGCAGCGGCTGAGGCGGAGACACTCGTGGCCACGAAAGCGCTCGATGCCAGTCCGCCGGAGGTGAGGGCGCTGCCGCCATTGAAGCCGAACCAGCCGAACCACAGGAGCCCCGCGCCCAGAACCACCATTGGTATATTGTGAGGCTCCATGGCCTCCCTCTCCTTGAAGCCACGACGGGGGCCAAGCAGGAAAGCCAGAGCCAGTGCCGACATACCGGCATTGATGTGGACTACCGCTCCACCGGCGAAGTCCAGAGACCCCAACTGTGCCAGCCAGCCGCCGTCGCCCCACACCCAGTGAGCGATGGGACAGTAGACAACGGTGAACCACAGCACCGCCAGTACCAGAAAGGCGCTGAACTTGGTGCGCTCCACCACCCCACCGGTCCACAGCGCAACGGTGATGATGGCAAACATACCCTGGAATATCATGAAGGCGATGTGGGGCACTGTTGAGGCATAGACGCTTGATGGGTCCTGCCCCACCCCCATCAGGCCAATCCAGTCAAGCTTGCCAACAAAGCTGCCGAAGTCCGGGCCAAAGCCCAGGCTGTAGCCGTAGAGCACCCACAGCACTCCGATGACCCCCAGGAGCGCGAAGCTCATCATTACGGTGGACAGCACGTTCTTCCTTCGTACCATGCCCCCGTAGAAGAGAGCCAGGCCCGGTGTCATCAGCATCACCAAGGCTGCCGAGATGAGGATCCATGTCGTGTCTCCAGCACTGACCATTTCCAAGAATCACCCCCGGTCTTCTATGTGTCCCGGGTACTATGTTAAGGTGCTAGTGTTTCCAGCGGATTTCGCACGCATTACGTTTGTGTTACATGTGCCTAGTGGGTGTGCTTGAGGTCACCATCCACCGTGCCCCGCACCTGCTCTCTTTCCTCGGCGAAATCGAAGCCGGTCCATATTCCGATAGAGCCGAGTATCGAGTCCTGGGGATGGAACTGACGGAAGACCTTGAAGTAGTAGGCCGCCTCCTTGCTGTTGATCACCGCGTTCGGATTCTCGGCTTTGACGCGTTCGTACTCGTCGTCACTCATCTCTCTTTCGGCCATCTTCTCACCGAGGCTCTCGCACCCCGCTCCCTGAGTATACTGTACCTTGTATCGCCATAGTATCTCATCAGGCAGGTAACCAGTATCCTGGAAGGCCATGCGTAGAATCCACTTCTCGATTCTGTCCCCCACCTTCTCCGATTCACGGATCTTCAGCTCCGCAGGGATCTTCATGGAAAGGTCAATCAGTGCCACATCGAGGAATGGCACCCTCAGTTCCAGGCTGAAGTACATGCCCATGCGGTCGGCCCGCTGCAGATTGATGTTGTGCAGATTTCCTATGCAGCGTCTCGCCTCCTCGTTGAGCACGTCCATCGGGTAATGCTTCATGTAGTGGTAACCGGTGAACAGCTCGTCGGCACCTTCCCCGGTGAGCACCACCGTCACGTAGTCCGCCGCCAGCTTGCAGGTGAAGTAACAGGGGATGGCGCAGCGCACCAGCGATGGATCGTAGCTCTCCAGCTTGTTGATTACGGTTGGCAGCGCCTCGTAGTACTCCTCCTCAGAGAAGATCAGCTCGTGGTGCGTCGAGCCGATGTGTTTCGCCGCGATGCGTGATGCCTTGAGGTCATCGCTCTCGTTGCCGTCCTCGTCCCGCATCCCGACGACGAAGGTGTGCAGGTGCGGGATTTCGTCGGCGGCAATGGCGGCGACGAGGCTGCTATCCAGTCCTCCGCTGCAGAAGGAGCCGACATGGATTTCCTTGTCGGCCAGCAGCCTCTTCTTGACCGCCTTGATGAACGTGTCTCGGATGATTCCGCAGGTCTCGTCCACGTCGGTTAGCAAGTGGTCCTGGATGGGTGGGATTTCGTAGTACTGGACGAAGCCGTCACTTGCGGTGTAGTAGTGTCCCGCGGGGAATTCGTGGACCTCGTCCACGCCGGCCAGAGTCATGGCACCGAGTTCAGAGGTGAAGTAGAGGGTGTCTCCCACGTAGCCGTAGTAGAGCGGCTTGATTCCAATGGGATCGCGCGCCAGCATGAAGTCGTCGCCGCTGAAAATAGCGAAGGCGAACATGCCGTCCAAATCCCGAACGCATTCAGGCCCCTTCTCTTGATAGAGATGCAGAATAGTCTCCGTGTCTGAGTTCGTCTTGAAGTGGTACTTGGAGGTGAGCTTCTCTCTCAAGTCTCGGAAGTTGTATACCTCACCGTTGCAGACGATGCCCGCCCTGCCGCCGTTGGCTAGAATCGGTTGATGGCCGCCAGCTACGTCCACAATAGACAGTCTGGTCTGGCCGAACACCATGCCGTTGAGGCTGTGGATACCGCGGTCATTCGGCCCGCGGTGGGGCAACGCGTCCAGCATACGGTTGACCGTATCTACGTCTTGTCGTCCGAAACATCCTGCTATTCCACACATCTATAACCTTCCTTTCGTCTCTACCCATGTCTGACTGCGTTCGAGTCCTCTTCCCCTGCCTCGGTGCTGGTGAGGCTGTTGACGGGGGCCGTCTGTGACTGCCGGCTCACCGAGCCGGTGTAGGGGGCAATTCAGGTGGACCTGAACTTGTAGCCTATGTATCGCACCGTCTCAATGAAGCTGTCGCCGGAGCCTTCGATCTTGCTCCTCAGCCTTCTTATGTGAACGTCTACCGTCCTGTCGCCGCCATAGTAGTCATAGCCCCAGACGCGGTTGAGCAAAGCGTCGCGCGTGAACACCCGACCTTTGTTGGACGCCAGGAGCTTGAGCAGCTCGTATTCCCTGAAGGTCAGTGTCACGATCTCGCCGCGGAGCCGCACCTCGTAGCGGACCGGGTCTATCAGCAGGTCACCGCATTCGATGACCTCCTCCCCGTCGCTGCCGTTGCTGCGCTGCAGGACTCGCCTGGCTCGCAGCGCCACCTCGGATGCGTCCCAGGGCTCAACTACGAAATCGTCCGCGTCAGGAACGGCACCCGGGTCGTCGAGGGCATGTCGAGGCAGAAGGACGATGGTGGACACATCGACGAATGGTTCGTTTTCAGCCAGTTGTCGTATCGAAGGGTCCGGGGCCAAGCCATTCATGGCTACCAGCACCAGGTCCGGCGCCTGCCTGGCGACCCGTTCCAGCAAGCCCTCATCGTCGCGAGCCACGGAGCAAGCGAAGCCGTGCTGCGCCAGCGCCCGGCGCAGTCCTTCCATCTTCTCGGCCTCATGGCCTACGATAAGCACCTTCGACATAGTCATCCACCCGGCTTCGCCGTCTAGAGGTCGACGAAGCTTCTCAAGCTCCTCCAGTCGGCCACCCCACTCATAGAGTGGTTTCTCACCTCTATTCCCGCTTCCACCGCGGCAGCCACCGGGTTGAGTCCATGTTTGAGGACGAGCCCGACTCTGTCCGGGTCCACGGAAACCTCACATACCGGGGTGTTCACTCTGCCCATGACCGCCACGCCGTCGAGGCCAGCTTGCTTCAACCTCTCGACAGTCCTTTCCACAGCGGGTTCGCACGCGGCCGGCAGTTGCCACAACTCCGCCACTATCTCACCGTTGCCCGTTGCCGCGGCCGCTGCGGCGCTGGTCATCCTGCCTGCGATGAATACCTCGGCCGGGTCGAGAGAGCAGCCGCTGCAGTCGATCAACTCGGTGAAGCGGTGAGGCTTGCCGTCGCGGAGTTCGAGGAGACCGGTGAAGCTTGGATGCAACGGGACCCCCGCCCTGATGAGGACACCGGCAATGGCGATACTCGACACGGTCGACAGGCCTGCCTTTCCCGGAGGCACCGTCATTCCCGCCAAGCGGTCTGCCTCCAATGCCTGCAGTACCAGGTCGCTCACGCACAGCCCAGCGGCGAAGACCGGTCTCATGGCCTTGAGGGCATCGGCGTAGTCCTCCTTGTGGAAGAGAGACGTGTTCAGGGGGACCTCTCCGCTGCAAGAGTCCAGGTCGAGCGATGTGAAATACGCCAGTGTCTCTATCCTCGAGGTGACGGAGCCGACCCGGTCACCGACCAGGGCGCTCCTCAGTTCGTCAACTCCGACCTCAGTGATCTCTCTACCGTCCCTTCTCCCCACCAGTCGTGTCAGCCCACGTTCGTCCATCAGCCTGAGGTGGTATCTCACGCCCCTCTCGCCCAGTTGGACGCCCAGGTCCTCCAGCCGACCGGCTATTACCCTGGCGCCGACTGGCTCCGCGGAGTTGCGAAGCACCGTCAGGATGGCCATCAGCTTCCTTTCCGTATCTCGGTTTTCTTGCCTCAACATCGCCAACCCTCATCTAGTATGCGTAGAGCCTGCCGTAGGGCCTCAACCAGAGCGGGAAGAGCTTCACGAACCTGTGCCTCAGTATTGCCGCGGCGTCGTATTCGAAATGCTGGGCGAACTCATGGACATACTGCCGGATGACGGTGAGGTCCTGCTCGTCCGGTTTGGCCAGTCCCACCTCTTTGCCAAGCTGATAGTCCTCCACCTGCCCCCTCACATAGATGACGCCGCCGTGCATCCCCGTGCCGATGAACTTGGCCTTGTGACGCCCTCCCTGACCCAGGTCGAGGCCGAGGAGAATCACGATTCCGCCCGCCATATACTCCCCGAAGAAGTCCTGAGCGGTACCACCTATGACCAGCACCGGCTTCTTGTCCTTGTATTCCTTCATGTGAATGCCGGCCCGGTAGCCGACGTCCTCTTTGATGAATATCTTCCCCCCGCGTGCCGACAGACCGACGATGTCGCCAGCGTGGCCGTGAACGATGATTTCACCATCATTCATGGTGTTGCCGCAGCCGTCCTGGGCATTGCCACGAACAATGATGGTCGGACCGTTCATGAACGCTCCCAGGTCATTGCCGGGGGTACCGTTTATCTCGATCTCCACCGGCCTGTCCAGGTCCGTACCGATGTACCTCTGACCGTACACATTGGTAAGCAGGATGCGGTCCGTGCCGTTGGCGACGACATCCCTCAGTCGCGCATTGAGCTCACGGAAGGTCAGTCCATAGGCGTCTATCTGCACCCCGCCATCGACCCTGCGTTCGCGTACTTGTACTGCCATTCTCAACCCCCTGCCATTCGTACTCCCAGTATCTCAAGCTCGGTGTCGCTCAGTCCCACGCCTCTCAGGTGCAAGCGGTTCCCCCGCAGGCTCTCCAGCGCGTTGACGCCCAGGCCGCCCAGTATTTCCTTGAGCTCCAGGTTCCACGCGCGGAGCAGATTGGTCAGCCTTCTGGCTCCGATGTCCGGGTTGATGCGCTTGGTCAACCTCAGGTCGGTGGTGCAGATGCCCCATGCGCACTTCCCGGTATGGCATTGCTGACAGAGACGGCAACCCAGTGCCACGAGCGCCGCCGTCCCGATGTACACAGCGTCGGCTCCCAGGGCAACCGCTTTGGCGACATCTCCGCTGTTGCGGATGCCTCCGGCGACGACGATGGAGGCCTGATTGCGAATGCCTTCCTGCCTCAGCCGGTCGTCCACCGAGGCCAGCGCCATCTCGATGGGTATGCCCACGTTGTCGCGGATGATCTTGGGCGCCGCACCGGTAGACCCGCGCAGGCCGTCAAGGGCGATGATGTCGGCCCCAGCCCGCACCATGCCGCTGGCGATGGCCGCCGAGTTGTGCACCGCCGCTATCTTCACCGCTATCGGTTTGGTGTAGTTGGTGGCCTCCTTCACGGCGTGAATCAGTTGCGCCAGGTCCTCGATGGAGTAGATGTCGTGCTGTGGAGCAGGGGACAGGGCATCCGTTCCCTGCGGGATCATGCGAGTCATTGACACCTCGGCGCTCACCTTCTCGCCTGGCAGGTGTCCCCCGATGCCGGGCTTCGCCCCCTGACCGATCTTGATCTCGATGACGCTGCCTGCGTCGAGGTACTCAGGGTGCACGCCGAATCGCCCCGACGCTACCTGAACGATGGTTCTGTAGCCGTATTTATATAGCTTCTGGTGAAGGCCTCCCTCACCGGTATTCCACAGAGTGCCTGCCTCGACTGCCGCCCGCGCCAGCGACTCATGAACGTTCAGGCTCACTGCGCCGTAGGACATGGCGGAGAACATCACGGGCACCTCGAGCCTGACCTGTGGAGCGAGCCGCGTCTTCAACGTCCCGCGATTCTCATCCAGCTCCACCCTGTCTGGCTTCCGACCAAGGTAGGTGGTCAACTCCATGGGCTCGCGTAGAGGGTCAATCGACGGATTGGTGACCTGGCTGGCGTTGAGCACCAGGTGGTCCCAGTAGATGCGATACCCCCGGTCATTCCCCATGCCGGTGAGAAGCACCCCGCCGGTCTCCGCCTGCTTGATGGTGTCTTCGATGATGTCCCGTTTCCAGTTGCAGTTGTCTCTATATTCGAGAGGGTGCTTGCGTACGTTCAGGGCATTGGTGGGACAGAACACGACACAGCGATGGCAGCCCACGCACCTTTCCTCCAGGCTCCTCACCTCATCATCCAGCGGATCGTAGTAGTGGACATCGAAGGAGCACTGGTCGACGCATACCTGGCACTGGATGCAGCGCGCTGCATCTCGTTCAACGATGAACCTTGGTGGCAAATAGGTCTTCATGGCAACCCTACCTCCGCACCGGTATTCCCCTGTCGCCGAGGAACTCCTTGGCCTGTGCGATGGAGTAAACGCCGTAGTGGAAGATGCTCGCGGCGAGGACGGCGTCGGCCTTGCCGTCGACGAGGGCCTGGTAGAGATGCTGGAGGCTTCCGGCGCCGCCGCTGGCGATCACCGGCACGGCACTTGCCTCACTGATGGCGCGCGTCAGCGCCAGGTCGTATCCGGCCCGCTGTCCGTCGGCGTCCCAACTGGTAAGCAGCAGCTCGCCGGCCCCGAGGTCCACGGCCCGTCCGGCCCACTCCAACGCGTCGACGCCGGTCGGTTTCCTTCCGCCATGGGTCAGCACCTCCCACCTGGGACTGCCGTCGCCGCCGATTCGTCTCGCGTCGATGGCCACGACGATGCACTGACAGCCGAACCTCGTCGCCGCATCGGTGACAAGCTGAGGATTCGTAACCGCAGCGGTGTTGATCGCCACCTTGTCGGCTCCCGACTCCAGCATGTGGTGCACGTCACCAACACTGCGAAGCCCGCCTCCGACGGTAAGGGGTATGAACACCTGTTCCGACACACGCTCAACGACGTTGGCCGTGGTGTCTCGAGCTTCAGGCGTGGCGCCAATGTCCAGGAATACCAGCTCGTCGGCCCCCTCGGCGTAGTAGAAGGCGGCAAGCTCCACCGGGTCGCCAGCGTCTCGAAGGTCGGTGAAGCTGGTACCCTTCACCACTCGCCCGGCGGTGACATCGAGGCACGGTATGATTCGCTTAGTCAGCATGACCGCCTGTTCCTCCTGCAACTGCCACTCTGTCCGCCCCGAGCGGGCTGCTGAGACTCCCGACTATGGGCTCGCCACCCATGGGAATCCACGCCCGGTCCAGGTCAGGGCATACCAGACGAATGGCCGACTCCTCGGACGCAAGATAGAGGACGGGCCCCTTTGTGCCTGCCGTCAGAGGCCGCAGCCTGATGCGGTCGGTAAGGCCGATCATCTCGCCCTGATGCGCAATGATTATGGTGAACGGGCCGTTCATCAGCAGGCTGCCATATACCTGGCGCAAGGTGACAAACAGCCTTCGCTCCTTCTCCGTGCACCGCTCCATGTCAGTCCAGAACGGGGGTGCGAACACCTTGGCCACGACGTCCACCGGGAGACCGTGGCGGCGCACCAGAAGGTCGACGCCGTATGCCAGCACTTCGGTGTCGGTCTGCATGGTGCAGTGATACCCGTACTCCTCCAGGAAACGTCTGTTGATGCCGTAGGATGAAATCTCTCCGTTGTGTACCACCGTCCAGTCCAGGATGTTGAAGGGGTGGGCGCCCCCCCACCAGCCCGGGGTGTTGGTGGGGAACCTGCCGTGCGCCGTCCATAGATAGCCCTCATACTGGTCGAGGCAGAAATACTCGGCGATCTCCTCGGGGTATCCAACGCCCTTGAACACCGCCATGTTCTTGCCACTGGAGAAGACGAATGAATCACTGATGCCCGCGTTAATCTCCATGACCCTTTC
>CAYTKL010000023.1:0-16752 GCA_964438305.1 uncultured Dehalococcoidales bacterium | reverse complement strand
GGCAAGCGCCGCTTCGTGAAGATAGTAGATACGGACTAACACGTTCAAACCTTTCGACGGGCGACAGCTACCCGTTGAGAGGTTTGTTCAATAGTAGAGGCAATCTGAAAGGAGTGCAGGTTATTGAGTAGGCTAGAGCATGACCTTCTGGGCGAGAGGGAGGTCCCGCGGGATGTGTACTGGGGTATACACACGCTGCGAGCTAGGGAGAATTTCGACGTTTCGGGCCATAGAATCCATCCGGAGCTAATCCGCGCTCTGGCACAGGTCAAGAAGTCGTGCGCCAGGGCTAACATGGAGTTGGGCTACCTGACTGAGGACATCGGCCAGGCCATTGTGACAGCCTGCGATGAGATAATCGCCGGCAAACTGCACGACCAGTTCATCGTTGACGTGTTCCAGGGGGGAGCGGGAACGTCTACCCACATGAATGCCAACGAAGTCATCGCCAATCGCGCCATCGAGATGCTTGGCGGCGAGCGGGGCGACTATGATATCGTTCATCCCAACAACCACGTTAACATGCATCAGTCCACCAACGACGTTATTCCAACGGCGATCAGAGTGGCCATGTGTCGGCTGCACTGCCAGCTTTCGGGTACGATTCTTGAACTGCAGAAGGCGTTGAAACAGAAGGCCGAGGATTTCGCCCACATCTTGAAGATGGGCCGGACGCAGCACCAGGATGCGACGCCGATAACGCTGGGAGCCGAGTTTGCCGCGTACGCCAAAGTGATGGGACGGGATAGACATCGGATTGAGGATAGCGAGTTCATTCTCAAGCGGGTCAACATGGGTGGGACAGCTATCGGCACGGGGGTTGCCTCCCCGACCGGCTTCGGCATTCTGGTCATCGAGAAGATCAACGAGGATACGAACCTCGGCCTCTTTGATGCCAGGGACCTGGTGGATGCCACTCAGAACCTGGATGCCTTCGCCACGGTGTCGAGCATGCTGAAGGTCCATGCCGCCAACATATCCAAGATAACCAGCGACCTGATGCTGATAGCCTCGGGGCCGAGGGCGGGGTGGGGCGAGATAACACTGCCTGAAATGCAGGCTGGCTCTTCCCTTATGCCGGGCAAGGTCAACCCGGTGATTGGTGAGATGGTGGAGCAGGTGGCGATGCAGGTGATATCCAACGACTACGTGGTTTGTGAGGTGATCCGGCGAGGCCGACTGGAACTGAACGCTTTTCAGCCTCTGCTTTCTCACTGCCTGTTTGAATCGATATCGCTGCTGAACCAGGCGGAGAGGATTTTCACCGAGAAGTGCGTCAAAGGCATCAGGGCCAACGAAGAGGTCTGCCGAGAGCTGGTTGACAGGGGTTGGTGGAACTGGGGGCTGCCTGCACTTGTCCCCTACATCGGTTACGAGAAGGCCACGGATGTCGCCCGCCAGGCGGCGCGGGATGGCACGACCGCGCGGGAAGTGATACTCTCTGACGGGATGCTTACCGAGGAGGAGCTTGACACCATTCTGCGCAAGGGTATCAGGGCCTTCGACAAAGACGATGTTATCGATAGGAGTTGAGGGGAACCCTGGAGTCCCCGCCGCATCAAAAGCGACCGCTGAGTAGCGACTGGAGGTAAGGAAATGCAACTACGAATCCCAGGGCCGACGCCACTGCCTGAGGAGGTGCTGCAGGCCATGGCCCGGCAGATGGTCAACCATCGCGGGCCTGAGTTCGCGGAGATGATCCGTGAGTCCACCGCCATTCTAAAGGAGATGTTCCAGACGAAAGGGGACGTCCTCATTCTGACCGGGTCGGGTACCGGGGGCATGGAGGCGGCTGTGGTTAACAGCCTCTCCCCCGGCGACAAGGTCCTATCGGTGGCGAACGGTGTCTTTGGGGAGCGCTTCGCCGATATCGCTGAGACCTTCGGAGCAGAGGTTTCCCGGCTTGGCTTCGAATGGGGACAGGCGGTCGATCCCGATGCAGTGCGCGCGGCGCTGTCCCAGGACACGACGATTAAGGCGGTGTTGGTGACGCACAACGAGACATCGACCGGGGTAACCAATGACATGGCGTCGATAGGCGCTACGATAAGGGAGTTCGACAAGCTGCTGGTGGTGGATGCCATCAGCGGATTGGGCGCTATTGACTTGCCCATCGATGCGTGGGGGTGTGACATCGTCGTCACTGGCTCGCAGAAGGGGTGGATGGCCCCGCCGGGGCTGGCCATGGTCAGTGTAGGCGAACGGGGGTGGCAGGCTCACGCTCAGGCGAAGATGCCACGGTTCTACTGGGACTTGGCACGCGCGAAGAAGTATCTGGACGATAGGGGACAGACGCCGTGGACTCCTGGACTCACCACCATCTACGGACTGCATGCCGGACTGAAGTTGCTGCAGCAGGAGGGATTCGGCAACATCATTGCCCGGCATGCTCGTGTGGGTGCGAAGGCCAGGGAAGGAGTGAAGTCGCTGGGGCTGTCGCTGTTCGCCGATGAGAAACATGCGTCGAACACCGTTACGGCGGTGAAGGTGCCTGACGGGGTTGATGTCAAGAAGCTCCGTGGCGTGCTCAGGGATGAGTTCGATACGGTGCTCGCTGGCGGCCAGCAGAGCCTTGAGGGCAAGATATTCCGCATCGGACACCTTGGCTTTGTCACTGAGGCTGACATGGATGCCGTCATCGGCGCGCTCAAGGCTGCACTCCCCAAAGCGGGGTTCAAAGGGTGAGGGAGCAGGGGGTGATTAGATGAGGATTCTGATTGCGGACCGGGTGGCCGACGAAGGCATAGATGCGCTGAAGGCCTTCGGCGACGTCGACGTGAAGTTGGGGATGGGGCACGACGAGCTTCTGGGGCTTATTCAGCAGTACGACGCGCTGGTGGTGAGGAGTGAAACGAAGGTCACGGCGGACATCATCGAGGCGGCGGAGCGGCTTCAGGTCATCGGGCGGGCCGGGGTGGGTGTCGACAATATCGACGTTGAGGCGGCGACAAGAAAAGGCATCGTGGTGGTCAACGCGCCTGCGGGCAACACCATCTCCGCTGCGGAGCATACCGTGGCCTTGATGCTCGCCATGGCGCGCAACATCCCTCAGGCGAACGTCGTGCTGAGGTCTGGCGTGTGGCGCCGGCAGGATTTCATGGGCACGGAGGTCAGACACAAGATTCTGGGCATTGTCGGCCTGGGGAACGTTGGCTCGGAGGTGGCGCGGCGCGCCAAGGGGCTTGAGATGCGCCTGATAGCCTACGATCCCTTCGTCTCTATGGAGTACGCCGGGAATCTGGGGGTGGAGTTGGTTCCCTTGGAGCAACTGCTCAAGGAGGCGGACTTCATCACCCTTCATACGCCTCTCACAGAGCAGACCAGGGGACTTATCGGCGCCAAGCAGCTAAAGACGGTCAAACCGACGGCGCGGATCATCAATTGCGCTCGCGGTGGGGTAGTGGACGAAGAGGCGCTCTTCCGCGCGGTCGAAAGCGGGAAGCTGGCTGGTGCTGCCATCGACGTGTTCACCAAAGAGCCGGCGCAGGAGAGCGTTCTGTTCAAGAACGACAGGATTGTGGTTACACCTCACCTGGCGGCGTCCACCGCCGAGGCCCAGGCTTCCATTGCTATCGATGTGGCGGAGCAGATTGTCGCTGTGCTCAGCGGGCAGCCCGCCAGATACGCGGTGAATGCGCCCATGATTGCACCGGAGATTCGCGCTATCATTGCGCCTTTCCTCGGTGTCGGCCATCACGTGGGGCGACTGCTTTCTCAACTGGCGGAGGGGCAGATGAGCGCCATAAACATCAAGTACGAAGGCGACGTCGCCGACTACGACACCACAGCGGTGAGGGCAGCGGTCATTGGCGGCCTCCTGGAGGCGATTAGCGAGGAACGGGTCAATCTGGTCAATGCCCATATCGTGGCCCAGCGGCGGGGCCTCAAGGTCGTGGAGCACAAGGACTCCGTATGTGAGAACTACGGCAGTCTGCTTACGGTGGAGGTCACCACCAGCGTCGGCGTAACGGTGGCGGCGGGGACGGTAATGAGGGGTGAGGCTCACATCGTGAGAGTCAACGACTACTGGATAGATGTGGTGCCGAGAGGGGGCTACTTCATCTTCAGTGACCATCGAGACCGGCCTGGACTCATTGGAACAGTGGGCACCATGCTGGGGAACGCCGACATCAACATCAGTTCAATGCAACTGGGCCGCCTTGAGCCGCGGGGTAAAGCCCTCCTCATGCTTGAGCTCGACGAGCCGGTCAGTGAGGAGCAGCTTCTCCAGCTTCAGGCTATACCTGAAGTCTACACTGTCAAGCTGGTGAAGCTGTAGACCGAGACTCTCAGCCCAACTCAGGGACGTAGAAGAATGAACGTAGCACGGCTTGCTGACGAGAACATCGCGCGTTTTGGGGAGTACACGAGCCTTGTCTTCGAGGATCAGGAGTTCACCAACGTACATATGGACTGGGTGGCGAGGAGATTGGGCAGCGCGCTGAGCAAGCTGGGCGTCAAGAAGGGTGACAGGGTCATCGTACAGTTGCCCAACTGTCCCGAGGCCCTGCAGAGCTTTCAGGGTGTGTGGAAGGTGGGGGCGGCGATCGTTCCAATCAGCTTCCTCATAGGGGAAGAGGAGACCGCTCACATTTATCAGGACTCCGGGGCGGTGGCGGTCATTGCCGGTCCCGACTCACTGGAGAAGGCGAAAAGGGCCAGGTTGAAGGCCCCGCAGGTCCGCAACCTGATTCGGGTTGATGGCGAGACGCCCGACAGCGTGGACTTCCGCGGACTGGTTGAAGGGGGCTCGGACGAGCTGGAGATGGTGGAGGTGGCCGACGAGGAGTTGGCCATCCTCATCTACACCGCCGGGACAACGGGAAAGCCAAAGGGGGTCATGCATTCCCACTATACCCTCTACTCCAATGCCAAGGCGATGGAGATGCCAGCGGATGCGCAAGTGCCTCCCATGCTCATCTCTCTTCCCCTTTGCCATTCGTACGGCATCGCCACGATGAACACGTGCTACTGCACCGGAGCCAAGATAGTATTGATGAGGTGGTTCCAGGTGGAGGAGTTCTTCAGGCTGGTGGAGAAACACAGGCCGGCCATTGTGCCGGCGGTCCCCATGATGTACAAGCTCATGCTCATGTCTCCTGAGGCGGACAAGTATGACCTCAGTTCTGTCCTTCTGTGGATCTCGGGGTCGGCCGCCCTGTCTTTGGAGACTGCCAGGGCGTTCAAAGAGAAGTTCGGGGCCACCATCCACGAAGGGTGGGGCCTCACTGAGGCGTTTGCCCACAACACGGTGAATCCGCTAGGGGGTCTGGTGAAGACCGGTTCCATCGGCGTGCCGATGGCAGGAGTAGAGCTGAAGGTCTTCGATGACGACGACCGCGAACTGGCGCGTGGCGAGCAGGGAGAGATCGTGGTGCGTGGTCCCATGGTGATGAAGGGCTACTGGAACATGCCGGATGAGACCGCCGAAGCCCTGCGAAACGGCTGGCTGCACACCGGTGACATCGGCTACATCGATGACGATGGCTACGTCTTCATCACCGAGCGCAAGAAGGATATGATCATCAAGGCGGGGGAGAATGTCTTTCCTCGGGAGGTCGAGGAAGTGATTATGGCACATCCCAAAGTCGCTGACTGTGCAGTCGTGGGCGTCGAGGATGAGATGTACGGCGAGGACATCAGGGCCTTCGTGGTCCCGGCGCCGGGGGAGCGGTGCACGGAGGAAGAGATAATCGAGCATTGTCGAGAAAGACTCACGCGTTTCAAGGTGCCGAGTTCGGTACGGTTCGTCGAGAGCCTGCCGACGAATATCATGGGCAAGGTGCTGAGGAGAGAACTGAAGAAGCTGAACTAGCCTGCGGGGCGGTGTATGGAATAGCGTGGTTGGGAAAGTGGTCGGCCATGAGTCTCTATGGAGGGGTGTGAAGATGAATATGGCACAGCTCGCTGAGGACAACATCAAGAAGTTTGGCGAACACGTAAGTCTGGTTTTCGAAGACCAGGAGTTCACCAACGTGCAGATGGACCGGGCGGCGCGGAAGCTCGCCAATGCATTGCGGGGAATCGGCGTGAAGAGAGGGGACCGTGTGATTGTGCAGTGCTCCAATTCTCCGGAGGTCCTGCAGAGCTTCCAGGCGGTATGGAAGATAGGGGCGGTAATCGTTCCCATCAACTTCCTTATGGGGGAAGAAGAGACGACTCACATCTATCAGGACTCGGGTGCGGTGGTGGTAATCGGCAGCTCGGATTTTCTCGACAAGATGGAGAGCGCCAGGTCCAAGGCTCCGGGGGTCAAGGACCTTGTCCTCGTAGACAAGGAAATGCCGGGCACCCTCTACTTCCACAAGCTTGTGGAGGAAGCCTACGAGGATGTAGAGATGGTGGATACGGATGACGATGAGTTGGCTATCCTCATCTATACCGCGGGGACCACGGGGAAGCCCAAGGGAGTCATGCTTTCCCACTATGCCCTGTACACCAACTGCAAGGCGCAGGAGGAGACGTTCAACATGGAGCCTCTGCCTGTCTTGACATCCCTGCCGCTGTGCCATTCATACGGGATCGCGACCATGAACACGTGTTATCTCATGGGGGTCAGACTCATCTTGATGAGGTGGTTTCAGGTGGAGGACTTCTTCGGGCTTATTGAGAAGCACCGGCCAGTCGTGACTGCGGCGGTCCCGACAATGTACATCCTCATGCTGATGTCGCCCGAAGCGGACAAGTACGACCTCAGCTCCATCAAGTACTGGATCTCGGGCTCTGCCCCGCTGTCTCTGGATACCGCCAGGGCATTTAAAGAGAAGTTCGGGGCGACCATCTACGAGGGTTGGGGCCTCACCGAGGCTGGCGCCAACAATGCCGTCAACCCGGTCGATGGGCCGGTCAAGACGGGCTCTATCGGCCTCCCCATGAAAGGGACGGAGGTCAGGATACTGGACGAGGATGACAACGAGGTGCCGCCGGGCAAGGAGGGGGAGATAGTGATGCGCGGCCCGATGTTGATGAAGGGCTACTGGAATCTGCCTGAGGAAACGGCGGAAGCTCTGAAAGACGGGTGGCTGCGCACAGGCGATATCGGATACAGGGACGAAGACGGCTACATCTTCATCACCGAGCGGAAGAAGGATATGATAATCAAGGCGGGGGAGAACATCTTTCCACGGGAGGTGGAGGAGGTCATCATGGCACATCCCAAAGTGGCCGAGTGTGCGGTGGTGGGTGTGGAAGATGAGGTGTATGGTGAGGACATAAAGGCCTTCGTGGTGCTGGGACCTGGGGCGCAGTGCACGGAGGAAGAGATGATCGAGCATTGCAGGAAGAGCCTGACCAGGTTCAAGACGCCGATTGCGGTGGAGTTCATAGAGAGCCTTCCCAAGAATATCCTGGGAAAGATCCTGAAGAAGGAACTGAGGAAGTTGGGCTGATTGCCAGGGGGCTGCCAATTGGTGGAGGAAGAGGTCAGCAAGCGTATCGACAGGTTGCGGGAGCAGATCAACTACCACAACTACCGCTACTACGTGCTCGACAGCCCTGAGGTCTCGGACGCCGAGTATGACGCACTGATGGTGGAGTTGAGGGGGCTGGAGGAGGAGCATCCGGAGCTTGTGACCGCCGAATCGCCCACGCAGCGAGTGGGTGCGGCTCCAGTGGAAGCCTTCGGTGTTGTGGAGCATCGCCTCCCGTTGCTCAGCCTGGCCAACGTGTTCTCCTACGATGAGCTTCTCGCGTGGCACCGCAGGGTCACGAATATGGTGCCGGACCGCGACATGGACTTCGTGTGTGAACTGAAACTGGATGGACTCGCTGTGGCCTTGACCTATGAGAATGGACGTCTGGTAAGCGGCGCAACGCGTGGAGACGGCTATCGGGGTGAGGACATCACTCAGAACCTGAGGACCATCAGGAGCATCCCGCTTTCTGTTCCTCGAGACGCTCCGGCAAGCTTCGAAGTCAGGGGCGAGGTCTATCTGTCCAGGAAGGGCTTCAAGAAGCTCAACGAGGAGCGAGCTGAGGAGGGACAGCCCCTGTTTGCCAACCCGAGGAATGCTGCCGCCGGGTCGGTGCGCCAGCTTGACCCACGTGTAACGGCGCGGCGCCCGCTGGACATCTGCATCTACGGTCTGGGTTCGTTCGAAGGGAGAATGCCGGGCACCCATTGGGAGACTCTGGAGTACCTGAAGACGCTGGGGTTCAAGACAAGCCCGTACAACGCCCGTGTGGGTCGAATTGACGACGCCGAGGAGTACTACCAGCGATGGCTGGAGGAAAGGGAGAAGCTGGAGTTCGAGGCCGATGGGGTGGTGGTGAAGGTGAATTCGTTCGAACTGCAGGGGGAACTCGGCACCGTGGCGCACGATCCGCGGTGGGCTGTCGCCTACAAGTTCCCTGCAGTTCAGGCGACTACACGGCTACTTGACATCGGAATCAACGTGGGGCGGACGGGAAGCCTCAATCCTTTCGCCGTCCTGGAACCGGTGTCCGTCGGTGGGGTGACCATCAGGCAAGCGGCGCTGCACAATGAGGAAGACATCAGGCGCAAGGACATCCGAATCGGCGATACGGTGCTGGTGCAGAGGGCCGGTGAGGTCATCCCTCAGGTGGTTGGCCCGGTGGTGTCGAAGCGCAGCGGTGAGGAGACGGCATTCGTCATGCCGTCGCGCTGCCCGGTCTGTCAGAGTGAAGTCATCAAGCCTGAGGGCGAGGCTATGGCCCGCTGTACCAACGCGTCGTGTCCGGCGCAGATCTACGAGCATCTGGCGCACTTCGTCTCGCGCCCGGCTATGGACATCGACGGAGTGGGTGAGAAGCTGGTGGCCGCGCTGCTGCGGGAGGGGCTGGTCAAGGACGTCGCCGACCTCTATCTCCTCCGTAAAGAGGACCTTATGCGTTTGGAGCGTATGGGCGACAAGAGCGCGGAGAATGTCCTCAATGCCATTGGTGAGAGCAAAGGACGTCCCCTCTCCCGGGTGGTCTTCGCCCTGGGTATCAGACACGTCGGTGATGAGACAGCGGAGCTTCTGGCCAGCCGTTTCGACAGCATAGACAGCCTGGCTGGGGCAGGCAGGGAGGATCTGGCGTCTATTCCGAGCATCGGCCCCAGGATAGCGGACAGCGTGCACGCGTTTTTCCGCGAGGAGGCCAATCTGCGGCTGATTGACAAGCTGAGGAAGGCCGGTGTCAGGCTTGAGAAGGAGGCCGCGAAGCCAAGAGAGGTGTCTTTGCAGGGTCAGGAGTTCGTGATCACAGGAAGGCTCGAGGCCTTCTCCAGGGGCGAGGCGGAAGAGCGGGTCAAGGCACTTGGCGGTTCCACCGGCTCCAGTGTTACCAGGAAGACGACGTATCTGGTGGTGGGAGCCGACCCCGGCTCCAAACTGGACAAGGCGCGGGCACTGGGCGTAGAAGAGTTGAGCGAGGAGAGGTTTCTCCAGCTCATTGGGGAGAGTAACTAAAAAAGGAGGGAGCATATGGCAAAGGTGCTGATCATCTACCACTCGTACACCGGAAACACGGAGGAAATGGCCAAGGCCGTGGCCGAGGGAGCGAAGGGGGCGGGGGCTGAGGATGTTGCGGTGAAGAAGGCGTTCGACGCCACCGCTGATGACCTCATTGCCTGCGACGCTGTCGCGTTTGGCACGCCTACGTATTTCGGCTATATGTCTGGAGCGCTGAAGGACTTCTTCGACCGAAGCCTCGTAGGCAGCCGCGGCAAGGTGGATGGGAAGCCTTTTGCCGCCTTTGCCAGCATGGCTCGGGAGCAACGAGTTGCCATCGAGGCCGTTGAGCGCATCGCCGGTGCCTTCGCTTTGAACAAGGTTGCAGACGGTCCGCTGGCCAAGGGTAAACCTGCTCCTGAGATTGTTGAAGAGTGTCGGGAGTTGGGCAAGAAACTCGCTACTGGCTAAGCGGTGAGACTGATCGTAGGATTGGGAAACCCGGGTAGGGCGCGTGCCAATGACCGGCACAACGTGGGTTTCCGCTGTGTGAACCACCTGGCTCGAAGGCATCGCATCTCATTGAGGGGGCGCAAGTCGAGAGCCAGGCTGGGTACCGGTGAGATAGCGGGAAAGGCGGCAGTGCTTGCCAAGCCGCAGACCTACATGAACCTCAGCGGTGAGGCCGTCGGCCTGTTGATGCGGCGCTATGCCGTGCCACTGGAAGAGCTTCTCGTCATCTATGATGACCTGGACCTGCCGGTGGGGAAGCTGCGTATTCGTGAGCGTGGCGGCTCCGCGGGTCACAAAGGGATGGAGTCGATCATAGCTGCTCTGGGGAGTGACGAGTTCTGCAGAATTCGTGTCGGCATAGGACGCCCCGTGGGCGACGCCGTTTCCTACGTTCTCAAGGGTTTCACCGCCGAGGAGAAACGAATCGTGGACCGGGTCCTGGCTACCGTCTCGGATGCCGTCTGCTGCATCCTCAGCGAGGGGGTCGAGACGGCGATGAACCGCTACAACTAGCTCCTTCCGCCGTCGGCTGCCTTCTTTTCTGGTTGTGGCACGTCGAAGCGAAGTGCTATAATCTGCCTCAAAAGTCTGGGCAAGAGCTGCCACTATTGGATTGGCAGCGAGGAGTGCAGGTGTTCATATCTGTTGTCGGTGGGAGCAACTGCTCGGTGGAGGAGGAGCGCCTCGCCGAGGAAGTGGGGCGGGAGCTGGCGAAGCGAGGTGCTACCCTCGTATGCGGTGGGCTGGGGGGCGTGATGGAGGCAGCCTGTCGCGGAGCCGCATCCGAAGGGGGCACCACTATCGGCATCCTGCCGGGTAACAGCCGACACGATGCCAATCGCCACGTGACGGTCCCCATAGTCACTGGCATGGGATATGCCAGAAACGCCATCGTGGCCAAGTCGGGCCAGGCGGTCATCGCCATCGGCGGGAAGTACGGGACACTCTCTGAGATCGCCTATGCGCTGCAGAGCGACATTCCAGTGGTCGGTCTTGGCACCTGGGCGCTGGGCAAAGGTGGGGAAGTGGATGGAGCGATAGTCACCGCGGAAGACCCGGCGGATGCGGTGGAGAAGGCCATTTCATCGGTGCGAAAGGCAATGGGGACATGACCGGACAGGCGAAGGCGCTGATTGAGGATGTCAGAGCGCGGGAGATCTACGATTCGCGGGGGAATCCCACGGTCGAGGTCGACGTCCTGTTGTCCGACGGCACGTTGGGTCGTGCCGCGGTCCCATCGGGGGCCTCTACCGGCGTCCACGAAGCTCACGAGCTTCGCGACGGCGAGAGGGGCAGGCTTGGTGGGCTGGGTGTACGCAAGGCCGTGGAGAACGTCGTCGGGCGGCTCGCGCCGGCAATAGTCGGCATGAGCGCGCTCGAGCAGCGGGCCATCGACCAGAGAATGATTGAGCTCGATGGCACGCCCAACAAGTCCAGCCTTGGCGCCAATGCAATCCTCGGCGTATCCCTTGCTGTTGCCCATGCTGCGGCAAACTCGTGCGGCATGCCGCTCTACCGATACCTGGCCGGGTCGAGGCCGGGCAACATCCTCCCGGCGCCGATGATGAATATCCTCAACGGTGGACAGCACGCCTCAGACTCCACCGATTTTCAGGAGTTCATGATTCTACCCCTCGGCGCGACGACCTTCGCCCAGGCAATGAGAATGGGCTCCGAGATCTACCACGGGCTGCGGAAACTGCTCAGGGGCAAGGGACTCAGCACCAACGTGGGTGATGAAGGCGGTTTTGCCCCCACGCTGGGTTCCAACAGGGAAGCAGTGGAGCTTCTCGATGAGGCCATAGAGGCGGCAGGCTACCGGCCGGGCATCGATTGCTACATAGCCCTCGACCCGGCGGCATCGGAGTTCTATCAGGACGGCAGGTACATTCTCGCCAGGGAGGAGATCTCGCTTTCGAGTGAGGAGATGGTCGACTACTATGAGGCCCTCGTGACCCGCTACCCTATCATCAGCATTGAGGATGGCATGGCGGAGGACGACTGGGAAGGCTGGCGGTCGCTGATGGAGAGGATGGGCGAGGAAGTCCAGCTTGTGGGCGATGACCTCTACGTTACCAATGTTGAGCGTTTGTCTCGCGGCATCAAGGAAGTGGTATCCAACTCGGTGCTTATCAAGCCCAACCAGATAGGTACGCTCACTGAGACCGTGGAAGCTATAGAGATGGCGCATCGGGCCAACTGGACGGCGATAGTGAGCCACCGCTCCGGTGAGACGGAGGACACCACCATAGCCGACCTGGCCGTTGCCCTGAACACGGGACTGATAAAGGCTGGCGCTCCGCGACGCAGCGAGCGTGTGGCCAAGTACAATCGCTTGCTTCGCATCGAGGAGGAACTGGGCGACGCAGCGCGGTATCTGGGAATGGACGCCCTGGCCTGCCTGGCCAGATAGGCGATTGTATGTGTCATGCCCTATGAGTTCCTGGTCGTCGAAACCGAAGGCCCGGTCGCGGTCGTTGCCTTGAACCGCCCTGAGAAGAGGAATGCCCTGTCCATCGCCCTCAGATATGAAATCGACGCCTGTTTGGCGGAGCTGGAGCAGGACGACGAGATTAGCGTGGTCATCATCACCGGCAAGGGACCCGCTTTCTGCGCAGGTTTCGACCTCAGCGAGATGCGCTTCGACGATCCGGAGCACGTGAAGCGGTTCAATGAGTCGTCAACGGCATACCATATGCGGCTGATGAACTTCAAGAAGCCGCTTATCGCCGCCGTCAACGGCCCGGCTCTGGCCGGCGGTCTGGACCTCGCCGTCTTGTGTGACATCAGGATCTCTTCCGAGGGAGCATCCTTCGCTCACCCCGAGATCAGATACGGTTCCCCCGTTCTTTTCACCGCGCTCAGGGACATCATCGGCGGCGGCCTGGCGCGGGAGCTGTGCCTCACCGGCAGGAAGGTCGATGCTGCTGAGGCCCGGCGCATCGGGCTGGTGAACCAGCTTGTGCCGAGGGGGCGGCTGCTGGAAACGGCAAAGGAGGTCGCCCGCAGCATGGCGGAAGCGCCGCGGAGCGGGCTTGAGGCGACTAAGGCCCTGATTGTCCGCTCCTCGGAGACAGCGCGTACGTGGCAGAAGTAAGACGGCAGCCCTTCCTCGGCTTGGAGAAGGCGGCGAGCAGTGACGAGAGAGCAAGTGAGGCGAATCCGGAGCGGTTGTTGGTGACCACCATAGGGATTACCACGACAGTGCCTGTAGAGGTGCTTCTGGCCGCGGGTCTGACGCCTGTCGACCTGAACAACCTGTTCATATCTGACCCCGACCCGGAAAGGCTGGTCACCATCGCCGAGCGGGACGGCTTCCCGATGAACTGCTGCACCTGGATAAAGGGGATGTACGGGGTCTGTGTGGAGCGGGGCATCGACACTGTCCTCTGTGTCACCACCGGCGATTGCTCCAACACGGTGATGCTCATGGAGGTGTTGAAGCTGCGAGGGCTCAATGTAGTTCCGTTCGCCTATCCGGACCATCAAGACGTCAGCGCCATGCAGGACATGCTTGAAGCGCTGGCATCAGCTTTGGGCACAACCGTAGAGGCGGCTGAGAAGGTCCGGGACAAGCTTGACGCGGCGAGAGTCCTGGCTGACGATGTCGACCGGCTTACCTGGAGGGATGGGCTCGTCAGCGGCTGGGAGAATCACTACTGGCTGGTGTCGACCTCGGACTTCCTGGGGGACCACGAGGAGTACGAGAGGGGACTGGCCGCGCTGTTGCATGAGGCGGGAGGGAGGAAGCCGTATTCCGACACCATGCTTCGCCTGGCCTACGTGGGTGTGCCTTCGGTCTTCGGCAAGGACCTGTACCGTTTTGTCGAAAGCCAGGAGGCCAGGGTCGTGCTCAACGAGATTCAACGGCAGTTCGACATGCCCAACCGCGGCAGTTGCCTCGCCGAGCAATACACCCACTACACCTACCCGTATTCGGTCTCGGACAGGCTCAATGACATCATTCCTCAACTCGGTCTGCGCCGGGTGGATGGAGTGATCCACTATGTGCAGGCGTTCTGTCACCGTGGCATTGGCGATATCATCTTTCGGCGGCGAATCGACCTGCCTATGCTGACCCTGGAGGGAAACAACGAGTACCTTCTCACGCAGCATCTGCAGACGCGGGTTGAGGCTTTCGTTGATATGATCAAGCGCCGCAGAAGTGGAAAGGGTGGCGCTTCGGTTTCATCTCGCCGAGCGGCCGCGGGCGGTCCAATGTAGTCCCGTGGCCCGGCGCTCTCGTGGTCGTCAACGCTGGCGACGGCGAGTAGTCGGGTGGGGGCAGCGGCAGGCGAAACAAGGACAGGCAAGGAGGACAGGAATGGCAACGAGAATCGGCATCAACGGCTTTGGCAGGATCGGCAGGCAGGTTCTGAAAGCTATCAATGAGAACTACAGGGGGAAGCTTGAGGTAGCAGCGCTCAATGACCTTACCGACACCCGTACCAATGCCCATCTTCTGAAGTACGATAGCAACTATGGCATCAGTCCAGGCAAGATAGAGAGTACCGAGGACAGTATCGTCGTTGACGGTCAGGCGGTGAAGGTGCTCTCTGAGCGCGACCCTGCGAAGATCGCGTGGAAAGACCATGGGGTGGAGATAGTGATGGAGTCCACCGGCCTGTTTACCGACGGCACTGCGGCGGCGGCACACCGCAAGGGTGGTGCCAAGAAGGTAATCATCTCGGCGCCGGCGAAGAACGAAGATGTCACCATCGTACTGGGGGTCAATGAGGCTCAGTATGACCCGGCGAAGCACCACATCATATCCAATGCTTCCTGCACCACCAACTGCATCGCTCCGGTGGTCAAGGTCCTTCATGAGGCCTTCGGGGTCGAGAGGGGCCTGATGTCGACCATTCATGCCTACACCAACGACCAGCGGATACTGGACATGTATCATCGCGACCTGAGGCGGGCGCGAACGGCGGCAATGAATATCATCCCGACCACCACCGGGGCGGCGAAGGCGGTAACCGTGGTGATACCTGAACTGGAGGGCAGGCTTCATGGCATGGCATACCGTGTCCCCGTGTCCACGGTCTCGGTGGTGGACTTCGTGGCGGATTTGAAGCGAGAGGCCACGGCTGAAGGGATGAATGAAGCCTTTCGTGCGGCGGCCGGTGGGTCGATGAAGGGCATACTGGCGGTGAGCGACGAGGAACTGGTGAGCATCGACTTCAAGGGGAACCCGACGAGCTCCATAGTCGATGCGCCAAGCACGATGGTAATTGGGAACACCATGGTCAAGGTGGTCTCCTGGTATGATAACGAATGGGCGTATAGCTGTCGGCTTGCCGACCTGGCGGCGTTTATCGTGGACAAGGGGTTGTAGCCGTGCCAAAGCACGGTCTCGGCGAGGGCAGTTCAAAGGCGCGTGGCGCTTTGCATCAGGCTTGACAATAGCGTTTGCGAGTGCTATTGTCAGGCGGCTTGATGTGTTCATATGTGTGGGAGCAGGCGTGTGGCTGGTTGCGGGGCACCAGCCGTTGTGGCGAGGACATTCTCGCCCTACGGACAGACGGCGAGCCTGCGTGGCGCACCTGTTTCGCCGTGCAATTCACCGAAAGGGGGTGGTGATAGCGGGTTCAAGTGGAGGATGGTCGTGACTAAGGCGTAACAAGGAGGTCATAGATGAAGAAGGTGATCATAGGGGCCATTATTCCTGTAGCTGTCTGTCTGGCACTGATGGTGACCAGTTGTGGTGGTGGGGGGGCGGCGAATGAGATAAAGATCGGCGTGGTGGGGCCGATGAATTTTGCGCAGGGCGAGCACCACTGGTACGGGGCTCAGCTGGCCGCCGAAGAGATAAACGCTGCCGGTGGCATAGACGTGGGAGGCGAGTCGTACAACATAAAGCTGGTCCAGGTGGACTCCAATGAGATCCTCAGCGTTACCGATGCCGCCAGCGCAGTGGAAAGGGCGATAACGGTTGATAAGGTGCATTTCCTTGTCGGTGGCTTTAGAACCGAGTCGGTCTTCGCGATGCAAGAAGTTGCCATGGACAACAAGACGATCTTTCTCGGGTGTGGGGCTGCCACCAAGGAGCTATGTACCGCTGTAGGGGACAACTACGACCGGTATAAGTACTGGTTCCGGGTTACCCCGATAAACAACACCAACCTTGGGCAGGTCGATTTCATGCTTCTCGGTGTGGTGGCTGCAGAATTGGCGGAACAGTGTGGGGTTGAGACGCCGAAGGTGGCCATACTGGCAGAGAAGCTGGAGTGGGCCGATGCCATCGTGAATGCTGCCGGTGCGTTTCTTCCTGCCATGGGTATGGAAATTGTGGGGACGTGGCGGCCTTCTGATACGGCGGAGGACGTGGCCGCCGAGTTGACCGCCATAGAGGACGCCGGAGCGCACATAATCTTCACCACTATATCCGGGCCTATGGGGATTTCGTATGCTCGACAGTGGGGCGAGCTGCAGATTCCGGCAGCTTCGGTAGGCATCAATGTGGAAGCCCAGAAGGAAGGCTTCTGGGAAGCTACGAACCAGTACGGCGAGTATGATATGACCCTGAACACCTATGCCAGGGTGAAGCTGACTGAAGATACCATACCCTTCATCGATAGGTTCGTGCTGCGGTCGGGAGAGTTCCCTACGTACAATGCCGGCACCTATGAGGCTCTGTACGTGCTGGCAATCCATTATGGCTTGCGCCGGGGTGAGCTTCTGGGGCTGAAGTGGTCAGACCTACAGGGGAACATATTGCAGGTACGACGCACAATGTCGGAGGCACGCGTCGGGAGAATTGAAGAGGAAACCAAGAACGGTAAGGGTCGCCGCATAGAACTCTCTGAGAGGGCTCTAGAAGCACTCAGGAAGCACCAGCCTT
>CAYTKL010000022.1:0-16927 GCA_964438305.1 uncultured Dehalococcoidales bacterium | reverse complement strand
GCTCTCCCATTGAGCTAGCGGCCCACTTCCCTAACCTTGCGGTGGCACCTCTTGCCACCCTGTAATACGAGCTGGTCGCTCGACGGCTGCCCGATTGTAGCCCTGTCGCGTGTCCCACTGCAGGCCGGCAGCCACTACTTACGTATACAGCATACCACATATGATGTCAAGGCGCTCGGTCGTGCGGCGCCTCCGACCCGTGCAGCTTCGCTCTCCCCCGCTCACTCCTTCTCCTGCGACAGCCGCCACTGCACGTACAGGGCGGTCCCCTCCTCCATCGAGACCCTCGGCTCCCACCCCAACTCCCCCCTCGCCTTGGTGGAATCGAGGAAGACCCCCTTCCCCAGGAATCGCAGCGCGGAGCGCGTAAGGTAGGGCATCCTGTCCACCCGCCGCAGCTTCGACCATCCCTCCAGCGCCCCACAGAAACAGTAGCTGAGGCCGTAGGGAACGGTCAGATGCAGCTTCGAGCCACCGGTGGCCCTTATCATTGCCGCTGCGAAATCTCGAAACCGAATGCCCTCGGCGGGAGCCACGTTGTACACCTGGCCCGCCGCCCGGTCGCTGGTGGCCGCCACAATGGCGCAGTCGACAGTGTCGGAGGCATACACAACGCTGTACATGGGGTCGGACTGACCGGGCCACACCACCACCGGCCCGGACACGTGCCGGAACACGCGGTCGGCGACCAGCCTGTCGCGCGGTCCGTAGACCGCTCCCGGCCTGATGACCGAGCCCTGGATTCTGTCCTGGTGGTGGTACTTGAACACCGCCTCCTCGGCCAAGAGCTTCGCGCTCTCGTAGTAGGTGTCGCGCCGGAAGTCCACGTGGCACGGAGTTGACTCACAGGCGGCGGTGTCCCCTTCGCATGCCTTGCCATAGACACCACCGGTGCTGAAATAGAGAAAGCGGCTGCATCCGGCCCCGGCGCTCGCCATCAGCATGTTCTCCGTGCCGCTGACAATCGAGGCATGGAACTGGCGCCACTCTCCCCACCCCGGTGTCACCCGGGCAGCCGCATGGAATACGACCTCGATGCCTCTGACGGCGGGTATCAAGCTCTCATAGTCCTCTATGTCGCCGAAGACTATCTCAACACCGGTTGACCTCAGGTGGTCGAGGTTGGACGTACTGCGGACCAGGGCACGCACCTCATGCCCCTGAGCCAGCAGACGCTCCACGAGGTGGCTGCCAAGAAACCCGGTGCTGCCAGTGACCAGCGTTCGCATAGAACTCTTTCAGAGAGATGGACGGTTGCCGCAGGGGGCAAGCTCAGCAGCAGGACTGAGGGAGAGGAGAGAATGTCCTGTGACCACCGGCCCATCGGTGGCGAGACCCACTGTATCACGCCCGGCATCCAGCGTCAACGCACGCGGTCCGCGCGGCAGCCCCCCACCACCCACCGAAACGGTACACGTCGCCCCCTGACTTGATATGTGGGTGCCGCAGAGCGTATCATGCTGGACAGCGGCAGAGGCAACCTGCCCCGTCTTTCACGGTTGTACCGGGCTATCAGCAGCACTGTGAACGCAATGGCCGGACTATGAGCGAGCGACAGGTCTACGACATCCTGCTGATTGCCATCTTTGCGATGGCAATCATCGCCTTCATTGTCCTGTTCTTCGTTGCCGCGCCCTACGGACGGTACACACGTCGGGGTTGGGGAGCGCGCATCGGCAACCGGCTGGGGTGGATAATCATGGAGGCGCCGGCAGTCGTCGTATTCGCCCTGTGCTTCGCCCTAGGCAGCCGCACCGCCAGCGTGATGCCGATCATCTTCCTGGCCATGTGGCAGATACACTACCTGCGTCGCACCCTTGTGTTTCCCTTCCGCATGAGGGGGAGCAGGAGGCAGATGACCGTGTTCGTAATGGCTCTGGGCCTGGCCTTCAATGTCATGAACGGGTACCTCAACGGGCGCTACATCAACACTTTCGGTCCCGTCTATGGCACCGAGTGGCTTGCCGACCCGCGCTTCATCGTCGGCGCATTGCTGTTCTTCGCCGGCTTCGCCGTCAACCTCCACTCCGACGAGGTGCTGCGGCGGCTGCGGCAGCCAGGCGAGAGCGGGTATCAGATACCCCGAGGAGGGCTGTTCGAGCGTGTTTCGTGCGCCAACTACTTCGGCGAGATCACCGAGTGGTGCGGTTGGGCCATCGCCACGTGGTCGTTGCCCGGACTCGCCTTCGCCCTGTGGACCGCGGCCAATCTGCTCCCCCGCGCACGGGCCCATCACAAGTGGTACCCCAGCCAGTTCCCCGACTACCCGCAGAGGCGAAGGGCGGTCATCCCCTTTGTCTTCTGAAGACCTGGCGGCCTAGTCCTCACGCATCTTCTTGGCCTTCGACAGGAACTCCTCTATGCCCTTCTTGATGGCGATCTTGTCGTACTTGCCCACGCTCGTCATTGGTATGGCGTCGGTGATCGCTATGAAATCGGGAAGCATCCATTTGGCCAGCTTGCCCGTGTACACTCCTTCCGTTTCAAGGAACCTGTATATGTCATCCTCCGACTGGGTAGCGCCAGGCGCCAGCTTGACGATGGCCATCGGTCGCTCGCCCCATTTCTCGTCGGGAACGCCGATGTAGGTGACCTCCAGGACCCCGTCGGCGCTGGCGGTAAGGTTCTCCAGCAGCACCGTGGGAATCATCTCCGCACCGCTGCGAATGACGTCGGTGATCCTGTCGACGATGGTCAGATAACCCTCTTCATCGATCCTGGCGACATCACCGGTGTGGAACCAGCCGTCCTCCCTCCATACCTGAGCCGTCTTCTCCGGGTCGTTGTAGTACTGCTCCATGACCCACGGGCTTCTGATGACTATCTCTCCGATGGTCTCGTCGTCACGCGGCACCGGCCGGCCATTCTCGTCGAAAACGTCGACCTCCAGGCCGGAGAAGGGCAACCCCGTTTTCACCCTGATCCTGTCAAGCTTCTCCTTGGGCCAGTCCCTCATGTAGCGCTTGGTGAAAGCGGCGACGACGAACGGCGCCGTCTCGGTCATGCCATACCCCGAAGTGGCAGTGAAGCCGGGTATCAGCTCCTCGGCCTTGGTCTTGAGTCCCAGGGGCAGGGCCGCTCCCCCGACCCCTATCATCTGCAGGCTGCTGAGGTCGTACTTCTTGAGGTCCTCAAACTCGACAAGCATCGCCAGCATTGTGGGAACCAGAGTCGTCATGGTCACCTTCTCGGTCTGAACCAGGTCACAGAAACCCTCCGGAGTGAACCTGCCCGGCAGCGCCACCTTGCACGCGCCAAACACATAGATATGGGGCATCGCCCATCCGTTGGCATGGCAAAACGGGGTGAGCAGCATGGGAACCGCCGCATCTCCGAGGTTCGGCTGATTCGGGTCCGCGGACCAGGTTGCGGCGACCATCACGTGCAGCGCCTGCAGATAGAGCTGCCGGTGAGTGAACATGACCCCCTTGGGCAGCCCGGTGGTCGCCGTGGTGTACATCAGGGTCGCGTAGGTGTCCTCGTCCAGATAGGGCCAATCGTACTCCGGAGACTGCTTGGCGATAAGCTCCTCGTAGTCGTAGAGGGGCTCGATCTTCGTCTTTGGCATGTCCCCGCCGTCCGACATGTAGACGAACTTCTTCACCACAGGCCGTATCCTCTCGTAGACCAGCTCAACGAGGGGCAGGATGATGTCGTCGAAGAAGAGTACCGTGTCGCCGGCGTGCTCTATCGAATGGACTATGTGGTCAAGCGAAAGCCGCGGCACTATGGGGTGGAGCACCGCTCCCATGCACGGCGCGGCGTAGTACAGCTCCAGGTGACGGTGGTTGTTCTGAGCCAGGGTGGCCACCCTGTCGCCCGGCTCGAAAGCCCCTCCCGGCTTCACACCCAGAGACTGCAGGGCATTCGCCAGCCGGCACGTACGCTCGTACCACTGGCGCCAGGTGAATCTCTGATACTGGCCGGTGTCCGGGTTCCTGTTGACAACGCCGATTTCGTTGGGGTACAGACCCAGCGGTCTTCTCATGAAGGTCTTCAGCAGTAGCGGATATCGTGTGCTGAATTCGGGATATGTCCTGGCTTCCATTTCATTCCCCCCTTTCCTCCAGCTTCCTTGCCCGGAGAGCCTCCGGCCTTGGGAAACCCACTGTGAGCCTCTCAACCGTGCTTGACTCTGCCTGCACCGCCGAGGGGCATGAAATAATGGTTAGCCTTCTTCGCGCATCTTCTTCGCTTGCGAAAGGAACCCCTCTATGCCCTTCTTGACGGCCTTCTTGTCGTACTTGCCCACGCTGGTCTTGGGTATGTCATCGACGATGGCTATGAAGTCGGGCAGCATCCACTTGGCCATCTTGCCGGTCTCCACACCCTCAACTTCAAGGAACCTGTATATGTCTTCTTCACGCTGGGTCACGCCGGGCACCAGCCTGACCACAGCCATCGGCCTCTCACCCCATTTCTCGTCGGGGACTCCCACGTAGGTTGCCTCAAGAACGAAGTCAGCGGTGGCGGTCACGTTCTCCAGCAGCACCGTGGGGATCATCTCGGCACCGCTGCGTATCACATCCGTGATCCGGTCCACGATGGTCATGTAGCCCTCTTCATCGATCTTGGCCACGTCCCCGGTATGGAACCACCCATCGTCTCTCCATACCTGGGCGGTCCGCTCAGGGTCATTGTAGTATTTCTCCATGATGGTCGGGCCTCTCATGACGATCTCGCCGATCGTCTCGTTGTCGCGCGGCACGGGTCTGCCGTCCTGGTCGAAGACGTCGACCTCGATCCCGGCGATGGGCAAGCCCGTTTTGACCCGGATCTTGTCCAGCTTCTCCTTGGGCCAGTCTCTCATAAACCGCTTGGTCGAAGCGGTAACCGCCACCGGGCCGGTCTCCGTCATGCCATACCCCGATGAGGCGTTGAATCCGGGAATCAGTTGCTCCGCCTTGGCCTTCAGCCCCAGCGGCAGTGCCGCTCCCCCGACACCGATGGTCTGCAGGCTGCTCAGGTCATACTTCTTCAGGTCTTCATACTCGACAAGCATGGCAAGCATCGTTGGCACCACGGACGTGCCGGTAACCTTCTCAGTCTGGACCAGGTCACAGAAACCTTCAACGGTGAATCTACCCGGCAGCACTATCTTGGTTGCCGAGAAGACGTTGCTTTGAGGCGCTCCCCACCCATTGGCGTGGCAGAACGGTGTGTTGACCATCGGAACCGCAGTATCGCCAAGGTGCGGCCGGGTCGGGTCAGAGGCCCAGGCAGTGCCCGCGAGCAGATGCAGCGTGTGCAGGTAGAGCTGCCGGTGTGTATAGCTGACGCCTTTGGGCAGCCCGGTGGTCGCGGTGGTGTAGCACAGGGTCGCGTAGGTATCCTCGTCCAGATACGGCCAGTCGAACTCCACAGGCTGCTCCTTGATCATCTCCTCGTAGTTGTAGATGGGCTCGATCTTGGTGTCGGGAATCTCCTTCCCGTCGGACATGTACACGAACTTCTCCACGACATCCTTTATCCTGTCGTATATCGTCTCAACCAGCGGCATGAGCAGGTCGTCGAAGAAGAGAACCTTGTCTTCACTGTGCGTTATGGTGTAGGTGATGTGGTCCAGGGAAAGCCTGGGGACTATGGGGTGCAACACTGCTCCGATACAGGGGACCGCATAGTACAGCTCCAGGTGGCGGTGGTGATTGAGCGCTATGGTAGAGACCCTGTCGCCCGCCTCGAAAGCCTTCCCCGGCTTGACGCCCAGCACAGACTGTAGCGCATTCGCTAGCTGGCAGGTGCGCTCATACCACTCACGCCAGGTGAATCTCTGATACTCGCCGGTGTCCGGGTTCCTGTAGACGACCCCGATGTCATTCGGATAGAGCTTCACCGGCCTCATCATGAACGTCTTCAGTAGCAGCGGATAGTGTGTGCTGAACTCGGGAAAGGTCCTGGCTTCCATACGTGTCACTCCTTCGTCATACCGACTCTGTTCCGCCAGGCAGGCCCGGACCGGGCAAGATAACGGCGGGCCCCAGGCCGCACGGCGGAAGCACGGGAATCACCACCCCGGCATTGACCACTATTATCCCCTCCATTTGTGGTGGCAGTCAATCCCATCCATACGCTGGCAGCCCCTCTTGTGCCGCCGCACATCCTGTACCCCACCGCACAGGTCTTACAAGAAAACATACTGCCCTTCACCGAGGTCAAGGGCAGCATGAGGGCCGGACAGGTGTCAGCGGGTCAGACCATCTTCTTGGCCTTCGACAGGAACTGCTCCAGGTTCCTCTTGACGGTAATCTTGTCGTACTTGCCGACACTGGTCTTGGGTATCTCGTCGGTGATGACTATGAAATCGGGAAGCATCCATTTTGTAATCTTG
Organism: uncultured Dehalococcoidales bacterium; assembly: GCA_964438305.1. GTDB lineage: Bacteria > Chloroflexota > Dehalococcoidia > E44-bin15 > E44-bin15 > CAYTKL01. The sequence continues at coordinate 10,599 of CAYTKL010000022.1, read as the reverse complement.
CCTGTCGCCACGCCATCGGTCTCGAGGAAGTGGCGTACGTCTTCCTCATTCTTGGAGGAGCCGGGCACCAGCTTCACGATGGCCATAGGTCTTTCTCCCCATTTGGAGTCGGGAACGCCAACGTAGGTTGCCTCCAGGATGAAATCGGCCATCGCTGTCAGATTCTCCAGCAGCACCGTGGGGACCATCTCGGCGCCGCTCCGGATCACATCTCTCACCCTGTCCACGATGGTGATGTAGCCCTCAGAATCGATCTTGGCCACGTCACCCGTATGGAACCACCCGTCCTTCCATACGTCGGCGGTCTTCTCAGGGTCCTTGTAATACTCCTTCATTATCCACGGGCCTCTGATGACAATCTCGCCGATGGTTTCATCATCGCGAGGCACCGGCTTGCAGTACTCGTCGACGACCTGGACCTCGGCACCCACGGCAGGCAGGCCCGTCTTCACCCTTATCTTGTCAAGCTCCTCCTTGGGCCAGTCCTTCATATAGCGTTTGGCGAAGGCGCCGATGGCGGCGGGAGCCGTCTCGGTCATACCGTACCCCGACGTAGCGGTAAACCCGGGAATCAACTCCTCGGCCTTGGTCTTCAAGCCCAGCGGCAGAGCGGCGCCCCCCACGCCGATGTTCTGCAGGCTGCTCAGGTCATACTTGTTGATGTCCTCATACTCGACCAGCATGGCCAGCATGGTTGGCACCACCCCGGTATTGGTCACCTTCTCGGTTTGCACCAGGTCGCAGAAGCCCTCCGGAGTGAACCTCCCGGGAAGAACGAGCTTGCACGCCTGGTACACGTAGTAGTGCGGCGCCCCCCATCCGTGAACGTGATACAGGGGTGTGTTGAGCATGGGGACGGTATTCTCGCCAAGGTGGGGCATAGCGGGGTCAGTAGTCCAGCTAGTGCGGGCGATTGAGTGCAAAGCCTGCAGGTAGAGCTGCCTGTGGGTGAACATGACGCCTTTGGGCAACCCGGTGGTGGCGGTAGTGTAGCACAGGGTTGCACACGTATCCTCGTCCAGATACGCCCAGTCCTTTTCGGCGGGCTGCTCCTTCAGCATGTCTTCATAGTGATACAGGGGCTCCACCTTCGTCTCAGGCAACCCCGGCTTGTCCGACATGTAGACGAACTTCTCCACGGTCGGTCTTATCTGCTCGTAGATCATCTCCAGCAGAGGCAGCACCGAGTCGTCGAAGAAGATGATCTTGTCTTCGGCATGGTTAATCGTGTGCACGATGTGGTCCGGAGAAAGCCGTATGTTGATCGCGTGCAGCACCGCACCGATGCAGGGGACAGCGTAGTACAGCTCCAGATGACGGTGGTGGTTCAGCGCCATGGTGCCGATCCTGTCGCCTGGCTCCTCCGCCGTCCCCGCCTTGACACCCAGGGTGGATTCGAGGGCGTTGGCCAGGCGGCAGGTACGCTCGTGCCACTGGAGCCAGGTGAACCGCTGGTACTCGCCCGTGTCCGGGTTCCGGTAAACGACACCTATCTCATTTGGATAGAGACCCACCGGTCTCTTCATCATGGTCGTCAGCAGCAATGGAAAGTGCGTACTGAACTCCGGATAAGTCCTCGCTTCCATCTAGTGCCCTTCCTTTCAATGGAGTCTATCGCCTACGACGTAATAAGCCCCAGTGAGAACCCGCCTCGGCCCTCCCACGAGAAACCGAGGCAGTATCCTTGAGCAGGATTAAGCTCTATTATCCCCTGCGCCAGAAAGTTAGTCAATCCCGCGCCTCGCACGCTGCCGTTCGCTGGTGGTGGATGCGGATTCAAGACCAAGCCGAATGGACCACGAGCCAGACGTCCGCCGCAACTGCATTGCCGATGAGACCATGCTCAAGACGGGCGACAGGGACATCTGGGGGGCATCACAGACTGCGATACCAGGCATCAACGGGCGTCGTACATGTCGCTCAACCGCAAGCTTGAGGATGCCCGCGCCTTCACCTCCTTTTCCATTCCGCCGGGTGTCCCCAGTTCTCAGCCTTCCACGGCGCCGCATCGGGCGTCACCAGGGGCAATACCTCCCGAAACAGCTCGAGGCGCTCCCTATCGGTGAGCGGCGTATAGCTTTCGGCCACGGCGAGGTTCCGTTCCAGTTGCTCCATCGACTCCATCCCCACGATTACCGTGCTCAGCGGCAGACCAAGGGCATAGCGGAGGGCCCTGTCATACACGTGGGCCAGCTTCCCCAGTCCCATGACCTTCATGCCCACGACGGCCACACCCTTGGCGTTGGCCACCGGAAGGAACTCCTCAACGAAGCTGAGCACGAAGTGGTCCAGCACCGACGTGGCGCAGAGCACACTGTCAAAGGGGAACCTCTCCAATGCCTCGACCTGGACCTGAGGGTCGCTGTGGCCGCTGATGCTGATGAAGCGGACCAGCCCTTCGTCTCGCGCCCGAACCGCCGCCTCCAGTGCGCCTCCCGCAGCGGTAACCTTGTCCAGTTCCTCAAAGGACCACACATTGTGCATCCGCCATTCATCCACGTAGTCGCTCTGGAGCCTCCTCAGGCTCTCCTCCAGTTGGCGGCGCGCTTCCTCGCCGTTGCGCGACCACACCTTGGTGGCAATCCACATCTCGCTTCGGCGACGTCCAGCCACCTTGCCAACACGTTCCTCCGATTGCCCTGACGAGTATACCCAGGCGGTGTCGAAATAGCGTATTCCGTTGTCGATGGCATGGTTGAGCATCCTTATCGCCTCTTTTTCGGTACATCCATGGCCATCGACGATACGCTGCGCGCCGAAGCTCAGAATCGAGAACCACTCGCCGGTCTTACCAAACGGTCTTTGCTCCACGACTACCTCCTTGAGCCATCCCACAGGCCCATCGTCTGGTCTCAGCTACCTCGCAGCCCCACGCCGCTCCACCCACCAGTCCAGGCACCGAATCACCTCCCCATCGGACAGGTCATGCCAGTGCTGGTAGAAGCTGGCCACGGCGTACCATTCAGTGCGAGCGACAACCAGTGCCACCAACTCATCAGCGACGGGCTTCACCAGGTCGTACGCGCTTCCCGACGCGACCGGTACCGCCGCCACTATCTGCGCAGCCCTGCGTCGCTGCACCGATTCGATAGCCGCCATCATGGTGAAGCCCGACGCCAGCCCGTCATCGATGACAATCGCCGTTTTTCCCTCCATTGAGATCGGCCGGCAACCTGCTTCGAAACACGGCAGCCCGCCGGCCGATCTCAGAGCGCACCCCCTTTGCCTGCCGCTCTATCTGAGCCTGGGTCAGGCCCAATCGGTCAACCAGCGGCTCATTCAGTACCACTACGCCATCCTCGGTCACTGCACCGTAGCCGGCCTCAGAATTGCCCGGGATGGCGATCTTGCGGGTGACCACCACATCCAGGACCGCGCCCAACTCATCGGCCACCTTCGCCCCTACCGGCACCCCGCCGCGAGGGATGGCAAGCACAACCGTCGCATCGTCTCCATACTGCTTCAACGCCTCAGCCAGCCGGTCGCCGGCATCATCTCGGTCCCGAAAGAAAGGGCGCACCTCCGATACAATCATTGTTGACAAGCCTGCTCCAATACACCGCCCTCCATACCGTCTCGGCAATCCTTTAGTGACGCACGGCACCCGCTGCCGAAGCGCCGGCAGCCAGTGACGACGCGAGTTGCCCGGACTAGTCAGGCAACTTCCTGGCACCTTCCCACTGGCGGAAGCGGTCGATCTCCTGCGGCAGCGACTGGGCCAGCTCACACCCGTGTGAGGCCGCCAGCAGTCGATACATCTCGACAGTGGCCTCCGCCAGCCTGTCCTGAGCCCGGAGAATGAATACGGGCTCGTCCTCCCCAATGCGCGGGATGTCCACCTTTCCGTACTTGCCCGACACAGCCATTTAGCACCCCCATTGTCTCTTACTTCGCCAGATGGCAGCCGCTCCCGTGGGAAGCATGCCGTGTTCCCCTGGCCTGCCCCGGTTACGCCTGCTGGTGACTGGCGACGACCTCGTCGACCCATTTCATGGCGGCAATCATCGTGGGGAAACCAGCGGTGGTGAAAGCCAGCAGCACGGTGTGACGCAGCTCATCCCCTGATATGCCAGCCTCCAACGCCCGTCTGGCGTGAGACCTCACTCCCCCTTCCGACGATATGCCTATGGCGATGCCCAGTTTCACCAGGCGCCGCGTCTTTTCATCAAGCGGTCCCCAGCGGTGACATTTGAGAGCCAGTTCATCGTAGGCCTTGCCTATGTCGGCGAACTGCCTCTGGAATTGCGTGTACGCTTCAGGCATGTAGGGCATTGCACAACCTCCCTCTCATAGCATTGCACTGACTTCCTCGCCGATGAATGGTACCCGGCATCCTCAAGCCTGACAGACATCACCTCCTCGATGGGATAGATGCGGCATCGCACAGGCAGGAGCGGGAGTATCGTCGCGCACACGCCCCGGACCTGCTACCAGAGGTCCCTCTCCCTGAGAGAACATCCAGCCACGGATGGGCAGCGAGAACGAAAACGGGTGAATACGGATTGTCGTGGAGGCAGAATCTAGCATACGCCCTGACATCTGTCAAGGTGCCGCGGCCTCATTGGCGGAGCCCTCCACAGACGGCTGGGACTCACTCTCTGCGGAGGCCAAGAATGTGCTGGGCCACCTGGGCGAAACCATCGCCCAGCGGCAGGTCACTGGCATACTCGGCGGCTTCCTCCAACGCCCATCTCTGCTGCTCCGAGAGGCGAGGGTTGGCTATGAACACGCCGTGGCGAAAGAACTGAAACAGCGACACATCGGTGTTGGAGTCGCCGAACACCATTACCTCCTCTGACGACAGGCTCCCATCCCCCACCTCCCCCAGCAACCTCGCCAGCGTACTGCCCTTGCTAACCCCTTTCTCCAGCAAATGCAGCATGTAGCCAGAGTCGAGGAGCTGGACATCCTCCAGATGGCGTCGCAACTCGCCCGCCTCCACCCCGTGGCTCCTGATGCCGAAGTCCACCAAGCGGAACTCATCGTCATATGTCTCCTCAATGGCCCCGGGGAACAGACTGCGCAGCTTCTCGAAGGCTTCTGCAGCCGGCTGGCGTGAGTAGCCCAAATCCATTAGTTCCCCATCTATCCTCAGCTTGGCAATGGCGCCATTCTCAGCGATGATGGGCCCGGTTACTCCGCCGCGCTCGGCCAGCGGCTCCAACCTCGGCAGCGCCCGCCCTGAGGCCAGTCCGACAGCGATTCCCCCCTGTTCCAGGCGACGAATCGCCTCCAGGGCGGCCGCGCTCACCGAATCATCGGCGGTGGTAAGCGTGCCGTCGACGTCGCTCACCACAAGCCGAATGCGGTGCGCCAGGTCACGTCCAATACAGTGATATGGTTGAGGCATGGGAACACTTCGCTAGATGACGCGGAGCAGGCTGCCCGGCGTCATCGTACCGGTCTTCTCCTCCTGGTTGAGGCGCATCAAGCCTCTGAAGCGAGTACGCCGCCGACGGCCCAGTTCTCCTTGGCTATGTCCTCGAAGATCACTATGGTTGACTCCGGCGTCGTGTGGGCCACGGTGACCACCGCCTCCGTTATCACCCTGGCCAGCTCCGCCTTCTGAGATTGGGTCCTTCCCGGCCACATCTCCACTCTCACTACAGGCATACCGAACACCTCCTCTTGCCCTGGGATTCCTCTCGTAGTATAGTTTACCTCCTGGGAGGTTCATGTTGGGTCCAACCCGCTGGCATCGATTCAAGGTCAGATTCAAGCAATGGTCAGGGCAGAACATCCGGCTCTGCGATAGCTGCATGTGGAACTGGCGCAGCGCCTGCCACCGCCCCGAGCGCCCCAATGCCACCTGGTGCCCCGACTACAAGAAGCGAGGGTCCTAGTCACCGCCCAATGCTCAGCCGTGTCACCAGGAACCTGGGCAGCCCGCACTCCACCATCTTCCTCTGTGTAGCCCCGATGTCATACGCAACTCGATAGTGATACACCACCCCCCGAGCCTCATCGTAGATGGCGTAGGCAGCACGGGGGTCGCCATCGCGAGGCTGACCCACGCCACCGGGATTGACAATCAAGCGGTTCTCCCCCAGGTCCAGTTCAGCGGGAAGCTCCCGTTCGAGACACATCTCCTCTACAAGCTCGAAGACCCGAGGCACGTGGGAATGCCCGACCAGACAGTACCGGGTGTCGAAGGCGTGGAAGTTGGCCACAGCGCTCGTCACCGAGACCACGTACTCCCACGTTGGCTCTCGCGGGCTGCCGTGAACGATGGTGAAGTCGCCCCGTGTCAGAATCAGGGGAAGACTGGCAACAAAGGCAGCGTCGTCCGCAGTCAACTGCGTCCCGGTCCACAGGCACGCCTCGGCCGCGTCAGGATTGAAGTCCGAGATGTCCACTTTTTCGATGGCGGCCCAATCATGGTTGCCGGCAACACAGAGATGGTTGCAGTCACGCAGCAGAGCGATGCACTCGTGAGGGTCGGGCCCGTAGCCGATGACGTCTCCCAGACACCATGTCTCCTCCACTCCACCCCGCTCTTCGATATCAGCAAGCACCGCTTTGAAGGCGGCGAGATTGCTGTGGATGTCGGCCAGGATTGCGTATCGCATCTCTCCCACCGGAACTATATCAGCTTTCCTCCAGGTTGGCTAGCTAAGCCGGGGTGGAGTGAGTATAATTGGCCCGTGAAGGTCTCCGAGCTTGGCGAATTCGGACTGATCGAGCTCTTCGACAGGATAGTGGGCACTCCGGGCGATGACGTCGTCGTCGGCATCGGCGACGATGCCGCTGTCTGGCGCAGCGATGCCGCTCTCCATATCGCCACCACCGATGCGCTTATCGAGAACGTCCACTTCACCCTGAGCACTACATCGTGGCGTGAGCTCGGTTGGAAGGCGCTCGCGGTGAACCTCAGCGATATCGCAGCGATGGGCGGCCTGCCCAAATGCGCCCTGGTGTCGCTGGGCCTGCCCGGCGACGCTGAGGTGGAGAGCCTGGCCGAACTCTACGAAGGCATGGTCGAGCTGGCACGGCTCTTCAACGTGGATATCGCCGGCGGAGATGTGGTGGCCGCTCCCGTGGTCATGCTCAGCGTCTCGGTGGTCGGCACCGCCGGCCACGTCGTGAAGCGCTCGGCGGCGCGTCCCCACGACCAGATCGCCGTCACCGGTCTCCTCGGGGCTTCGGCGGCGGGCCTCCACATGCTCAGGAAGGGGCTCCCCTTCGACTCGACCACCACACCGCTGAGGGAAGCCCACGTCAGACCCTATCCCCGCTCCGTCGAGGGGCAGGTCCTGGCGAAGAACGGAGTGAGAGCGGCCATAGACATAAGCGACGGCCTGGTCGGCGACCTCGCCCAGTTATGTAAAGCGAGCGGCGTCGGCGCCCGCCTTTTCGCCCACCAGATTCCGGTCCATCCCGCGGTGCACACCGTTTTCGAGCAGGAGGCCCTGAACCTGGCCCTGTCGGGAGGCGAAGACTATGAGCTCCTTTTCACCGACACCATGGAGGTTGTTGCCAAGGTGAAGGGGCTGATGCCCTGCCCCGTTACCGTCATCGGTGAGATAACCGGCAATGAGCCGGGAAGGGTGAGGCTCTTCGACCAGCATGGCAACGAGATGACACCGGCAAGACGTGGATGGGAACACTTCGCTCCAGAACATGATGACAAGCCTAGCCAGTGATAGCCCGGAGGAGACCCAAAGGCTCGGCGAGCAACTGGGCAAGCTCAGCCAGCCGGGGGATGTATTCCTCCTGGTGGGCGGCCTCGGAGCGGGCAAGACCTGCCTCACCCAGGGCATTGCCTGGGGACTGGGAATCGAAGGCTATGCCGCCAGCCCTTCCTTCGTGTTGGTCAACCAGTATCGCGGCCGACTCCCTCTGTACCATATCGACCTGTACCGCCTTGACACCATCGGAGAGGTGGCCGACCTGGGACTGGACGACTATCTCTATGGCAATGGCATCTGCGTGGTGGAGTGGGCGGAAAAGGCAACGGAACTGCTTCCCGGTGATAACCTCACCATCGAGATGAGCTTCCTCTCAGATACCAGCAGAGCGATCGCCTTCCTGCCCCACGGAAGCCGATACGCGGAGCTGGTGTCCCAGCTTGACCTCAGGCAGAATGCTCAAGAAAGGACGAGATGGAGCTTGCCCTAGACTCATCGACCGACACAGCCAGCCTCGCACTGTCCCGGGAGGGAGAGGTGCAGGCGGAGCTCTCGTGGCTTTCCGAGCAGAATCACACTGTCGAAATGATGCCGAATCTGCTTCACCTGCTGGGGCAGGCCGGGATACAGATCAAGGACCTCGAGGCCATCGCCGTCGCCAAAGGCCCGGGGAGCTTCAATGGCGTCAGGGTAGGCGTGGCGACGGCCAAGGCACTGGCCTTCACCCTCACCATCCCGCTGGTGGGCATCAGCACGCTGGAGGTGGAGGCGTTCCCCTACGCGGCGACCGGCAAGCCAGTCTGCCCCATCCAGCATGCGGGCCGCGGCGAGATTGCCACGGCGCGGTACCAGCTACAGAATGGAGTGTGGCAACGCTCCACTGCCGAGCACATCACTACCGTTGAGGAGCTATGCGGCAGCATCAGCGGCGAAGCCATCTTCTGCGGCCGCTTCTCCGCCGAGATCGCGCAACGCATCACAGGACTCCTCGGCGACAGGGCCATCGTCACGCATGGATTGAGGAGGGCCGGGTTCCTCGCTGAGCTGGGATGGAGGAGGCTGCTGGCGAACGACACCGACGATCCCGCAGCGCTTCAGCCGGTGTACCTCAGACCACCATCGATAACCACGCCAAGAAAGAGGGAGGTCAGAAGATGAGTTTATGGAAGGGGCCGTCTTTCCGCAACTACAGCCATTTCCCCATGTGCATCGTCTGCGGCAAGGACAACCCCATCGGTTTCAAATTGGACTTCCGTCTGGACGGAGAGACCGTCAGAGCGGAGTTCACTCCGCAAGAGTACCATCAAGGGTGGCCCGACATCGTCCACGGGGGAGTACTCCAGTTGCTCCTGGACGAGGCAACGGTGTACGTGCCCCGGTACTACGGATTGAATTGCGTGACGGCGAAGTTCGAGACCAGGCTGCGGCAGCCCGTTCACCCGGGGCAGCAGCTCTTCATCAGCGCCAGAATGACGAAACAAACGCGGAAGACCTTCGAGGCGGAAGGCCGGATCACCTTCGCCGACGGCACGGTTGTGGCCGACGGCAAAGCCGTCATGTACATAGTGGAAGAAGCCTAGAAAGGACCTGAACATGCAGCAGACACTCGTTCTTTTCAAACCGGATGCCGTACAGCGAGGGCTCGTCGGGGACATACTCTCACGCCTGGAGAGAAAGGGCCTCAAAATCGTGGCGATGAAGATGCTCTGGGTGGACGAGGCGCTGGCGAAGCGACACTACGATATCCACGAGGGCAAACCCTTCTTCGCCGGCCTGGTCGACTTCATCACCTCCAGCCCACTGATCGCCGCCGTCGTTGAAGCCGAGAATGCCGTTGAACTGGTGCGCCGCACCATGGGAGAGACCGACCCCGCCCTGGCCAGCCCGGGGACAGTAAGGGGGGACTTCGCCCTGGACATAGGGCACAACCTGATTCACGGCTCGGACTCAGAGGAGAACGCTCAGAAGGAGATCGGGCTCTTCTTCACACGGGACGAAATACTGTCCTACCCCAGGGACACGCAGAAGTGGCTCACTGGATCCTGATGAGGGGGGTGGCCTTGCTCCACAGCTTCTCTAGCTGGTAGTACTCCCGCTCGGCTGTGGAGAAGATGTGGACAATCACGTCGCCGAAGTCCATCAGCATCCAGCCCGACCCCGGAGCGCCCTCGCGGCGGCGCAGCATTGTGCCCTCCTTCTTCAGCACCCCGAGGATTTCATCGCAGATGGCCTCTATCTGACGCCGCGTCTCGCCGCTGCAAATCACGAAGTAGTCGGCGAAGCTGCATACCTCCCTCGTATCAAGCATCACGATGTCGTTGGCCTGCTTGTCCGAGGCCGCTTCAACCGACTTCCGCGCCAGCTCTATCGCGTCCAGAATTAAAGCCTCCTGCGCGGGTATTATACCACAGGTAGTCCCGCCTACGAGCAACTCCCTTCACCCGCGTCGGTCCAGTCGTACCGTCATTACCGGGTTTGCTTCACAGAAGGCAAGGGCGTTCAATTGAACGCCCCTACGGCCCCAGTCACCTCATTCGACCACGCCCCACGGCCCAATGAATTGGGCAACTACAACAACCAAGGGTGTGGTTGGAGCATCCGGTCCAACGATGCCCGGCGCGGACGCTCCGGGCTACCCTGCGCGGAGGTCGGGTCGCCCTGATTTCTCCAAAGGCACCTCCCCCGCGCCCGAGGTGTGGCCTCTGCCAGCGGGCCTGCAGGCAGCCAGCAGGGTACCCCGTACCGAACGCGAGGAACATGATAGTGATGTGGGCTTCCCGACTCGAGACAGCCTGACTCCCTGCAATCACCAGCACATGGCTTGGCGGTAGGACCACGCAAGCGCAAGTTATTCAGAGAATATGAGACCTCTTGTGAAGCCAAATCCATCAGATTCGCTACAGATGTCTCTGAGTAGACTATAGCTCTGTTGACAAAAATAGGACAACTGGTCTATAAATAAACCGACCAG
>CAYTKL010000021.1:0-17495 GCA_964438305.1 uncultured Dehalococcoidales bacterium | reverse complement strand
CTGCGGGCGATGTTGGCGAGGGTGAAGAGCAGGTCGCCGAACTCCCGCACCTTGTGCTGATGGTCTGCCGCCTCCTTGATCTCGGCCAGCTCCTCGGCCAGCTTGTCCATGATGTCCTCGGCGTTCTCCCAGTCGAAACCGACGTGCGCGGCACGGCGCTGCACCGCCTGGGCATAGCCCAGGGACGGCATCCCCTTCGGTATGCCGTCGAGGATTGACCGGTCCGCCTTGCCCTCTTCAGCCTTTATGGCATTCCACTGCACCAGCACTTCTCCGGCGTCTTTGGCATCGGCGTCGCCGAAGACGTGAGGGTGGCGGCGGACCAGCTTCGAGCTGATGCCGCCGATTACGTCGTCGATGGCGAAGCTCCCCTCCTCCCCGGCTAGCTGGGCGTGGAAAAGCACCTGCATGAGCAGGTCGCCCAGTTCCTCGCAGAGGGCGTCCGTATCCTGGGCGTCGATAGCCTCTATGACCTCGTAGGTCTCTTCCAGCAGGTTGTTCTTCACCGACAGGTGCGTCTGCGCCCTGTCCCACGGGCACCCACCGGGGCCGCGCAGCCTGGCAATTATGTCCACCAGAGCGTCGAAGCTATCCACCTCGGACCCCTTTCGCATGGTCTCGTTGCCTGGATTATACGGGCAGCGATGTTTCATTGACAAGCGAAAGCCCGTTTCACTACGATGGCCCTGCTGTGAAGGGGAAGGCGTTCAGAGTCGCTGGTGTGGTTGCGCTGGTCATCTTCGTGCTGTGCGTTCCTGCCTTTCTGATTTGCGGCAACCTGCGCTGGGCGGTCAACGGCGTGTGGCTCTACGATCACGAGTTCGACAAGCACAGGGTGAGTGAGGCGACGGGCATGTCCGGCGAGGACTTGCGGCTGGTGGCCCGGGAGTTGATTCACTACTTCAACTCTGCAGACGAGCCTATTCAGACCACCGTCACAACTCCACAGGGGGCCCCGCTGTTCAACGAGCGTGAGATAGAGCATCTCGCTGAAGTAAAGGGCCTGATCCGCCTGTGCTACAACGTACAGGTGGGCGCCGGTGGCTACATCGCTGCGTTTATCGTCGTCGGCTTCATCCTGCTGAAGAGGCGCTTCTGGTACCCCCTGGCCCGGGGGCTTTTCGGCGGTGGCGTTCTCACTATCGCCCTGCTCGTCGCCGTTGGGGTGGCGGCACTGGCCGGCTTCGACTGGCTGTTCCTTGGCTTCCACTACCTCTTCTTCGGCAGCAGCGATACGTGGATACTGAATCCGGCCACCGACTACCTCATCATGATATTCCCGGAGGGCTTCTTCTATGACGTTGGTCTCTACGTTGTCGGGGCCATAGTCGCCGAGGCTGTTGTTCTCGCGGGTGCAGGAGGTGTGTGCCTGGTGAGGCGGCGAAAGACGGGGGGCTAGTGCGCGTGCCCGCACGAAGCGCAGCTTGTGGCGGTGCAGGTGCTGCAACTGGTGTCCATCCCCGCGATGGAGCTGGACTCACCGTCGCCGGTCCGGGAACAGGGAAAAAGACGAGAGCAGCTTCCTGGCGGTCTTGCTGCATGCGGGACAGTTGGCGGCCTTGTCAGCTTCGCTGAAGGGGCGCCGCAGCTCGAACCTGCAGTTGCAGTCGGGACACAGATACTCGTAGATAGGCATTCCACTCATATTATATCCCAGAGGGCGAGAACAGGCAATCGAGATTGCATCACGCGCCGGGTCTCGTGAGGGAGACTGCTGTTCGCCGCCGGCGAGCCCGGTCCATAGCTGAGCTTGCCGCGTTGTCAAAGTGGTGGCGACTGCCTTATACTTGCCCAATCTGAATCGAATCACCGCCGTGGAAAAGGGGGTAAGGATGACGACAGACGATTTCGCGGAGATAGAGGAGAGGAAGAAGAACTGGGAGGATGTAACGCTGCAGAAGACGCTGGGGCGCTACCGGCTGCAGCAGAGCCCCACCAGGTTCTACACGCCGCTGGACGTCAAAGACCACAACTTCCTGGAGAAGGTCGGCTTCCCCGGGGAGTACCCGTTCACTGCGGGAATGCACCCCAGCACTGTGTTCCCGCTCATGCGTTTGCGGGCGAGGGGGCAGGCCGAGCCGATTGATGTGAGGCGCGCGGGCATGTACTCCGGGTACGGGACAGCCGAGGATAGCCGTGATTTCTATGTGGCCATGCAGGGTCGGGGCTGGAGCGGGGGGCCCAACATCGCCTTCGACCTCCCCACCCAGTGCGGGTATGATTCGGATGACCCGATGGCGCGGGGTGAGGTGGGCAAGGTCGGAGTGGCGGTGGACACGCTGCGCGACTTCGAGGTGATATTCGAGGCCTTCACCGGTGAGATGGACCTGGACAAGATTGCCTCCAACTTCACCATAAACGCCCCGGCCAACATCATCCTGGCGATGTACTTTGTGCTGGCGGAGAAGCGCGGCGTCCCTCTGGAGAAGCTGGCCGGTACCCCACAGAACGACATTCTGAAGGAGATCGTGGGCCGCGGCACCTACATCTTCCCCATCAGGGCCTCGATGCGGATGACGCGGGACAGCATCGTCTTCTGTGCGGAGCACATACCCCAGATGAACCCGGTGAGCATATGCGGCTATCACATGCGTGAGGCGGGGGCGTCGGCGCCGCAGGCGCTGGCCTTCAACCTTTCCAACACCATCGCCTATTTCCAGTTGGGCATCGATGCCGGGCTGGATGTGGACAGGTTCGCTCGTCAGATGACGTACCTGACGCTGGGCGGGAGCATGGATTTTTACACCGAGATAGCGGTGCGCCGGGCGGAGCGACGCATGTACGCCCGGATTATGAAGGAGCGCTTCGGGGCGAAGAACCCGCGTAGCTGGATAATACCCCAGTGGGGGTCTTTGCTGCCGGCCTCCGCCGAAACGGCGCTGCGCCCGCTGAACAACCTGACCCGCGTCGTCATCGGAGCGATGGCCTCCGCCATGGCGGGGTACGGTCCCGCGCCCTATCCTCCCTATGATGAAGCCCTGGGCCTGGGATGGAGCCTGGAGGCTCAGCAACTGTCCGAGGACGCCATGAGGATTCTCATCTGCGAGGCCGGGATATGCGACGTGCTCGACCCCTTTGCCGGCTCCTACTTCATGGAGTCGCTCACCGACCAGATCGAGGAGGAGGCGTGGGAGATCATCAACAAGATCGATGAGCTTGGTGGCGCCGTGCCCGCCATTGAAAGCGGGTACTATCATCGGGAGATCGCCAGGAGTGCGTACGAGGTTCAGCACGGGCTGGAGACGGGTGAGAGAGTCGTCGTCGGCGTGAATGCTTTTCTGGGCGAGAATGAGCTCGATGTGACCACGAGCAGGCTGGTGGCGCACCCCTACGACCCGAAGAAGAGGGATGAGGCGGAGCGGAAACAGTTGGAGAATCTGGCCGCAGTGAAGAAGGAAAGGGACAGCGAGGCGGTGAAAGCCAGCCTGGAGCGGCTGAAGGAAGAGGCGCAGGACGACAGCGTCAATCTCATTCCTCCCCTCATGGAGTGTGTCAAGACCTACGCGACCGTGGGGGAGATGTGTGGTGTCTTGAAGGAGGTATTCGGAGAGCATCAAGCCTATGGCACTGTCTAGCAGGAGCGATGCTGGAGAAGGCCACTGGCCCCACACTGTGCCTGCCAGCGCAGAGCGGCTATAGCTGAGACCGCGGCGCACAAGCCGCGGTCTCCGTGGAACATCTCATTGACTTTACCCCCTCTGGAATGTTAGCATCACCTATCTAATACTTGCCTGGTTTGGGTTCCATTGCCATAAGTGAGACGGAGGACAAGGATGGACAAAGACAACTTAGCGGAGATAGGGGAGAGGAAGAAGAACTGGGAGGAGGTGACGCTGCAGAAGACGCTGGGGCGCTACCGGCTGCAGCAGAGCCCCACCAGGTTCTACACCCCGCTGGACACCAAGGACCACGACTTCTTGGAGAAGGTGGGGTTCCCGGGAGAGTATCCCTATACTGCCGGGACCTACCCCAGCACGGTATACCCGCTCATGCGTCTGCGGGCCAGAGGACAGGCCGACGCGGTGGATGTGAGAAGGGCGGGTAGCTATTCGGGCTACGGCACGGCGGAGGACAGTCGGGACTTCTATCGGGCGATGCAGGGGCGAGGCTGGACCGGCGGTCCCAACATCGCTTTCGATCTCCCTACCCAGTGCGGCTACGATTCGGATGAGCCCATGGCGGTCGGTGAGGTGGGCCGGGTCGGAGTGGCGGTAGACACGCTGCGCGACTTCGAGGTCATCTACGAGGCGTTCACCGGCGACAGGGACCTGGACAAGACTGCCTCCAACTTCACCATAAACGCTCCGGCCAACATCTACCTGGCGATGTATTTCGTGCTGGCGGAGAAGCGCGGCATACCCATCGAGAAGCTCGCCGGCACCCCGCAGAACGACATACTGAAGGAGATCGTGGCGCGAGGCACCTATATCTTCCCCATCAAGCCATCCATGCGGATGACGCGGGATTCCATCGTATTCTGTGCTGAGCACGCGCCCCAGTTGAATCCGGTCAGCATCAGTGGCTATCACATGCGGGAAGCGGGGGCCAGCGCCGCGCAATCGCTGGCGTTCACCATGGCGAATGCCATCGCCTATTTCCAGTTGGGCATCGATGCCGGGCTGGACGTAGACAAGTTCGCCCGGCAGATGACGTTCCTGACGCTCGGCGGCAGCATGGACTTCTACACGGAGATAGCGGTGCGCCGGGCGGAGCGGCGCGTGTGGGCCAAAATAATGAAGGAGCGGTTCGGAGCGAAGAACCCCAGCAGCTGGATACAGCGACAGCCGGGCGTTCTGTTCCTCGCCTCCACCACCACGGCACAGCGGCCACTCAACAACCTCACCCGTGCCGTTGTCGGAGCAATGGCGTCGGCTATGGCCGGATACGCACCTGCTGTCTCGCCTCCCTATGACGAGCCGCTGGGACTGGGCTGGAGCCTGGAGGCGCAGCAGCTGTCCGAGGATGCCATGAGGGTCCTGATATGCGAGGCGGGGATGACCGACGTGATCGACCCCTTCGCCGGCTCATACTTCATGGAGTCACTTACCGACAAGGTTGAGGCGGAGGCGTGGGACATAATCAACAAGATCGATGAGCTTGGTGGCGCTGTGCCTGCCATTGAAAGCGGGTTCTATCATCGGGAGATAGCCCGCAGCGCCTATGACTTCCAGCGTGGGGTGGAGACGGGGGAGAGGGTCATCGTCGGGGTCAATGCCTTCCTCGGCGAGAACGAGCTGGAGGTGGAGACAAGCAGGCTGGTGGCGCACCCCTACGACCCCAAGAAGAGGGATGAGGCGGAGCAGCGGCAACTTGACAACCTGGCCAAGGTGAAGAAGGAAAGGGACAACGAGGCGGTCAAGGCCAGCCTGGAACGACTGAAGGAAGCCGCCAAGGATGAGAGTGTGAACCTCATTCCGCCCCTGATGGAGTGTGTCAGGCTCTACGCTTCGGAGGGTGAGATGGTCAACGCTCTGAAGGAGGTCTTCGGAGAGTACGAGTCCTACGGTTCGCTGTAGCCCGCGGTGATAGAGAGCGGGCGCTGGGGCGGCGACGGTATAGGTAGCTGCGTCAGCGCGCGCGATAGCATCAGCGGCGAATGATCGCATCCCAAGCCCCTGTGCCCACTACTTGGTGCAGGGGCTTCTTGTTGACGTCGCCCCTCTTGGGGTGTTAGCATTCTCTGAAAAAATGGCCTGGTTTGGACTCGGTGACCGTTCGTTGCAAGGAGGGCGAGTATGGACAAGGACAACCTGGCGGAGATAGAGGAGAGGAAGAAGAACTGGGAGGAGGTTACGCTGCAGAAAACGCTGGGGCGCTACCGGCTGCAGCAGAACCCCACCAGGTTTTACACCCCACTGGACGTCAAAGACCACAACTTCCTGGAGAAGGTGGGGTTCCCCGGAGAGTACCCTTATACAGCGGGGACCTATCCCAGCACCGTATACCCGCTCATGCGTCTGCGGGCGAGGGGTATTGCCGATGACACGCAAGCGAGAAGGGCGGGGAGCTATTCGGGGTACGGCACGGCGGAGGACAGCCGCGACTTCTATCTTGCGATGCAGGAGCGGGGCTGGACCGGCGGCCCCAACATCGCCTTTGACCTCCCTACCCAGTGCGGATACGATTCGGACGAACCCATGGCGGTTGGTGAGGTAGGCCGGGTCGGGGTGGCGGTGGATACGCTGCGCGACTTCGAGGTCATCTACGAGGCGTTCACCGGTGACAGGAACCTGGACAAGACTGCCTCCAACTTCACCATCAACGCCCCGGCCAACATCTACCTGGCGATGTACTTTGTGCTGGCGGAGAAGCGGGGCATTCCTCTGGACAAGCTGGTTGGCACCCCCCAGAACGACATACTGAAGGAGATCGTGGCGCGGGGCACCTATATCTTCCCCATCAAGCCGTCCATGCGGATGACTCGGGACAGCATCGTCTTCTGTGCTGAGCACACGCCCCAGTTGAATCCGGTCAGCATCAGCGGCTATCACATGCGGGAAGCCGGGGCCAGCGCCGCCCAAACGCTGGCGTTCACCATGGCGAATGCCATGGCCTATTTCCAGTTGGGTGTCGACGCTGGGCTGGACGTAGACAAGTTTGCCGGGCAGATGACGTTCTTGACGCTCGGTGGCAGCATGGACTTCTACACCGAGATAGCGGTGCGCCGGGCGGAGCGCCGCGTGTGGGCCAGGATTATGAAGGAGCGGTTCGGAGCAAAGAACCCCAGGAGCTGGATCCAGCGGCAGGGGGGCGTTCTGTTCCTCGCCTCCGCCACCACGGCACAGCGGCCACTTAATAACCTCACCCGTGCCGTCGTCGGAGGCATGGCGTCGGCCATGGCCGGATATGCGCCCTCTGTCTCGCCTCCCTATGACGAGCCGCTGGGATTGGGCTGGAGCCTGGAGGCACAGCAGCTATCCCAGGATGCCATGAGGGTCCTGGTCTGCGAGGCGGGGATGACCGACGTGCTCGACCCCTTCGCCGGCTCGTACTTCATGGAGTCGCTCACCGACAAGGTTGAGGCGGAGGCATGGGACATCATCAACAAGATTGATGAGCTTGGTGGCGCCGTGCCCGCCATTGAAAGCGGGTTCTATCATCGGGAGATAGCCCGCAGCGCCTATGACTTCCAGCGTGGGGTGGAGACGGGGGAGAGGGTCATCGTCGGGGTCAATGCCTTCCTCGGCGAGAACGAGCTGGAGGTGGAGACAAGCAGGCTGGTGGCACATCCGTATGATCCGAAGAAGAGGGATGAGGCGGAGCAGCGGCAACTGGACAACCTGGCCAAGGTGAAGAAGGAAAGGGACAACGCGGCGGTGAAGGCCAGCCTGGAGCTATTGAAGGAAGCCGCCAGGGATGAGAGTGTGAACCTCATCCCGCCCCTGATGGAGTGTGTCAGGCTCTACGCTTCGGAGGGGGAGATGGTCAACGCTTTGAAGGAGGTCTTCGGAGAGTACGAGTCCTACGGTTCGCTGTAGCCCGCGGTGACAGAGCGAGCGCTGGGGCGGCAATGGTGTGAGTAGCTGCCCTGGGGCAAGCATCCGGAACAGCGTGGATGATCGCATCCCAAGCCCCTGCGCCGTGCTACTCGGTGCAGGGGCTTCTTGTTGACTTTGTCTTATAGGAGTGCTAGCATTTTTTCGCCGGAAATGGCTCTGACTCGGTCACCATTTGGTGCAAGGAGGGCAAGGATGGACAAGGAGAACCTGGCGGAGATAGAGGAGAGGAGGAAGAACTGGGAGGAGGTAACACTGCAGAAGACGCTGGGGCGCTACCGGCTGCAACAGAGCCCCACTAAGTTCTACACCCCGCTGGATATCAAGGGCCACAGCTTCCTGGAGAAGGTGGGCTTTCCCGGGGAGTATCCCTACACAGCGGGGACGTATCCCAGCACGGTGTTTCCGCTGATGCGTTTGCGGGCCAGGGGGCAGGCCGAGGCGGTGGACGTGAGACGGGCCGGGATGTACTCGGGTTACGGGACGTCCGAGGACTGCCGCGACTTCTACTACTCGATGCAGGAGAGGGGCTGGAGTGGAGGTCCCAATATCGCCTTCGACCTCCCCACCCAGTGCGGCTATGACTCGGACAGCGCCATGGCGCGGGGCGAGGTGGGCCGGGTCGGAGTGGCCATCGATACCCTGCGCGACTTCGAGGTCCTCTACGAAGCCTTCACCGGTGACAGGGACCTGGACAAGATCGGCTCCAACTTCACCATCAACGGCACCACCAACATAACGCTGGCCATGTATTTCGTGCTGGCGGAGAAGCGCGGCATCTCCGTTGACAAGCTGGTTGGCACTCCGCAGAATGACATTCTGAAGGAGCTCGTAGCGCGCGGCACCTACACCTTCCCGGTCAAGCCATCGATGCGGATGACCAGGGATACCATCGTCTTCTGTGCCGAGAATGCACCGGGGATAAACCCGGTCAGCATCAGCGGCTATCACATGCGAGAGGCGGGGGCCTCCGCGGCACAGGCGCTGGCCTTCACTCTGTCCAACGGGATTGCCTACTTCCAGCTCGGGATCGATGCCGGGCTGGACGTGGACAGCTTTGCCAACCAGATGACGTTCCTATCGCTGGGCGGCAGCATGGACTTCTACCGGGAGATAGCGGTGCGCAGAGCGGAGCGGCGGATGTGGGCCAAGATAATGAAGGAGCGTTTTGAGGCAAAGAACCCCAGAAGCTGGATACAGCGTCAGCCGGGTGTCCTTTTCCTCGCCGCCGCCACCACGGCACAGCGCCCGTTGAACAACCTCACCCGCGGGGTTGTGGGAGCTATGGCCTCGGCCATGGCGGGATTCGGGCCGCTGGTTGCGCCTCCTTACGATGAGCCGCTGGGGTTGGGCTGGAGCCTCGAGGCGCAGCAGCTATCCGAGGATGCCATGAGGGTCCTTATCTGCGAGGCGGGGATAACCGACGTGCTCGATCCCTTTGCCGGCTCCTACTTCATGGAAGCGCTCACCGACGAGGTGGAGGCGGAGGCGTGGGAGATCATCAACAAGATCGACGAGTTGGGCGGAGCCGTGGCGGCGATCGAGCAGGGCTTCTTGCAGCGCGAGATCGCCAGGAGCGCCTACGAGTTCCAGCGCGGTGTGGAGACGGGGGAGAAGGTCATCGTCGGCGTCAATGCCTTCCTCGGCGAGAACGAACTGGAGGTGGAGACAAGCCGGCTGGTGGCGCACCCATATGACCCGAAGAAGAGGGAAGAGGCGGAGCAGCGGCAGCTGGACAACCTGGCCAAGGTGAAGAAGGAGAGGGACAACGAGGCGGTGAAGGCCAGCCTGGAGCGACTGAAGGAAGCCGCCAAAGACGAGAGCGTGAACCTCATCCCGCCCCTCATGGACTGTGTCAGGCTCTACGCTTCGGAAGGCGAGATGGTGGACGCGCTCAAGGAGGTCTTCGGGGAGTACGAGGCCTACGGTAGCGTATAGGGCCGCGATAAGAGCGAGCGCGGAAAGCGACAATCTGAATTGATGTGTGGCCTGGGGGAGTCATCCCCCGGGCCATACTATTCTGCCGCCGGCGATGGTCATTTCGACCTGGATTCCCCGTATCTCGTCAGGCGGCACCTGCGTAGGGTCCGCGCTGAGAAGGGCGAGGTCGGCCAGTTTGCCCACAGCTATGGAGCCCTTGACCGGCTCGTCGAAGGAAGCACAGGCTGCATTTCGGGTGTACATGCCGAGCGCTTCGACAGGCGAGACGCGTTCCTCGGGGACAACCGCGTCGCCGCTGACCGCCTTGCGTGTGACCGCTGCGTAGATGCCGGCAAAGGGATTGACTGGCGCTATGGGGCTGTCGGAGCCGGCCGCCGGCCTCAGGCCGGTTTCCAGGAAGGAACGGATACGGTAGAGCCACCGCTGTTGCTCTTGGGGAACGGTCTTGAGGTATCGTTCGCCGCTATGGAAGATGAACGAGGGGTTGGTGACAACGATTGCGTGGATGTCCCGCAATCTCTCCAGCAGTGCCGGGGGGCAAACCGAGCAGTGCTCGATACGGTGGCGATGGCACCTCGCCGCCTCTCGACTCACCGCGTTCTCTATGGCCTGCGTTGCAGCCTCTACGGTGCTCTCCTCCACGGCGTGGAGGGCAACCTGATAGCCCGCGCCGTGCGCCTCGAGCACCGTTCTGTTGAGCTCCTCCTGGCCCGGGTGCATTGAGCCCGTGGCCTCGGTAAGCATCACCTTCAGTGCGCCGAGACGGAGGCCGTCGTCGCCGCAGCGCGGCGTGAAGCCGTTGTCCCGAAGCTCCCTCAGCCCGTCAAACCCACACATCATCGATACCCTGGGGACAAGAAGGCCCTGCTCCCTAAGCCTCTGGAAGCTGTGCCACTCGCTGAGCCCGTTGTGCGCGGTGGCGTCCTGAATCGAGGTTATGCCCCAGGAGAGGTACTGCTCGCTCGCCAGTCTGACGCCTTCTTCGAACTCCTTCTGAGAGAGGGGTGGGACCCTCTCATCGAGGTAAGAGTCCATTTCGAACAGAAGCCCGTTGGGCTCGCCCGAGTCCAGGTCCCTGTCGATCATTGCCTCGGGAGGCTCAGGCGAGTCGATGCAGATGCTGGCTCGGGAAAGACCGAGGCTGTTCAGCACGCAGGCGTGCCTTGAACGGTGAACCAGCTTGACCGGGTGATGCGGCGCCGCCTCGTCCAGGTCCCAGCGGTTGGGGTGGCGTCCCTCAGCGAGGTGGAACTCGTTGTAGCCGGCGGCCCTGATCCACGAGCCTGTTGGCGCCGTCCGCGCCCGAGCGCTGATTCGGGCCACGATGTCGCCGATCGAGGCGACGGATGGCGGTGAGCAGTCAACGCTCAGCAGGCTTGAGGCGAAGGCGAAGACGTGGCAGTGGGCGTCGTTGAGGCCGGGGATGAGGGTCTTCCGCTGACAGTCGATTGTCTCCGTTGCCGGCCCTTGGAACTCGCTTGCCGCTTCATTGCCGCCGACGTGGATGATCCTGCCGCCCCTGACCGCGACGAGCTCCGCGCTCGGCCGTTCGTCGTCGAGTGTCAGAACGCTGGCATTACGGAGGATCAGGTCTGCCGAGGCGGCCATCGCCGAAGAGCGCCCTTTCCACTTCTTTCAGCCTCGCTGTCCCTCTTATCTCGTAGGGGAACATAGGCAGAATGCGTTGGTTGTCGCCGGACATACTGCGTATCTCTGCGATATAGCTCTGCTGCATCTGGGCTCTGCTCGCGAGGAAATCCGAATCGGCCGCGGTTACCACCTGGTTCACCACTACGGTGTTGACGTTGAGGCCATAGCTCCCAAACTCGCTGATGATGCTGTCAAGCTGGCGGACCGCCAGGGCCTCGGCTATCGTCACCAGGTTGAATTCGACCCGCGTCCTGAGGAAGTCGATGTCCCGCGCGGAGAGTTCCTCCCAGCCTTTTATGACGTCCAGAACCGAGCGTCTCGCTTGCTTGGTGCTTCTGAGCGCGGAGTAGATACGAGGTGCCGGCTTGAGGTGTTCATTGACCACCGACGGCATCTTCAGCAGGCCCAGCGTTTGCCCCGCCGGCGCGGTGTCCCATACTACCTTGTCGTATGGCCCTGCCTCGCCGAGGAGCCTGATGTAGTCGACCATGAACTCGTCCTTTATCCCGGGCAGTATGGTGGAGATGAAGTCGACGAACTCGGTGTATTCTATGTCGACAAAAGCGGAGAACACCTGATACATCTCGGCCCCGAACCTCTTCTCCCACAGTCTCTTCACTTCCTCATGGCCGATCTCTTCCAGGTACAGGCCCTTGCTGACCTCTACCGGCTTCTCGTCAGTGGCCGAATCGTCGAGCTCGAATATGTGCCTCAGGGAGGGGGTGATGTCGGTCGACACGATGAGGGTGCGCAATCCCGCGTCAGCATAGTGCAAAGCGGTGGCTGCGGCGCAGGTTGTCTTGCCGACCCCTCCTTTGCCGCAGAACATAACGGTGTCCTTCATCTTCCTCCTTTCTTCAGATGCACCATCAGGAGCGCCATGTCGGCGGGGGTGACGCCGTCGATGCGTGAGGCCTGCCCCAGTGTTGCTGGCTGCAGCTTCTTGAGCTTGTGCCGGGCCTCGTAGCGCAGGCCGGTTACGGCATCGTAGTCAAACCTCTGGGGGACATGCTGCTCTTCCATGCGCGCCAGACGCGCCAGCTCGTTTCTCTGCTTCCTGATGTACCCCTCGTACTTCGCTTCGACCTCAACCTGCTCGATGACCCTGGCGTCGAGGCTGGGCAGGCCAGTGCCCAGGGAAACCAGGTCCCGGTAGCTCGACTCGGGGCGGCGCAGGAACTCGAGGGTGTTGATGCCGCGCTCTGAGAGCGTGACATAGGTCTTCCCCAGCCGGGCCAGTTCTGCCTCTATCTCTCGCCGCTTCTGCTCCACCGCGTGGTAGCGCCCTTCGTCAATCAGTCCCACTTGATAGCCGAGCGGGGTGAGTCTGAGGTCCGCGTTGTCCTGGCGGAGCAGAAGGCGGTACTCTGCCCGCGAGGTGAGCAAGCGGTAGGGCTCGCTCACCTCCTTGGTGATGAGGTCGTCGATCATCACGCCGATATACCCCTGGTCGCGCCGCACCAGGAGGGGAGGCTCACCTTTCACTCTGAGCGCGGCGTTTATCCCGGCGATGAGCCCCTGTCCCGCCGCCTCCTCGTAGCCGGTGGTCCCATTGATCTGGCCGGCGAGGAAGAGGCCGGGGACCCGCTTCGTCTCCAGGGTGGGTGAAATCTGGCTTGGCGGTACATAGTCATATTCGATAGCGTAGCCCACCCTTATCATCTCCACTCGCTCAAGCGCGGCGATGGTGCGCAGCATGTCGAGCTGCACATCCTCGGGTAGGCTGGTATTCGCCCCCTGGACATAGACCTCGTTGGTCTCCCATCCCTCCGGCTCAAGAAAGAGCGGGTGGTGCTCCTTGTGGGCAAACCTGACGATCTTGTCCTCTATGGAGGGGCAGTAGCGTGGGCCGACGCCCTGAATGAGGCCGGTGAACAACGGGGCGCGGTCGAGGTTCCGCCGTATTAGCTCGTGGGTCCTCTCGTTGGTGTAGACCATATAGCATGGCAACTGGGGGTGCCACGTCGAAGGGGCCAGAGGGTAGATGGGGTTCAGCGGAGGGAATCTCGAATCGCTCGCCGGCGGGCCCCACAGGCTGAAGTAGAGAGGGGTCTCGCTCCCGGGCTGGACGATGGTCCTCTCGAAATCGATGGTGCGGGCATCGATCCGGGGCGGCGTGCCCGTCTTGAGCCTTTCCAGAATGAACCCCAGAGTGCGCAGGCTCTCCGCGAGGCGTTCGGCAGGAAACTCGCCGGCTCGTCCCGCCGGGTAGCTCTTGTCTCCAATGATGACCCGACCGCGCAGGGAAGTCCCGGTGGTGAGTACCACGCTCTTCCCCTGGTAGGTCCAGTCGATGCTGGTCCTCACGCGCAGGTGGCCGTCGGCCTCGCCGATCTCCTCGGCGAGCGCCTGCTTCACGTCGAGGTTTGGCTGGCGCTCCAGGACGTGCTTCATAGAGAGTCCGTAGAGCTTCTTGTCGGCTTGTGCCCGCAGCGCCTGAACAGCCGGGCCCTTGCCCGTGTTGAGCATCCTGATCTGGATGAAGGTGCGGTCCACATTCCGCGCCATCTCGCCGCCCATGGCGTCGATTTCCCGCACCAAATGCCCCTTGGCCGGGCCGCCGATGGACGGGTTGCATGGCATGAGCGCCACGTTGTCCAGGTTGAGGGTGAGGAGGAGGGTCGTGCATCCCATCCTCGCCGCGGCAAGCGCTGCCTCGCAGCCGGCATGCCCGGCTCCAATCACGATAACGTCATACATCTGTCTTCTAGCTGTGGCGATTCACCTGGCCCACTATCATTCTAGCATGGCGTACCGCCCTCGTCGATTTCGGTGCTGGTTGGTGAGGCGGTGGCAACAAACGCTCGCAGTTTGCGGGCTGGCACAGGGTGAAGCTCCTGGGGTCGATGCGTGTGGACTGGTCCGGGGCGGACGCTACCCTTCTCGAATGTATCTCCAGATCTCGGCGAGGCTCGGTCTCTTGCCGTACATCAGCAGGAACGTACGGAAGACCCTCGCTGAGAGCCATATCGCTACGAGAATCGAAGCGATGAGGACGGCTATGCTCAGAAGGAGTTCCCATATAGGGAGCACGCCAATACTGAGCCTCATCACCGCCGTTATGGGAGAAGTGAAGGGGAAGAAGGTGAGGATTGTGAAGATGACGTGCTCGGGATTGCTGCCGAACAGGCCGATCAGCATTATGGGGACTATCGCCGGCGCAACTACGATCATCGTCCACTGGCTGCTCTCCCTGGCCGTAGAGCCAACTGAGCCGAGAAAGGTCCAGACGGTGCCGAAGAGAAGATAGCCGAGGATGAAGTAGACAATGCATGGCAGCAAGATGGTGGCGGGGAAGCTCAGGCCCGCGATTGGAGCGACCGCCCCGAGGATCACGGCGGTGAGGAGCCAGATGGCGATCTGCAACAGGCCGGCGGCGCCGAGTCCCAGCACCTTCCCACTCATGAGTTGCCGGGCGGAGACCGAGGACAGCAGTATCTCAATGAGTCTGTTCTCTTTCTCCTCGCTGACTCCCTGGAGCAGGAAGCCCGAGGTGACGAACAGCGATATCATGAACAGGAGTCCAAAGCCGTACGGCACGGCGAAGGCGGTGATGGGGTTCTCCGGCGGCACACTGAGGCCCGTCTTCGGGTCGAGTCGGACCGAAAGTGGCAGGAGCGGGTGCTGTGCCCTCTCCGCCAGCTCCTCGCTGACCTCACCAGAGAGCAGGTTGGCGACGAGAAAGTCCTCCATGCGCGCCAGAGTGACTTCTGGCGGTTCCAGTTCCCTGGCGAGGGTGTATCTGGCGATTTGCCCGGTATCCATGTAGTCGCGGGGAATGACGAAGTACTCGGTGACGTTCCCGCGGAACAGGGCATCCATGGCCCTTCCCTCGGTGGGGTAGGACACAAAGACGACCCCTGCCTGGCTTTCGTTGAACTCGTCGAAAACCTCGGTGTAGTCTACGTAGCCTATCCGCTGCTCTTCCGGAGGCGCGCCCACCGTCCAGTATGCCACTCCCATGTAGATGAGTATCCCCAGGACGGCGAGCACGGGGAAGCTTATGGTGAACAGGATGTAGCTTATCCTGCGCACAGTGACGAGGAACTCGTGTCTCGCGATGAGCCAGGTCTTCTTCATCGTCCCTTCTCCACAACCTGGATGAAGATCTCGTTCAGCGATGGCGTGGAAACCTCGAAGCGGTTGACTCGGACGTTCCTGGCCACGAGCTGGTTGAGTACGTTCTGAGGAGGGGTATCGCCGTCGAGGAATAGCTCGACATCCCTGCCGTGGGTCTTCTTGCCGCTTACCCCCTCCAATTCTCCGATATCGTCATCGCTGCCTACGAACACGGAGTTGTTGCGGTAGCGCCACTTTATGGCCGCCAGGTCACCATAGAGAACGGCGCGCCCCCGGTCGATCATCAGGATTCGGTCACACATCTCCTCCACTTCGTTCATCATATGTGTGCTGAGGATAATCGTCTTTCCCTTGTCCTTGAACTCAAGGACGATGTCCTTCAGAAGCTGTCGGTTGACTGGGTCCAGGCCGGCGAAGGGCTCGTCGAGCACGATCAGGTCGGGGTCGTGAGTGACGGTGACCACGAACTGTATGATCTGCCCCATGCCGCGGCTCAACTCGCTTACCTTCTTGCCCTGGTGCGGAAGCATGTCCACCTGCTTCAGAAGCTCCTCCGCCCGCGTCCTGGCCGCCCGTGTTTCCACGCCTTTGAGGCTGGAGAGATACCGCAGGGTGTCGGCGACCGTCATCCTGCGGTAGAGCCCCCTTTCCTCCGGCAGGTAGCCGACCCTGTCCTTGGTGCTTTCCTCGACCGGCTGGCCGAACAGCCTGATTTGGCCTGAGTCCGGCCTTATGATGTCCATAAGCATTCTTATGGTCGTGGTCTTGCCTGCCCCGTTCGGCCCCACCAGGCCAAAGACCTCTCCCCTGGCAAGGGAGAAGGAAACATCTCTGACCACCATTCTGCCTCCGAACGACTTGTGGAGGTGGGAGGCTTCGATGGCCATATCGAGGGCGGCATCGGCTGTGGATGGGGCGACGCCGGTGGGTAGTATCTCCTCTTGCGGGGGAGTCTCGTGGGCTTCCCGTGTCTGCGCCTCAACCGGTGACGCTGCGGTGTCCTCCGCGGCGGTCGGTTCAAGCTGGGACGTTGCTCCCTCTTCTCCACGGCCTACATCGCTGGACTGCCGCAGTCGGTGAGATCGGATTGCGAGGCGCAGTGCTATGATAACGACAAGCGCAGCGACAATAACGATGATGGTGGTGGTATCCATGAAGTCCGTCGTCCCTTTGACTTGGTAGCTGTCTGCAGAGTATACTTCAGGCAATCTGGACGGTCAACTTCTGCTCATGGAAGAAACGGCAAACGGGCTGGTGGTCTGGATACGCGAGCAGGTGTCACGGGCGAGGTGCACCGGCGCTGTCTTCGGCCTGAGCGGGGGTATCGATTCGGCGGTCGTGGGGGGCCTGTGCAAGCGGGCCTTCCCGGAGCACTGCCTCGGGGTGATCATGCCGTGCCACAGCAGTCAGAGGGACATTGAAGACGCAC
This sequence comes from uncultured Dehalococcoidales bacterium, assembly GCA_964438305.1. GTDB lineage: Bacteria > Chloroflexota > Dehalococcoidia > E44-bin15 > E44-bin15 > CAYTKL01. The sequence goes on along the minus strand of CAYTKL010000021.1, from coordinate 899 downwards.
GGGCGGTCGCTGAGGAGTTCCAGATACCGATCAGGACAATCACCCTCGACGAGGTATGCCAATCACTGCTGCGGGTGTTGCCCGTCGGCGATTTGGCCCCTTCCACGGAACGGCTTGCCCAAGCCAATCTGAAGCCGAGGTTGAGAATGCTCACCCTGTACTACCTGGCGAATCGGCTTGGCTATCTGGTGGTCGGCACCGGGAACAGGAGTGAGAGATGTGTGGGCTACTTCACCAAGTATGGCGATGGTGGGGTGGATATTCTGCCTCTTGGCAATCTGGTGAAGAGCCAGGTGCGGGAGCTGGCGAAGCACCTTGGCGTCCCCGACGAGGTAATCGAGAAGCCCCCGTCCGGTGGCCTGTGGGAGGGTCAAACGGACGAGGGCGAGATGGGGATTACCTATGAGCAACTGGACAGGTATCTCACCAGCGGTGAGGCGACGCGAGAGGTGAAGCAGAAGGTGGATGCCATGATTTCAGGCAGCGCCCACAAGAGGGCCACGCCTGCCATACCTCCTCCGCGCGTCGGGTGCTCCCCGAAGACGGCTCTTCTCGGTGAGGAAGACAGGGCATCGGCAGACTAGCGGGCCATGTGGAGGGCTGCCTGGGAAAACGGGTGTGACCCGAGTGCCGAGTATGGCAACCGAGGGGGGCTCCAGGGCACCAGACAAGGGTTGACAAGATGGTCAACGCCATGTTAGACTTGCCCAACTGGGGTATGCTTTAACTCTTGATATCCTCGGTAGCACCAGTTAACCCTTGTTAAGTTTTGTTGGTATGTGTAGTTCCCGGTGCTCCTGTAGTCAAGGCCGGGAGCGGAGCAAGGGGGGAGTGGTGCATACAGAGATGTCAGGTATCCAAAGAAAGACGGAGGTGTAGAATGAGACTGGTTGTCGTCG
>CAYTKL010000020.1:0-18146 GCA_964438305.1 uncultured Dehalococcoidales bacterium | reverse complement strand
CAGCGTCCGCCTGCGTTGCCTCGCATGACCGACAGTTGCCTTGCGGTACTTGGCTGTGCAGTCGGCTCTACTCACTCTCCCAGTCACCATTGCAGCCGCCATCCGGACGCCACAGGGTAGCTTACGCTAGGAGCGAGGCTACCTGAATAGCAGCGCCACAAGCCGAGAGCACGGCTCCAATGATTCCAAGATAAGAGATGAATCTGAGTACCTGGGGCAACTTGAGAAGGAAGCTCACTGCCTTCCGGTCTAGGAACGCCACCTGGCCAGTCTCGGTCAGAATCCCGAAATCGTTCTCGCTCAGATGAGCGCGACCGACACCAAGACGGTTGGTCACGAGTATGGACCATACAGCCAATCCAGTGAAGCACAGGAACAGGACACATGAGAGTCCGAAGACGACCCAACGTATGTCGACCATAGCCAGCACCCCTCATGACGTGCGTTTCGGCTGCCAAAGAGAACTGGCCACAGGGCCAGTCTTTCTGTCTCTGGCTGGGAGACAAGGGGGAGACCGCCTGGGGCCAGTTGACTTCATCCCATCATCCGGTTTGCGAGACACTGCTTGGGCCCCACGATTCCGGCCTAGCCCCTCAATTCGGCGGATTCAGCGTTATCGCTCTCTCTGAACTTGCGCCAGAAGGAGCAGACGAGAAAGCCAATGCCGAGAACCGAAAGCACGGGGACTATCAGGTGGATGCCGGAGACTATCACGGCCATCGTCAGGGGTTGATACCCGGCGTTGTTGAGACAGATGGTGAGCCCGGTGTAGGTACCCGCGAGGGCAGCCGAGACAACGGCGACTCCCAGCATCACGCAAACACCGACGAGGAATAGGCGTTCACTCCTTCCAGCCCCGCGCCGCACAATCCGCACTGCAAAAACCAGGGCGAGGGTCCAGACTATCAGATACATGGCATGGGGTAGAAAGCACAGCACCGTGAGCCGAATCTGCATTTGACCCTCCTCGGCGTGCTACGTGCAGACCAATCCGTTTGCATCTCGGTCCCGTGCCTCACCGCGTTAATGTGCCACGCCGCCGCGGAGGCACCACGCAACACATGCCTTTGAAGCAGTAGGCCTGCCATGACGACGGAGCCCCGGGCCGCCCGCGACGCGCCGCACTCTTGCACAAAAATCGTGTACGATATCCGTGTAGTGCAGCATTTGCACTGCGGTTGTCAAGGTGGCTGCCAACTTGCTGCCATCTCGGTGCGCAAGACCTGTGCCGAGCGGAGACATTCACTCCCCAAGCGTCTCGAAGGACACTATCTGGTCGAGGGGTTTGCGGGTCTTGGGGTTTCCCGGGCTTCCGGGGAAGCCGAGCGTCAGCAGGGCAACCACCTTGTATTCGTCGGGAATCCGCAGAACCTGCTTTACCTTGTCCTGGGAGAACGCGCCGATCCAGCACGTCCCCAGCCCCTCACTCACTGCGGCCAGGGTCATGTGGTCCACGGCGATGGCGGCGTCCACGGCATATGATGGGACCCCACACATCATGACGTATTCCGGCTGAGTGGCCACCGCCGCAATGACGACCGGCGCCTCGCGAACGTGACGCTGGCCGTTGGCCGCCTCCGATAGCTCCCGCCGCCGCCCGCTGTCTCTCACGACGACGAACCCCCGGTCCTGCCTGTTGGAAGCCGATGGCGACAGACGGGCAGCCTCGAGGACCTTGTTCAGCTTCTCCTCCGGCACGGGTGTGTCCTGATAGTCGCGGATGCTCTGCCTTTTCTCGATAGCTTCGGTAACGTCCATTGTGTCTCCTTTATTCAGTCAGTCTCGTTCGTGTATGTGTCCGGCACAGGCAGGGCGCTCGGCCCTTGAAGCGGACCGCACCGGCTCGCAGCAAGCGTCGCCGCCGGACGGGATACCCCGCGACTCTCGAGGCTGCGGGGGCCTGCCTCACTCAGGGACGCAGGCTGAGGCCCGCCGGTGATACCAAAGCTGCGTCACCTGTGCGGGGACATGCTCCACGCATGCTACTTGCGAAGGTGCTTGAGGACCTCATCGTGCTCGGGAAACCGACCCGTATCATGCTTGGAGAAGATGAGCTCCCCGTCGACGACGACATCGAAGACCCCGTCGGTACCCTTGATGAGCTCCGCCTCGATACCGAACTCCTTTGAGATCCTGGCCGCCAAACCGGTGGCCTGCGGGAAATAGTCTCAGCGTACGCAGTAGGTGATCGATACGTGCATCTCCTTGATTACTCCTTCATCACGCAATGAACGACTTGTCAAGAAGTATGGCGAACGAGTGCCCAACGTCGCGGTGCCAATCATACCCGTATAGCTAACCAAACACAAACTCCGCACCGGCGCAAAACGGCCGGCGTCTGTCGACGGGGTGCTGGGGAGACCTGCTAGTTCCCTCGTCCACTTGACAGCCGCCCATCAGTCTGCTTAACTTGGCGGCGACAGGTCGTCTACGTGTACTGCCGAGACCACGGTATATGCGGCCTCCGACGAGCGGAGTGCAGGCCGGGGTTCTCTGAGACGCACCAGCGGGGAAGTGTCGGAACCGGTAGACGAGCATGATTTAGGATCATGTGCCTGATGGCGTGGGGGTTCGAGTCCCCCCTTCCCCACATGGCCGAGCCGTCCCGCGCAGGGAGGAGGTCCTATGGCGGATTCAGCGCAGGCTACTGGCCTGAGGTCGTGAGACCGAGGCGGGAACCTTTCATGTAGATAAGGAGGGAACCGGATGGCGAACGACGAGAGAATTGACGCTTCGAACTTCCAGTTGACCGCGGTGATCTTCCTCGTTATGGCCCTTGTGGGTGGCATCATGGCACTCCTGCCCGCCATTTCACCGCTCTTCCATGCCCAGTTCTGGCCGGCACTGCTTGTGGTGGTCTGTGCTCTGGTGTTCTTTCTGTGGGGTGGTGCAGGCAAGATGGTGAAGACGGCCCTGGCCGTCGTGTCGCTGCTGGCCGGGCTGTGGATTCTGATCAACATAGTCGTGGGGATCTCCGATCCCCCGTTTCCCCCCATCGACCTGACGAAGGTGCTGGGTGGTGACCTTTCGGGCCTGATCCCCCTGGGGAATATGCTGGCGATCTACGCGCTGGGTGCGATAGGTGGGTTGGTCGCCTTCCTTGGCTCGATCTTTGGGATCTTCTCTGCCAGAGGATAGACTGTCTTTCGCAGCTTCTGTCGCTGCATAGTACGAGAACCTCCCGGTATTCGTGCTGGGAGGTTCCTTTGTCTTCCGTTCCTTGAGGTCGCCCCTGCGGTATGCTACGATGCTTCCGAGATGAAGCCCAGTCATATCAGGAACTTCTGCATCGTCGCTCACATCGATCATGGGAAGTCCACGCTCGCCGACCGCCTCCTTGAACTCACCGGCACCGTTGAAGGGAGGGACATGCGGGAGCAGTTCCTCGACCAGATGGACCTGGAGCGGGAGCGCGGCATCACCATCAAGTCTTCGGCGGTACGAATGGACTACCGCGCTTCTGACGGTGATCTGTACCAGCTCAACCTGATCGACACGCCGGGTCATGTCGACTTCGCCTACGAGGTCTCAAGAAGCCTTGCCGCCTGTGAGGGGGCCTTGCTGGTGGTGGATGCGACCCAGGGGATTCAAGCGCAGACCCTGGCGAACGTGTACATCGCCATGGAGCACAACCTGGTGCTCATCCCCGTTGTCAACAAGATCGACCTGTCCATCGCGCAGCCGGAGAAGGTCGCCGGGGAGATGGAGAACGTGATTGGCTTTGCCCCCGGCGAGGTCATCTTAGCCTCAGCCAAAGAGGGGGCCGGGGCGAAGGAGGTTCTGGAGGCCATCGTCCGCAGGGTCCCTGCGCCAGGAGGCATGGTTGGCGGGCCGTTGCGGGCGCTCATCTTCGACTCGACGTATGACCCCTACCGGGGGGTAATCGCCTATTTGCGGGTGGTGGATGGTACTGTGCGCAAAGGGATGCGTCTCAGGCTGATGGCGTCGGGGACTGCCTTCGAGGCGCTCGAGGTTGGCGTTTTCAAGCCGTGGCCAACAGCGGTTGATGGTCTGAACGCGGGTGAGGTGGGCTACATCGCCACGGGGATGAAGAACGTCAGGGAGTGTCGAGTGGGCGACACCATCACGGTGGATGACGGGGCGGTGGTGCCGCTGCCTGGCTACCGCCCGGCCAAGCCGATGGTCTTTGCCGGCATCTATCCTCTCGAAGGGGAAGACTACGCCATGCTGCGTGATGCCCTGGAGAAGCTGAGCCTCAATGATGCCGCCCTGGTGTATGAACCGGAGACCAGCGCCGCCCTGGGCTTCGGGTTTCGCTGCGGGTTCCTGGGCACCCTTCACATGGACATTGTCAAGGAGCGGCTGCGGAGGGAGTACAGGCTTGACCTTGTGGCCACTGCGCCCAGCGTGGCCTACCAGGTTGCCATGGACGATGGGAGTGTGCTCGTCGTGGACAACCCATCGAAGCTGCCCACGTCGGGCGGGGTCAGCGAGGTAAGGGAACCCTGGATGAGCATCGGCATTATCACGCCCAGCAGATACATCGGCACGGTCATGGAGCTTCTCCGGGAGCGCCGGGCGCAGTACAAGGCGCTGGACTATCTCCAGGGGCAGACGGCGCAGCCCGCCGAGTCCAGCGCGGACCACCGCGCGCTCCTTCACTATGAGATGCCACTGGCCGAAGCCATCATCGATTTCTATGACCAGCTCAAGTCACGTACCCAGGGCTACGCATCGATGGACTACTCCTTCTCCTGCTATCGCCCCGCTCGACTGGTGAAGCTGGACATACTGGTCAACAACCAGCCTGTTGACGTCCTTTCATTCATTGTACCGGCGGACGATGCCTACCGGCAGGGAAGGGGCATGGTGCAGAAGCTGAGGCGCCTCATCCCCAGGCAGCTTTTCGATGTAGCGGTTCAGGCGGCCGTGGGCAACAGGGTAATCGCCAGAGAGACGGTGAAGGCGTTGCGCAAGGATGTGACGGCGAAGTGCTACGGGGGCGACGTAACCCGCAAGCGAAAGCTTCTGGAGAAGCAGGCGGCGGGCAAGAAGCGAATGAAGAGGATGGGCCGGGTGGAGATTCCTCCCGAGGCCTTCATCGATGTGCTGAAGCTGGAGGAGTAGTGTCTGGCTTCCCTCGGGCGGTCACAGCTCGGCGGCCAGGCCCTTCAGATACTGGCGAAGCTCGGCGCTCGTTTCCGGGTTCTTCAAGGCGAGGGCCAGAGATGCCTTCAGAAGGCTCAGGGGCGTACCGGCGTCGTGGTAGGTGCCTTCGAACTCATAGCCGTACACCGGCTGCTCCGTGAGCAACAGGCCCAATGCGTCGGTTAGCTGGATCTCACCCCCCTTGCCCGGTGGAGTCAACTCCAGCGCGGGGAAGACCTGCGGCGTCAGGATGTAGCGTCCCATTATCGCCAGATCGGAAGGGGCGTCTTCGGGGTCGGGCTTCTCGACCACATCGAGGACCTGGAACACCCGGTCTCCCATCTCCCTGGGCTTCACAATGCCGTACCTTCGGGTGTTCTCTCTGGGGACTCGCCACAGGGCGAGAACGCTTCCCCCGTGGCGGCGGTGGACCTCGAGCATCTGCCGGAGCAACGGTACTCTGGCATCGAAGATGTCGTCGGGCAGCAGAACGGCGAAGGGCTCATCGCCGACCATATCCCTGGCCGCGAGAACAGCGTCGCCCAGCCCGAGTTGCTCCTTCTGCCTGACGTAGCATACGTCGCCCAGGTCGGCGATGCGTCGCACCTTCTGCAGCAGCCCTTCCTCTCCCTTCTGCTCCAGGGCGCGTTCCAGCTCAGGTGATGGGTCGAAATGGCCCTCTATGGCACTCCAGGCGGAAGGGGTGACGACGATGACCTGTTCCATGCCGGAAGCGAAGGCCTCTTCGACGGCGTACTGAAGCAGCGGCTTGTCCACTACGGGCAGCATCGCCTTGGGCACCGCCTTGGTTGACGGCAGGAACCTCATCCCCCAGCCTGCCGCCGGGATAACAGCTTTGCGGACTTCCATTGCAGTGTGCGCATTTTACATTAAGCCTGCGGCGTCAGGCAAGCTCACTCAAGCTTGACAGCAGCTAGCGGGTCGCATAGCATTGAAGTAAGGTCGTGCTAGGCGGGGAGCTAGCGGTGCCCTGTACCCGCAATCCGCTATAGCGGGGCTGAATTCCTGCTCGAGGTCTTGAGCTTTTTGGGACTGTCTCTGTTGAGCGGTGCTGAAGGCTGGGTCCTGCGCGGCAGAGCGCTATGAACCCCGTCAGGTCCGGGAGGAAGCAGCGGTAAATAGCTAGCTCTGGGTGCCGCAGGTTTGCCTGGCTGGAGCCGGTTGGCAGGGGCAAGCCGGGGGGCGGGGTCGACAGCGGGTGCACGGCCTTTTCTTTATGGGTGCTACTGTGCTTGTTCGTCGAACCAGGAGCGAGCTTCGGCGTCTCGACGTTCGCGCCAGGAAGGGCTTGGGTCAGCACTTCCTCGTCGACGCGGAGGCGCTCGCCCGCATAGTCGCGGCGGCCGACCTGACCGCCGGCGATACCGTGATTGAGGTGGGGCCCGGGCTCGGCATACTGACCCGGGAACTGGCGAGGAGAGTAGAGAACGTCATCGCCATAGAGCTGGACTCGAACCTGGCCTCTGCTCTCGAGGAGAGCCTCGCTTCATACTCCAATGTCGCCATCATCAATGACGACGTACTGAATGTGGACCCCGCTGCGGCACTGAGTCTGGTGGGAGAAGGTGTTGCAGCCTCATACAAGGTTGTGGCCAATCTTCCATACTACGTCGCTTCCGCCGTGGTTCGCCATTTCCTGGAGGCATCGCCCAGGCCCGGGCTGATGGTGGTCACGGTGCAGAAGGAGGTGGCTCAGCAGATGGTGGCCGTGCCGGGGAAGATGAGCCTGCTGAGCGTTGGCGTGCAGTTCTACGGGAGACCCACTATCGTGGACTACATCCCGGCAACGGGCTTCCATCCCCGGCCGAAGGTGGACTCGGCCATTGTCCGCATCGAGGTCCGCGACGAGCCGGCGGTACAGGTGGAAGACGTGGAGAGGTTCTTTGATGTGGTGCGCGCGGGATTCTCGGGGCCTCGGAAGCAGCTCCACAACTCCCTCGCTCATGGCCTGGGCATCTCATCGTCGGAGGCCGCAGCCCTGGTCGAGAAAGCAGGCTTGTGCAAGAAGCGACGTGCTGAGACGCTGGACCTCGACGAGTGGGCCCGGCTCCACGAAGTGTGTGGCGGGAAGGAATGCTGACCGTCTCCGCCTGCGCAAAGACCAATCTGGTACTCGAGGTTCTGGGGAAACGCTCCGATGGCTACCACGAGGTGGCCACGGTCCTCCAGGAGATCGACCTCAAGGACGTCCTTACCTTTGAGGAGCACCCGCGGATAAGGGTGGAGCCTGCGGATGACCTGGTGCTCAAGGCAGCGAAGCTGCTTGAGGAAGTCGCCATGTGCGGAAAGGGCGCATCCATCTCAATCACGAAGGGCATTCCCGTGGCTGCAGGGCTGGGCGGCAGCTCCAGTGATGCCGCTGCTGTGATACGGGGCCTCAATGACCTGTGGGGCCTGCGTCTTTCTTCGAGCCAACTGGTCTCCGTGGCGTCGAGAGTCAGCTCTGATACTGCCTTCTTCCTCCATGGAGGCACTGCGTTGTGCGAGGGAAGGGGAGAGCGGGTCACGCCGCTGCCTTCTCTGGCGCCCTCCTGGGTGGTGCTCGTGAGGCCTGCTGTCGCGTTGCCGCCAGGCAAGACCGGGACGCTGTATGCGTCTCTGAGGCCGTCTCATTTCACCGACGGGGAGCGAGCGAGAAGGATGGTCGACCTGCTGCGCGAAGGGGGGCCTGTACCTCACGCATCTTTGTTCAATGCCTTCGAGCGGGTCGCCTGCACCGCCTTTCCCGGATTGGAGAGGTACTGGCGACGGTTTGGTGAACTGGGGGCCGAAGCTGTCCACCTCGCGGGCTCAGGGCCGACATTGTTCACCCTGGTGAGCGACGAATCGCAGGGAGCCGAGCTGTATCATTCGCTAGAGAAGGAGGGCTTTGAAGCCTACCTTGTTCAGACAAGAGCAAGCTCCTGAGAATGGGGCGAACCTGGTGGGGGCTGGCGGGCAGCGTCCGAAGCGGCCCATAGGCAGGTGGGTCCTTCTTGCCATCCTCGTCGCCGCATCTCTTGCCATCGGCTATACCATCTATGCCTTCTTCCCGCGCTTCGCTGATTTGACCAGATATGGCTATCTTGGCGTCTTCCTGCTGACGTTCATCTGCAGCGCCACCATCTTCTTCCCCACACCCGGCTTCATCATCGTCTTCGCCATGGTGATGAGCCCTGCCTTCAGTTGGCCGTTGGTGGCTCTGGCTGCCGGGGTGGGTGGAGGTCTGGGTGAGTCCTCGGCGTATGTTGCCGGCTACACGGGCAACGTGATCATTGTTCCCGAGCAGTGGAAGAGGTATCGCAGAGCGGAGGACTGGACCAGACACTACGGCGGCATCGCCATATTCGTCTTCTCGCTGGCACCTTTCCTGCCGTTCGACCTTGCCGGCATTGTTGCCGGAGCGATGAAGTATCCATTCTGGAAGTTCCTTCTGGCCACGCTTGCCGGCCGTTTGATAAGGTCCTTCGCCGAGTGCTACCTGGTATACTTGGGGTGGGTAACGTGGCCTACCGTGCGCGACTTCCTGGCGACGCTGGACTGGTGGGGCTGGCTCCTCGTTGGCCTGTTTGCGGTGGCGCTTGTCGGTGGCGTCGTGGCGCTGGTGTGGTGGAGGAAGCGGGTGGCTGCGCGGCGGAAACTGGCGGACCTGCAGGAGGAGGCGGGGGATCAGCTCTGAAATGATAGTTGACATGCACGTGCATACCGCCCGTGGCGGATATGACAGCTCGCTAACGGTTCCGGAACTGGTGGAGGAAGCGATGATGAAGGGGATTGGAGGGGTATGTCTCACCGAGCACATGCACTTCTGGAGCAAGAGCGAGCTTGACGGTTTCGAGTCGGACCACAACGTTCTCCTCATCGCCGGTATCGAGGTGGAGACCGACATGGGGCATATTCTGGCATTCGGGCTGGACCGCTATGTGTCGGGGATGCACAGGGCGAGGGAGCTGCGGCGCGTCGTCGACGATGCAGGCGGTGTCCTCGTTTTGGCCCATCCATTTCGCATGTTCTTCCACCTTGAGGACTTCAACGCGAAGCCGAAGCGGGAGTGGCCCGAGGCCTTTGCGGATGCTCTGGAGCTGCCTGCCCTGGATGTGGTTGATGCGGTCGAGGTGCTCAATGGCGGCTGCACCGAGCGAGAGAACCGGCTTGCTGTGGAAGTGGCGAGGGAACGGGGGCTGAAAGCCACCGGCGGAAGTGACGCCCATTCAAGTCGCGGCATTGGCTCCTTTGTCACCGTTTTCGAACAGGAGATCAGAAGCCGGGGAGACCTCATTTCCGAGCTGAAGGCCGGGCGTTTTCGCCCCGCCAGAAGGCTGCGGGATGGTGCGGTCGTTCCCTTTGACGACGAAGCCCATAGTGGAACGCTCTGATGAGCACGACCTATGTCTCGCTTGACCTGGAGACCACAGGACTTGACCCCCGCAGTGACAGCATCATCGAGATTGGCGCGGTCAAGTTCGAAAGCGACGCGCCCGTCGAGACATTCCACACCCTGGTGAAACCACAGCGGCCGGTGCCCTATCGCGTTCAGATACTGACCGGCATCACCGCGGAGGACCTGGAAGATGCCCCGCCCGCGGCTGCCGTCCTGGGCGATCTGGTTTCCTTCGTTGGGGAACACCCCATCATCGGCCACAGCGTGTCGTTCGACATTGCCTTCCTCTCTGCGGAGAGGGTCGATTTCGCCAACCGAACCTACGATACGTTCGAGCTGGCCACGGTCCTCTTGCCCGCGCTCTCTGACTACAGTCTATCGGCGGTGGCGGATGAACTGGGCGTCTCCTACTCCACCCGGCATCGCGCCCTTCCCGACGCGGAAATCGCCAAGGACGTGTTTCTCGCCCTGCTTGGCAAGGCTCATGCCCTCGACCTGTCCATCATCGCTGAAATCGACCGGCTGACCCGGGGGCTGGACTGGTCGCCGGCAGACCTTTTTCGCCGCATAGCCGAGGAGAGAATGGCCGATGTCCCGCATGGGCGGGACGAGGCCCCTGCTGCTGGCGTTGAGGCGGAACGGGAAGAGAGACTTACTCCACGCCGGCGCAAGAAGACAGTGGACTCGGAGCTTCTTGCCGACATGCTGGGGTCCGGTGGGGTGATGGAGAAGGCTTTTCCCGGTTTCGAGCATCGCCCTGAGCAGGTACAGATGATGGAAGCGGTCACCCATGCACTCAACGAGGGTGAACACCTCATCGTCGAGGCGGGCACGGGGACCGGGAAGTCCATTGCCTACCTGCTCCCGGCCGCCTTGTTCGCTGTGGAGAACAGGACTCCGGTGGTCATCTCCACCAATACCATCAACCTTCAGGAACAGCTCATTAACAAGGACATACCGGACCTGACGAAGGTGCTGGAGCTGCAGTCCTTGCCCGTCCCGCGCTACGCTCAGCTCAAGGGGCGTAACAACTACCTGTGCCAGCGACGCTGGGCTTCGCTGCGGCGGAGCCAGCCCCTTCCTCTGAACGAGGTCAAGCTCCTGTTACGCACGCTGGTGTGGGCTGCGTCGACGGAGACGGGGGACCGGGCCGAGCTGAATCTGAGGGGGGAGGACCTGTACATCTGGAACAGGATATGTGCCCAGTCGGAGAACTGTCTTGGTGCGCAGTGCCCCTTTCAAAGCCGGGGTGCGTGCTATCTGTATCGGGCGAGGCGGAAGGCCGAGACGGCCCATCTTGTCGTAGTGAACCACGCTCTCCTGCTGTCGGACATAGCCTCTGTCGCTCGGGGCAGAATCGTGCCGGATTATGCCCACCTCATCGTTGATGAGGCCCATCATCTTGAAGAGGAAGCTACGGAGCAGTGGGGCTTTGAGGTTGGCGTGCGCCAGCTTGAGACCTACCTGAACCGCCTCAGCGAGACGGTGGCCGAGGGACGCTATGCCGGCTTCCTATTCGAGCTCGGCAGCCACTTCAGAGGAAGCTCCGTATCGGGTGAGGCTCAGCGGGATATGGTGGAACTGGCTGAAGAGATGCAGGGCGCCGTCGGCGTTTGCCGCGAGCGGGTTGCGGCGTTCTTCGATACCCTGGGGCGTTTCGTGGAAGGTCACGCCCAGGAGCAGGGGCCCTATGAGCGACGGCTGCGTCTCACCAAGGGGGCCCGCAGCCAGCCGGCGTGGGCTGATGTCGAGATACTCTGCGAGAACCTGTGCCTGGCACTGGCGAGTGTCGATGCGGGGCTGAACCGCCTGTACAACATGCTCGAGCCTCTGTCGGACGCCAGCGTACTGGACTACGACGACCTCATGATGGAGCTTTCATTCCTGTCGCATCGCTGCGGCGAACTGGGGCAGCAGGTGAATTCGGTGGTCTCGCTGGAGGGCGAGGGTATGGTCTACTGGGCGGCGACACGGGAACGGAGCGACGGCCTCACTCTGTGCGCCGCGCCCCTTCATGTGGGGAGAATCCTGGAGCGCAGCCTGTTCTCCGAGAAGGAGTGTGTGGTGCTGACAAGCGCCACATTGAGCACGGAAGGACACTTCGTGTACATCAAGGAGCGCCTGGGCCTGGAGGATACCACCGAGCTTCTGCTGGGTTCCTCCTTCGACTATGCCAGGTCAGCGATGGTCTTCATTCCTGAGGACATCCCCGGGCCCGGACAGATGGGCTACCAGAAGGCTGTCGAGCAGGTGCTGATCGACCTGTGCCGTGCCGCTGAGGGGCGAACACTGGCGCTTTTCACCTCTCACTCGGCCATTCGGGCGAGCTACGAGGCGATCCGGACTTCACTGGCGGCGGACGGGATTCTGGCCCTGGCCCAGGGCGTAGACGGCTCCACCAAGAGTCTCCTCGAGACCTTCAAGTCCAATCCTCGAACGGTGCTTCTCGGCACGTCGAGCTTCTGGGAGGGCATCGATGTGGTAGGCGAGGCGCTCAGCGTGCTGGCCATGGCGAGGCTTCCCTTCAGCGTTCCCAGCGACCCGGTTTACGCTGCTCGCGCCGAGCTGTTCGAGGACCCCTTCAACGAGTACGCCGTCCCTCAGGCGGCCCTCAGGTTCAAACAGGGGTTTGGGCGGCTCATCCGCAGCCGCAGCGACCGGGGCGTCATGGTGGTGCTCGACCGGAGAATCAAGGCGAAGTCATACGGCGTCGCCTTCATCGGGTCGCTCCCGCCATGCACGGTGAAGAGCGGGCCGGCGCGCCATCTGCCCCGGGAGGTGGTGGCGTGGCTGGGCCAGAAGTAGCAGCCCCGCGTCTCCCGCGAGGGCGGGATTCATACCGTTCGCGCTGAGCCCTTCGATAGACTCAGGACAGGCTTGTCGAAGGGCAAACCCGATGAAGGCACGAGTTGCCTACTGCCTGTCATTCTGAGCGCAGCGAAGAATCCTGGTGGGGGAGATTCTTCGTCGCTTCACTCCTCAGAATGACATGGTGGTGGGGCTACCCGCGCTGGGCCGTACCTCCGGGGGGCCGCCTGGACTCCGCCCCGCCAAAAACGTAGTTGCCTGATTCATCAGGCACCATTGCCCCACGACTGGGGCGACCACAGGCGCAAGGAGGTGATTTGGAGCACACCTCTTCCGTTTGCCCTGAACACATAGCACGGCGCTGTAGGGGCGTTCAATTGAACGCCCCTACACGAACAACATTTGTCGTGTCAGCCAGGTGGCCTTTCATGTGTCCGAAGGCGACTCGCCTGTGACGAGGTCCGACAGGCTGACCACGAACGGCACGGGGGATTGCCACGAAGGGCTGTCGGTCACAAGGTGGTCTCCCCGCCGGCACATTCATTCCGCCGCTAGTACTTGGATGCCCCTATCTCCTCCATCTTGCCGGTTACGATGAAGGCGGTGCGCTCGCAGATGTTGGTGACGCGGTCGGCGCTGCGCTCCAGGTTGTGGGCCACCCACAGGAGACGCGTGGCCCTGGTAATGGTCCTGGGGTCTTCCGCCATGAAGGTAAGGAGCTCACGAAAAACCTGGTCGTAGAGGGCGTCGACCTCATCATCCTCGACGACAAGCCGCTTGGCACACTCGGCATCGCGGTTGACGAAGGCCCGAAGACTGCGGCGCAGCATATCGTTCGTCTTCTCGGCCATGCGCGGGATGTCGATGAGCGGCTTGAGTGGCGGCTCATCTCCGATCATCACCACGATCTTGGCGATGCCCTCGGCGTGGTCACCGATGCGCTCCAGCTCGGAGGCGACGAAGAGCACGGAGACTATTGTCCGAAGGTCGCTGGCCATCGGCTGCTGGGTGGCGATGAGATGGATACACTTCTCCTCTATGGCGAATCTCCTCTCGTTTATCTTGAGGTCATCGGCGATAATCTGCTGTGCCATGGCGAGGTCTCTCTTCTTCAGGGCTTCAATGGAGCGGCTGATGGCCTTCTCCACCATGTTGCCCATAGCGAGCACGTCGTCCTGGATCTCCTTCAGGCGTCTGTGGAAAGCTGTTCGTATCTCCATGACTTCTACCTCCGCCGGCCTCTATCCAAATCGGCCGGTTATGTAGTCCTCGGTGCGTTTGTCCTTGGGATTGGTGAAGAGCTGTGAGGTGGGGCCGTATTCGACCAGCGCTCCGGCCCTGTCATCTTCCATCATCAGAAAGGCGGCCATATCGGATACGCGGGCTGCCTGCTGCATGTTGTGGGTGACGATGACGATGGTGTAGCTCTCCGTGAGGCTCCGCATCAGGTCCTCGATCTTGAGAGTGGAAACGGGATCGAGAGCGCTGCACGGTTCATCCATCAGAATGACCTCAGACTCTACCGCCAGCACTCGAGCGATGCACAGCCGCTGCTGCTGCCCGCCGGACAAAGCAAGCGCCGATTGGTGCAGCTTGTCGCTCACCTCATCCCACAGCGCCGCCAGACGAAGGCTGGTCTCGACTATCTCCTCAAGCTCGCTGCGGTGTCTTTTCCCATGCCGCCTCGGGCCGAAGGCTACGTTGTCGAACACCGACATGGGGAAGGGATTGGGCTTCTGGAACACCATTCCCACCCTTTTGCGCAGTTCGACAACATCGATGGAATCCTCGTAGATGGGAATGCCATCAAGCTCCACCCGGCCCTCTACCCTCGCTCCGGGTATGAGGTCGTTCATCCGATTGAAGAGGCGGAGAAAGGAGGACTTCCCGCACCCCGACGGCCCGATGACCGCCGTGATGGCAAGCTGCGGCACATCGAGCGTGATGTTGCGCAGCGCCTGGAAGTCTCCGTAGTACAGGTTCACCCCTTCCGTTTTGAGCTTGGGCGTGTCGATGCCGGCTGTCTTCGCATCGGATGAGCTCTGGTTCGTGTCCATTAACCGTACCTCCGTCGGCGGGCCCGCAGTCTGATAACGGTGGCGAGCACATTGAAGAACAGGACCACCACCAGCAGGACCAGGGCGACGCCCCACATGGTGCTTCTGGGCATGCCCGGGACATGAGCAGCTACTGTGTACAGGTGATAGGGCAGAGCCATGAACTGGTCGAAGGGGGACTGCGGGAGCCCGGGAAGGAGGAAGGCAGCGCCGACCACCAGTATCGGAGCCGTCTCACCGGCGGCGCGGCTCATCGCCAGTACGGCCCCGGTGATTATGCCGGGAAGCGCCTGGGGCAGGACCACGTGTCTCGTGGTCTGCCATCTGGTCGCTCCAATAGCGAGGCTGCCCTCTCTATGCTCCCGGGGCACGGCGAGTATCGCCTCCCGCGATGCGGTGATGGTCATTGCCAGCGCCTGGCAGGCCAGGGTCAGGCTGGCTGAGAGCAGTGACATGCCGAGCTTCATGGCCAGCACGAAGATGCCCAGGCCGAACAGCCCGTAGACGATGCTGGGCACGCCGGCCAGATTCATGATAGCGAGATTGATCATCCTTGTCAGCCAGTTTTCGCGAGAGTACTCGGTGAGGTAGATTGCCGCCAGGACGCCGATGGGAAGGGCAAAGAGAAGGGTGCCCAGCATCAGGTAGAGAGTGCCGACTATGGCAGGGAGAATACCGCCGGCCTTGCCGGCCTGCGAGGGAGGTTGGGTCAGGAACTCAAGGCTGATGGCGCCCGCGCCACTGGTGACTATCTGAAGGATGATATAGAGGACGGAGGCCACAACGACAACTGTGGCGAGGATAAGCAGCGCGAAGGCGGCGCGCTGCGATAGCTGGCGTGGCTTCACGCTTCCTCTGTTCATCTCCCCGCTCCGCTGCCAAACCTTCGTTTCTGTCTCTCAAGCACCCTGTCGGCGACCAGATTGACCGACAGCGTCATGATGAAGAGGATGAGACCGATGGCGAATAGCGCTTGATACTGCAGCCCGCCGCGGACGGCATTGCCGATGCCCGAGGCGACGGCGGCGGTCATTGGCATCATCGGCTGCGTCGGCGAGACAGGTACGGCCAGAGCGCCGCCGGCGACCATGAGCACCGTCATGGTCTCACCGATGGCGCGCCCTACCCCGAGCATGACGGCAGCGGCGATGCCGGAGAGGGCCGCCGGGATACAAACGTGCCTGATGGTCTCCCACTTGGTGGCCCCCAGCGCATAGGACGCCTCTCTGAACTCGTCGGGGACCGCCCTGAGGGCGTCCTCGGATACGCTCACTATGATCGGCAGGCTCATCAACGACAGCATGATGCCGGCGGTGAGGCCGCACAGTCCCGTGTTCAGGTTGAATATGCTCTGTACCAGCGGTGAGAGCAGGAGAAGGCCGATGAATCCCATGACCACGGATGGGATTCCCGCCAGCATCTCGATGATGGGCTTGAGTGTTTCTCTCAGCATGGAGGGTGCCACCTCGGAGAGGTAAGCGGCGCAGGCGACCCCCACCGGAACGGCGATTGCGGTCGCCACCACAGTGACCCACAGCGTGGCTACGAAGAAGGGCGCTATGCCGAAGGTCGGCGGCTCGGAGACAGGATACCATTTGGTGCCGAACAGGAACTCCCAGGGAGGGGTGTAGGCGAAGACAGGCAAGCCCTCCTTCAGCAGGAGGATGACGATGCCAAGCAGGACCACGATGGCGAGCACGCCCGCCATCAGGATCCAGGCCTCGATGAACCTCTCGCGCCAGCGCCACCGCCGCCTCAGGCTCCGGTCGAGAGCGCCGGCGGCGGTGGTTGAAGCTCCTCGCTGCACCATGCGTGTTCTGTCCCTTCTCGCCTATACTCTCCGGGCCGATGTCCGGTTCTACTGCATAAGGTTACCGCAGGGGGACGTAGCCCACATCGGTGACCTTCTCCTGGCCTGCATCGGAGAGGCAGTAGTCGATGAAGGCCTTCCTCACGCCTGCAGGCTCTCCGTTGGTATAGTACAGCAGCGGTCGGGCAATGGGGTAGGTCCCGTCCAGGGCGGTGTCCACACTCGGTTCCACCGCAGGGTCTTCCGGCGTCTGCTTGATACCCAGCGCCTTCACCTCGTCGGTAACGTATCCCAGCCCGGGGTAGAAGATGGCGTTGGGATTCGCCGCCACTTCCCCCACGCCTTCCGAGGTGGACGGCAGGAGCAAAACGGAGGGCCCGTACTCAAGGCTGGTATCCTCCTGTGGCAGGCCCTTCATCTGGATCACGTGCTCCTTGAAGAAGACGTGGGTCCCTGAGTTGGTGTCGCGGGCGATGGCGACGATAGCGGCGTTGTTGCCGCCGACCTCGTTCCAGTTGGTTATCTGGCTGGTGTAGATGGCGGAGAGCTGTGCTATCGTCAGTTCGGATACCGGGTTGGACGGGTGCACCACCACGGAGAGAGCATCGGTGGCAACCTGAATCTCGTACGGGTCCACCCCGTTTGCCTGAGCCTGGGCTATCTCCGTTGACTTGATCTTCCGGGAAGCCTGGCAGATGTCGGTGGTCCCGTTGATGTGCGAGGCGATGCCCACCCACGAACCGGGACCGCTGACGGCGATGTTCACCCGGGGGTGCATTGCCATGAAGTCCTCGGCCCACACCGCCGTCAGCGGCGTGACCGTGTTGGAGCCGGTGATCTTGATGGAGCCTGAAAGGTCGTTGTCCGTCGTGCTGCCCGAATCGCCGCAGCCGGCTACGAGGAGTGCTGCTGCGAGCAGGCCTGCAAGAGTGAGAAGCAGCCAACTCTTCCTGGATTTCATTGTCATGTCTCCTCCTGTTGTACGGTTACTCGTGCCAAATGCCCAGCGCGCACGCGCCTCGCGCGTACCGAGGTCACCCGCAGTTGGCGAACAGCGCGGCACCGTGGTCACCGTCTCGAGGTGCCCTGATGTCGAGCAGCCACTGAAGAAGGGCCTCGGCTGTGGCCATGTTGGTGGCTACCGGAACGTTGTGGACGTCACACACCCGAAGCAGTGCCGTGATGTCCGGCTCGTGCGGTTGAGCCATCAAGGGGTCACGCAGAAAGACTACCGCCTTCACCCTGCCGCCGGCTACCAGCCCCCCGATCTGCTGGTCGCCACCATGAGGGCCACTTCGCATCAGGGTTACGCGCAGCCCGGTCCTCGCCTCAATGAGCTTGCCGGTACCGCCGGTGGCCACCAGCGGCAACTGCGTCAACTGGGCACGATGGGCACTGGCCAGGCGGACTATATCGTCCTTCTTCGAATCGTGGGCAATCAAAGCTAGTACTGGGGCTTCCATGCCTCACCTCCCTTCAACTTCCCATTGTTGTGTGCGGCTGGGCCACCCTACTGCTCCAAGCATAGCAGGAAGGGCTCACCTTCGTGTTTAAGGGTGGGTTAGACCTGGGTAAAGGTTTCGTTAAGGACCTGGAGCTACCTATGTCGCCGTGGGGAGGGTAAAGGTGAAGGTGGAGCCTTTGCCCTCCACGCTCTCCGCCCAAATCTGGCCGCCGTGGGCCTGAACGATGTGCTTGGCGATAGCCAGACCCAGGCCCGTACCGCCTCCGGCTCTGGCGCGGTCCGCTTTGTAGAAGCGTTCGAAGATACGCGGGATGTCGTCTGGTGAGACGCCGACCCCGGTATCGGCGATGGAGATGAGTATCGCGTCCTTGGTGGCCGTGGCTGTGAGGAGGATGCGCCCGCCATGAGTAGTGAACTTGATGGCGTTGTGGAGCAGATTGAGCAGCACGTATTCCAGTTGCTCACTGTCCGCCATGGCGCGGGGTGAGGGGGAAGGGATATCGGTATCCAGACTGA
>CAYTKL010000019.1:0-18872 GCA_964438305.1 uncultured Dehalococcoidales bacterium | reverse complement strand
CCTGGCGATCGTGGTAATCGTACTGATCGTGAGGACGAGGCGGCCGGCATAGCTATCCGGAGCTAATGCCAGAGTAGACAGGCTTGAGATGAGAGCCCCCCGAGGTAATCGGGGGGCTCTTCCTTTCTCCGTGCGTATTCCACGCTGCGTCGTGCTCTGCGAACACCTGCCGTGGGGGAGCGTACCACTGCAATCATGATATAATGATTAAGAACCAGCAGTGGGAAACCGCTGCACCAGGGCGGTTGGAGGGAGTGACGTGAAAGCGACAAGGACGGTCATGTTGAAAGTGTGTGTGTTGGCAATGGCACTGGCGGTACTCGCCGCCGGTTGGAGTGCCTTCTCACCCGTGCAGGTTGGCGCCGACCCCGGAGTCGACAGATGGTCGGCATTCACCTTGCCCAGCGAGGCCGGGTACCAGCTATTCCCCGGCACCGATGTAGGGCCGATCGCCCTCGCCGGCGATGGCACCCTGTTTGCCGTGGTGTATGACCAGACGTTCAACCGCTGGGGAAGCCCGCGGGGGTCGGTCTTCGCCGCGGTGTTCTACTCCATCGATGGCGGCTATACGTGGAAGTCCGGCTGGGAGCTGCCGGAGGATGACCCCGGCCCGGTAGTGGACATAGTGCCTGTCCCCGGCTATGGCCATCCCGGCGCGGTGTACTTCGCTACTCCCACCTATCTGTACCACTCGACCGACGGCGGGCGCAGCTTCAGCCGCATGTCCAGTGTCTGTCCCGGCGTGGTGGGCAACCCCGAGGACGGGATTCCCGGTGGCACTATCACCTCCCTCGATGTGGTCAGCGCCGCCGCTTCGCCTGGTAAACAGGTGGTGGTGGTCGGCACTGACCGTGGCGGCCTCGACGGAGTCTACGCCTGGAACGTCGGCGGCACAGGTGGCTGGCGCGATATGGAGATAGGCAATCGAATAGCCGCCGCCTGGGACACCGGCGCCGAGGGAGTGCTGGAGGTTGCCTTCTCACCGAACTACGGTGACGACCGAATCATCTATGCGGTGGCCAACTACGACCCGTGTATCATCTCCCCATCATGGACCGGGCCCAGTGGCTTCACAACCGTGGTGAGCGTTTACGATGGCCTTGCCGGGACCTGGGGCATCGAGTACATGGATGCCGCCCTGGCCCCGGGGAATGCCTCCAGCTACGCGCGGCTCGCCTTCTTCGATGACTTCGACATCAACGGGAGTCCCCAGTGCGTGGTAGCCCTCACCGGCAGCGGCGCTGACGATGTCTACCGGGTGAAGACTGTGGCCCCGGCAACGGGCCCCTCGTCGCCGACTGCCCTCGGCCTGGGCCTCTCGCCGGTCTACAGCCTGGATGTCTATGGTAGTCTGGCCTCCGACGCCACCATACTGGTCGGCGTGGCGCCCGCCGCCGGCGGCGGGCAGGCGCAGGTGTTTGTCGGCAGCAGCGCCACCTTCTCCCCCAAGTGGGAGCCGGCGCTGAAGCCGCCTTCGGGTGGAGCCGGGCTGGGCATTGACCCGGCGTCCGGCATGGTGTGGGGAGGCGTCTATGTGGTGAGCGACGGTACGGAGCACTATGTGGCCACCGGAGAGAACTGGGGTATGAGCCCCAGCGGTGTCTCCAGGGGTATCGTCAATGCCGAGGGCAAATGGGTGTGGAATGGCGTGGGCCTCATTGACTCCATAGTGAGCACCACGGACGTGCTCGGTTGGACCAACTTCGCCGCGATTGTGTATGAAGAGGTTTCTCCAGCCTATGCCAGCGGCTCACCTGGCGACGATACACTGTACATGACGACGTGGAGTCGTGGCTTTGAGGACATGCTGGTGCTGGGCGACATCGCTTTCACGGTGGAGGACGGCTTCGGCTATAGCTTCAGCGGTCGCTGGCTCGGCGCCATCGATGCTGGCGGCAACGTGAAAGGCCGGCTGTGGGCGGCATACGAGGCCGGTGGTGTCTTCTGCCACGCCACGGGGACGCTTGAGGGCGAGGTCGGAGCGACGTTGACGGCCGAGGTCTGCTGTGGCGACCCGATTGGCGAATGCTACTCCGCCACAGGCAGTTGCAATCTGAATGCGCTCTTCTCAGGCTCCTTCAGCGGTGGCGGCGTCAGCGGGGGCACCATGACTGGCCAGCCGTACGACTATGCCAGCGGCCTCAGTTTATGGCGGCACGCCCCCGGCGGGCCAAACGGCGCGGTTGTGTGGGAGCGCATTGCCTATGAGAACATGATGTTGCCCGACGTAGGGTCGCCGCTCGAGGGCCTGCCGGCTACCGTCTCCGCCGAACTGCTGGACCTTTCCGACATTCGCGGCGGCCTGGTGGGGTTCGACAGCACCTTCGTGCCGCGCGTCGATCCTGGTTTCGAGAGCAGCAATGTGATGTTCATGATGGCCAGCGTGGATTCGCGCGACCGGTTGTGGTATTCCCCTGACCGGGGAGATACGTGGACTCTCACCTCGGCTATGCCGGCTGTCGCTACCGTCAGTGACACCGGCTGGACGGTTATCGACGACAGCAAGGTGATCGTGGGCGACACCGCGGGCTACGTCTTCAAGACCACCAACCGGGGCAATAGCTGGACCGACGGGGTGGATACGGCCACCGGCATTGTGACCGACCTCAGTGTGTCCCCGGTCTACAGCGAGACGGGTGGTGAAGGCACCGACAGGGTGGTGGTGGTGGGGCTGTGGAACACCGCGGCAACCGCCGCCCAGGTATGGATATCCCAGGACGGCGCTGAAGAGCAATTCGTCCAGATTGGCCGCGATATCATCGATGACATCTACGGCCTGCCGAGCAAGGTAGTGGTCAACTTCGACTCGGGATGGGGCGGGAACGGCGACACAGCGAATCGTTGGGTGTATGCCGGATGCAGTGGCTTCCTCGCGCGGCACTGCTGTGGGTGTCCCCTTCCCGCAGCTTTGAGCGAACGCGGCGAGGCTGGCGTCTATCGCACTGAGGTGGACCTGGGCAACCCCTCTGACAGCTTCTGGGAGCAAATCTATGGCCTCGACGATATCGAGCCGTATCTGCCCGACGCTGTGTCAGGACAGTGGAGATACTGGGCTTTGACCGACCTCGAATGCGGTGATGACGGCACTATCTACCTTCCGTTCGCCGTCCTCCAGTGGGCTGACCCGGATGACTGCGGCAGCGCAGCGGAGTTCCGCGCGAGTTTCGGGCTGGGCGGTGCGCTGCGCACGCTGGATGGCACCGAGGAGTATGCCGGCGACGTATCGTGGACCGCGTTGACCCTGGGTCTTCCCCGTTCCCCCTACTGTGGGTTGTGGCTGCTGCGAGCTGTGCCCGGCACCAACCACCTGTTTTCCATCCTGTTCCAGCTCGACCTCATCGGAAGTGAACTTGCCGACTACGACCTTGGCCTCGTTGCGTACGAGGACACCCTGTCACAATTGGGCGTGGTGCTCCTGGAGCCCGCCGACGGCGCGACCGACGTGGGCGACCTGGTGGGCGACGAGGAGAAGGTGAACGTCCAGCTCCTGTGGGAAGCGGCGGAGAGCACCGCCACGCTGACCTACGAGTGGCAGGTAGACGATAGCAGCGGCTTCACTGCTCCACTGGTCGATCAGGGCGTGACCACCGAGACCTTCGCCCAGGTGGCTGGCCTGGAGAACGCCTTCAAGTACTTCTGGCGGGTGCGGGTGGTCGATCCGGAACACAGCGCGTGGTCGCATACGTACACTTTCATCACCGTGGCCAGTACCAGCACCAGTGTTGCGACTGCTCCCGTCCTTCGCAGCCCCGCTCCCGGTGCCACGGCTGTTGCTTTGCGACCGACCTTTAGCTGGAGCGCGTTTGCCGCGATGCCTACGTACCAGATCCAGGTTGCGCGGGATAACGCCTTCACTGATGTGGTGATAGACACGACCGTCGATGCCACGGCATACCAGCCGGACGAAGACCTGGAGAAGAACACCACGTACTACTGGCAGGTGAGGGGCCTCAGCGATAGCACGGAGAGCGACTGGAGCGCTACTGGAGTGTTCACCACCGGGCCGGTGGCGGCGGCCGGAGCGCCGATATGGGTGTGGGTGGTCGTCGGAGTGGGAGCCGCCCTGGTCATCGTCGTAGTTGGACTCATTGTGGTCATGCGAAAGCCGGTGTAGATGCTTGAGACCCCGTCCCTTTGGCTCCCTTCCGCGAGCGTAGGGAGCGCCTGTTGGCCAGGTCGCCTCTCGCCTGGCGCTCGTAGACCCGACTCTCGCCAGAGGCGAGTCGGTGTCGCCTCAGGCGACCTGCGGAGACTGGCGAGGAGAGGGCAAGCAACGCCCCTTCCTGTCATTGCGAGCGAAGGCGAAGCAGGAGCGAAGCAATCTCAGAGGTCGGGTAAGGGCAAGGCGACATCGGGCATTTGCGGGAAGCAGCGCGACTGGTCTCCGAGGCCCAGGGTTCGGATGAGGGTGTAGAAGACGGCGGGGCCTTACAGTTGGTCGCATAAGTCGCGCCACCCGCTGTTGAGTGTGTTGGTCAGGTCGACCTTCTTCTGCCTTGAGCCAGCTTTGATCTGCTTCTCTCTTGAGATTGCTTCGTCGCTGACGCTCCTCGCAATGACCGAAAGAGGTGAGTGGTGGTGTGACGCTGGGTTCCCATCGCTGGGTCGGACGAGCGTGACACAGAAGGGCTAGGCGCGGTAGTCCAGAAGCACCAGGTGGGTTTCCTCGGGAAGGTTCGTCTTGGTTGCTGAGAGCCTTGATTGGGGGGCCAAGTCCGATTTCGCTCCCATCTCCTTGAGGAAGCCGTCCACCGGGTCTAGCTTGAAACGCAGCACTTCGGTCTGGAAGTGCATGGGGATCACCAGCTTCGGCTCGAGTTGTCTCACCGTCTCTGCGGCAACGGCGGAGTCGATAGTGGAGACCCCGCCGACCGGCACCAGCAGAACATCGACCCCACTGAGTTCCTCAACCTGCGCTGACGAAAGGGGATGTCCCAGGTCGCCGAGGTGGCACAACATGATCTCGTCTATCTCCATGAGGTAGACGGTGTTCTTCCCCCGCCGCATCCCTTCCTCAGCGTCGTGAAAGGTGCTGAGGCCGGTGATGACAACGCCCGACACCTCGTACTCCCCGGGGCCGCGAATGACCTTGGACACCTCGTCCACGCCTGACGTGAAGCTGTGCCCGGGGTGGGAATGGCTGGATGTCACAACGTCCGCCGTCGGGTTCCCCAGCGAATAGCCTATGCTATCGTCATAGGGATCGGTGACAATAGTGGCATCCTTTCCCTTGATGCGGAAGCAAGAATGCCCCAACCAGGTGATTTCGATAGCGCTTACCCCCTTGGGTTTCGGCTGGAGGCTGCTACGTTCTGAACCTGTTCAGCAATGCCCACCCGGAGGGCAGCAAACCGGCGGCCAGGACGGTCTTGGCTGCGTCGCCGGGGATGAACGGGTACAGCCCCACGCCGAGCACTGATCCTGACGGAACGAAATGGGAAAGCCAAGCCAGACCGAAGGCATAGATTACGATGTTCCCCACGAGCATGGCCAGAGCCGCGGTCCAGATGCGACGGTCCCAACCTCGCTCGGCGAGGAAGCCAACCACAAAGGCGGCAGCCACGAAACCGAAGAGATAGCCGCCGGTGGGACCCATCAGGTGGGCTACCCCTCCGTGCCAGCCGGCGAAGACGGGAGCTCCCAGGGCTCCAGCGCTCAGGTAGGTAAGCTGGCTGAGTGCGCCACGCTTGCTGCCCAGCAAGGCTCCGGCAAGCACAACGACGAAGGTCTGTCCCGAAATGGGCACCAGACCGATGTAGAAGGCCGCCTGAGCAGACAGAGCGGTGACGATGCCGAAGCTGACAACGAGGAGAATGTCCCGCAAGAGCGTTGCTCTGGGAAACAGCGCATCCATCATGGTGAGGGTTCTTCCTTGCATTCCATGCCTCCCTTCTGACTTCCTTGTACCGGCTTTGCAGAGTATAGCAAGGGGAGGGCCGGACGGTCAAGCCCCTGTCGCTTCACCCTGGCCCTCACCCTGGGAGGGAGGGGGAAGCGCCGCCGCACAGGGTCGCGGCGACTGCGACTGAAACGTGCCAGCGTTCACCGGGCCACACCTCTTGACAGCGGCGACGGCGGGGTGATAGATTAGTACAGTTAGCACTCGGCTTGGGAGAGTGCTAACTGAGGAGGGCAGGCGTGCACAGGCAGCGGAGAGAGAGGATTCTCGGGCTTATCGTGGGGGAATACACGATGACGGCGAGCCCGGTGGCCTCGGAAACGATTGCGCGGAAGTACGGGCTTGGAGTCAGCTCGGCAACCGTTCGGAATGAAATGGCAGTGCTCGAGGAGGAGGGCTATATCACGCGGCGTCACATCTCGGGCGGTGGCGTTCCCTCGGACAAGGGGTACCGGTACTACGTCGAGTCCTTGATGAATGAGGAGGAGGTGCCGCTGGCCGAGCGGCGGATGATGTCTCATCTCTTCCTTCTCGTCGAGCGAGAGTTCGAGGAGTGGAATCGCCTTGCCGCCGCGCTGCTTGCTCGTTTGCTCAGTAGTGTGGCTATTGCCACCTTCCCCAAGTCCGCGCAGACCCGATTCAAGCATCTGGAGCTGGTGGCCGTGCAGGACCTGCTTGCCTTGCTGGTGCTGATTCTGCGGGGAACCAGGCTGAAGCAGCAGCTTATTGCCTTCGACCATGTGATGTCACAGGAGGACCTCAACGCGATCTCCAACAGGCTCAACGGCCTGTTCGGCGGTCTGGGCAGGTCGGAGATCCTTGCCATTGACTGCCAGTACACCGGCTTGGAGGAACAGGTGAGGAAGGCTGTGGTGCAACAGATGGAGAAGGAGGATGCACAGAGGTACGGGGAACCGTGCATCGCCGGAGTGCGCTACATCGTCAGCCAACCCGAGTTCTCCAGCAACGACCGCATGTTGGGCCTGATGGACCTGCTGCAGCCCGGGAGATTCGCCACAGTGTTGCCGGAGGCGGTGACTGAGGAGGGCGTTCAGGTAATCATCGGGTCGGAGAACAAGGAAGATATCATGCGGGATTGCAGTGTGGTGCTCGCCCGATACGGCATCCCCGGCGAGGCAAGCGGCGCCCTGGGGGTGTTGGGTCCGACCCGTATGCCTTATGATAGGGCCGTTTCCAGGGTACGCTACGTGGGTTCCCTCATGAGCGAGCTTGTCGCTCAGTTGTATGGGGGACAGTAGGCCGGCCGACGACCGACGCTGTTGCGTCCGTGGGTCAGAGGCTGCAGGGGGTTGATGCATTGAACAGTAAGGACGCCTCCTTTGAAGGCGAGCATCCAGCGGAAGCTGAGCTTGCGGAAGTGCCAGGGGGACAGGAACCAGTGGGGGAGGACGTTGAATCCCTGAAGCAGGCGCTTGATGAGGAGAGGGCAAGGGCTGAGGGCTATCTTGCCAACTGGCAGAGGGCGCAAGCGGATTTCATAAACTACAAGAGGCGGACTGAGCAGGAGAGGAGCGAGGCGGTCAGCTTTGGCAACGCCGCGCTCATTCTGGGCCTGCTTCCGGTGCTCGATGACCTGGAGCGGGCTCTGGACAGCGTTCCGGACGGCCTTGCCCAGGATGGTTGGCTTGATGGCATCACTCTCATCTATCGCAAGTTCAAGGCTGTTCTGGAGGAGCAGGGTGTTAGCGAGATTGAGGCGCTCGGTGAGCCTTTCGACCCTCACTTCCATGAGGCTATGCTATTCGGTGAAGGCGACGAGGGAATGGTCGTTGAGGAGATACAGAAGGGCTACAGGTTGCACGACCGGGTGCTTCGTCCCACCAGGGTAATGGTGGGCAGAGGCGAAGAAGAAGGCACTGAGGAAGAACTGCAGGAGGGGGACAATGGCCAAGGTAATAGGGATTGACCTGGGGACGACGAATAGCTGTGCCGCCGTCATGGAGGCGGGCGAACCGACGGTCATCCCCAATGCCGAAGGGGGGCGCACTACGCCATCCGTGGTGGCGGTGGCCAAGAACGGCGAACGTTTGACCGGGCAGGTGGCTAAGCGCCAGGCAATCACCAATCCGGACAACACCGTATTCAGCATCAAGCGTCTCATGGGCAGGAAGTTCAAGGAGCAGTCGGTCGAGTATGACAGGAAGCTTCTGCCCTACAAGATAACGGAAGCCTCCAATGGGGATGCCTGGGTAGCCATGGGGAACAAGGAGTACAGCCCGCCTGAGATCTCGGCCATGATCCTGCAGAAGATCAAGATGGATGCTGAGGCGTACCTTGGAGACACGGTGACTCAGGCTGTGATCACCGTGCCCGCCTATTTCAACGATAGCCAGCGCCAGGCAACGAAGGATGCCGGCAAGATCGCCGGGCTCGAGGTACTCAGGATCATCAATGAGCCTACCGCCGCGTCACTGGCCTATGGCCTGGACAAGAAGAAGGACGAGACCATCGCCGTCTTCGACCTTGGCGGCGGCACCTTCGACATCTCCATCCTCGAGTTGGGCGAGGGTACCTTTCAGGTGAAGTCCACCAACGGCGACACTCATCTTGGCGGCGACGACTTCGATCAGGTGATCACCAACTGGCTGTGCGATGAGTTCAAGAGAGACCAGGGGATCGACCTGAGGGAGGACCGCATGGCGCTGCAGCGGCTGAAGGAGGGTGCCGAGAAGGCGAAGTGCGAGCTGTCGACCGTGCTTCAAACGGACATAAACCTGCCCTTCATCACTGCCGACGCCAGCGGGCCGAAACACCTCAACATCACCCTTACCCGGGCGAAGCTGGAACAGCTTGTAGGCGACCTGGTGGAGCAGACCGTGGGTCCGTGCAAGCAGGCACTCGAGGATGCCGGTCTGACCGCAACGCAGATCGATGAAGTCATCCTTGTCGGGGGGCAAACGCGTATGCCGCTGGTGCAGGAGAAGGTGAAGCAGCTCTTCGGCCGCGAACCGCACAAGGGAGTCAACCCCGATGAGGTGGTGGCTGTCGGCGCCGCCATTCAGGCTGGCGTGCTCAAGGGAGAGGTCAGCGATGTGCTGCTGCTGGATGTGACCCCGTTGACCCTGGGCATCGAGACCCTTGGCGGAGTGATGACCTCTCTGATCCAGAGGAATACCACCATACCCACGTCAAAGAGCCAGATCTTCTCCACCGCTGCCGACAGCCAGACCAGCGTCGAGATCCATGTGCTTCAGGGGGAGCGCGCTATGGCTGCTGACAACAAGACTCTGGGCCGCTTCATGCTTGACGGCATCATTCCGGCGCCCAGGGGTATGCCGCAGATCGAGGTCACCTTCGACATCGATGCCAACGGCATCGTGAGTGTCAGGGCGCAGGACAAGGGGACGGGCAAGGAGCAGAAGATCGTTATCACCGCCTCCAGCGGTCTGGCCAAGGACGAGGTGGAACGGATGCAGCGAGAGGCCGACGCTCATGCCGACGAAGACCGCAAGCGGCGGGAGGAGGTTGAAGCCAAGAACTCCGCCGACAACATGGCCTATACGGCGGAGAAGACACTGCGCGAGCATGGCGACAAGGTGCCAGCGGACCTGAAGCAGCAGGCCGAGGCCAAGATCGCCAGCGTACGCTCTGCCCTGCAATCCGGCGACGTGAACGAGGTGCGCCGCACCACCGAGGAGTTGTCGGCTGTCATGCAACAGGTAGGCACCTCCGTGTACCAGGCGCAGCAACCACCGCCCGGGGCCGAGACTCCTCCTGGGGAGCAACCGCCACCTTCAGACGAAGGGACTGTCGAGGGCGAGTTCCGCGAAGTGTAGCGTGTGTAAGGCAATGTCCCCAAGGGGCAGGGGCGACGTCTCTGCCCCTTTCTATTCGGGTCTTCGGGCTTGTAGTGCGCCGTTTGGCGGCAGAGGCAGGAACCGGCCTTGGGGGGCAGGGGGTTGCATCATCGACTTAGTTGTGGTATAGTGGATTGTCGCAAAGTGAGTTGGATTAAAGTGGGCGTCGGGACCCACTTTTTTGTTGTATGAGGTAAGAAGAGGAGTCCGGGCAAGATGAAGAGCGAATTCATGCTCGCGATCACCCAGCTTGCTGCTGAGAAGAAGCTCCCTCTGGAGGTAGTGTTGAATGTGGTGGAGGCGGCTCTGGTTTCCGCCTTCAAGAAGGACAGCTTCGCGCCGAACCAACAGATAGCAGTGAAACTCAATCCCAATACTGGGAAAGTAACTGTCTTGGCCGAGATGAGGGTGGTGGAGGAGGTGGAGGACCCGCGCAGCGACATGACGCTGGAGGACGCGAAGAAGGTGGAGAAGGACGCGGAGCTGGGTGGGACCGTTGTGATCGAAGCGACCCCGGGGAATGCCGGGCGGATCGCGGCGCAAACCGCGAAGCAAGTAGTGCTGCAGCGCCTGCACGAGGCGGAGCGGGAGCTGGTCTTTGAGGAGTTCTCCGATCGCGAAGGCCAGATTATCACTGGCATTGTGCAGCGGGTGGAGCCGAGACAGATTATCCTCGACCTGGGAAGGACTGAGGGCGTTCTGCCCAATGCGGAGCAGGTGCGAAGTGAGCGCTATCGCGTAGGACAGCGGCTGAAGGTTGCTGTTGTGGAGGTGCATCGCAGCAGCCGCGGCCCCCAGATTCTTGTATCGCGCACGCATCCCAATCTGCTTCGCGGCCTTCTTGAGCTTGAGGTTCCCGAGATACATAGTGGAGTCGTGGAGCTGAAAGCGATTGCCCGGGAAGCGGGACATCGCAGCAAGATCGCCGTGGCGGCGCGCCAGCAGGGTGTCGATGCGGTGGGCTCCTGCGTCGGACTCCGCGGCATCAGGATCCAGAACATTGTCAATGAGCTTAATGGGGAGAAGATCGACATTGTCGAATGGCATCCCGACCAGGCGACGCTCATCGCCAACGCCTTGAGTCCGGCCCAGGTGACAACCGTGGAACTCAATGAAGAGGAGAGGGCGGCGAGTGTTGTCGTTCCCGACCGCCAGCTTTCCCTGGCTATAGGCAAGGAGGGTCAGAACGCCAGACTGGCTGCCAAACTCAGCGGCTGGCGGATTGACATCAAGAGTGCGTCTGTTGCCGAGGCGGAGAGAGCGGCTCTGGCTGAGGAAGCATTGCATGCCGAAGCCGTCACTCCGGTTGAGGAAGCCGTGGTCGAGGAAGCCGTGCCGGCAGAGCCTGAAGAGGCGGTTGCTGAGGTTGCCGAGGAATACGTTGAGCCGCTTGCTGTGGAAGTGGAGGAGGAAGCGAAGGAGGTTGCTGAAGAGCTCGAGCTGGAATTCGGAGAGGAGGAGGAAGAAGAGGAGGAAGAGGAAGAGGCGGAGGAGGAGACGGTTCTGGTAGAGGCAGCGGCACCTGTGGAGGAACCGGTGAAATCGGCTCCTCTCATACGCTTCGCCGAGGACATCCTGCCGCAGAGGCGAGGGAAGACTCCGAGGAGGGCGAAGAAGGGCAAGGCAAAGGTTGAGCCAGCGAAGGAGAAAACAACCGCAGCTCCGGCCAAGGCGAAAAAGGCCCGCCGGCCCGCCAGGGTGGTTGTCGACGAGGGCGATGAAGAAGAGACGTGGTGAGGTGGGGGACACATGCCCAGCGCATCTCAAGCGAAGAGGAGTCCCAGACCGAGGCATGTTCCACAGCGTACCTGCATTGGCTGCCGGACGGTGAAGCCAAAACGGCAGCTCATCCGTGTGGTGCGTATCGCGGACGGTGTGGTGGAAGTCGACCCCACCGGCAAGAAATCGGGGCGTGGCACCTACTTATGTAAACAAAGGAGCTGTTGGGAGGCAGCACTTAGGAAAGAACGGCTTGACCGTGCGCTGAAGACAAAGGTAGCGGCGGAGTACCGAAGAGGACTGGCTTCGTATGCCGAAACACTTCCCCAGTCAAGTGAGGGCTAGATGAGTGCAAGAGCTCGGAAGACGGACAAGGCGGAACCGGTTGCGGAGGTGGCAACTGCCCCCGAGGAACCGGAGGAAACCGTCAGTGAACTGCGCGTCGAGTTACCCGCCTCTGCGACCGTGAAGCAACTGGCTGAGCTTCTCGACGTCTCCCCGGTGGAAGTCATCAAGCAGTTGATGAGGAATGGCACCATGGCCAACATCAACGAGGTTGTCGACTATGACATGGCGGCCATTGTAGCCTCGGACTTCGGCTACGAGCCCGTTGCGGCGCAAAGGAAGGCAATCTCAGCCCGCAAGCCGAAGAGCGATGAGAAGCTTGTAGACATCGACAGTCGATTGCTGAAGCCGCGACCTGCTGTGGTCACCATAATGGGGCATGTGGACCATGGGAAGACCAGTCTTCTGGATGCCATACGCGAGACGAGAGTGACGGCCACAGAGGTGGGCGAGATCACTCAACATATCGGGGCGTACCAGGTGGAGGTCGATGGCAAGAAGATCACCTTCCTCGACACCCCGGGTCACGAGGCCTTCACCGCAATGCGGGCACGGGGGGCTCGGGTAACAGATATCACCATACTGGTCGTCGCCGCCGACGACGGAGTGATGCCCCAGACCGTAGAAGCCATAGACCACGCGCGGGCTGCCGGTGTTCCAATCGTCGTGGCCGTCAATAAGGTCGACAAGCCGGATGCCAACCCGCAGCGCGTGAAGCAACAGCTTGCCGACCTGGGGCTGGTCTGCGAGGAGTGGGGTGGAGACGTAGTCTGTCTATCCGTTTCGGCGAAGAAGAAGGAAGGAATCGCGCAGCTTCTGGAGAACCTGCTCATCGTTGCCGAGCTTGAGGAGCTCCAGGCGAACCCGGAGGGACGCGCGGGCGGTACGGTCATTGAGGCGAAGCTGGACAAGACCAAGGGGTCGCTGGGAACCGTGCTTGTTCAGTCAGGCACTCTGAGAGTCGGCGACGCTTTCACTGTAGGGGACACCTGGGGCAAGGTGAAGGCGATGTTCGACGAGAAGGGGAAGCGTGTGAGGAAAGCGGGGCCGGCGACGCCGGTCGAGGTTCTGGGCTTCGAGACCGTGCCTCAGGCCGGCGACACGCTGAACGCGGTCGCCAGTGAGGCGGAAGCGCGCAGCGTGTCACAGAGACGCCAGGAGCAGAGGAAGCTGTCCGCAAGGCCGAGTGGGGCCCTGAGCGCAAGCGAGCTGTCGGCTCAGATTCGTGAAGGTCGCATCAAGGAGCTCAATCTCATATTGAAGACCGATGTCCAGGGCAGCATTGAGCCGATAACGGCCGCCCTCGGAGGTCTTGGTGTGGGTGAGGTCAGGGTCAGCCTTGTCCATTCCGGCAGCGGAAGCATCACTGAGGGCGACGTGCTTCTTGCTCTGGCCTCCAAAGGACTCGTTCTCGGATTCAATACCGCTCCCGAGCCGGGAGCGAAGCAGCTCGCCGACACCGAGGGCATAGACATCCGTTGCTATGAGGTCATCTACAACCTGGTGGACGACGTAGAGAAGTTGCTGACGGGCATGCTCGAGCCCACATGGGTGGAAGTGCTCGAGGGCCACGCCGAGGTGCGAGCGACCTTCTCCGTCCGAGGACGCAGTGTGGCTGGCGCGTATGTAACCGATGGCACGCTGACTCGGGGAGCAACGGCCAGAGTGCTACGGAGTGGCGAGGTGATCTACGAGTCTACCGTCTCAAGTTTGAGACGCTTCAAG
Source organism: uncultured Dehalococcoidales bacterium (assembly GCA_964438305.1). GTDB lineage: Bacteria > Chloroflexota > Dehalococcoidia > E44-bin15 > E44-bin15 > CAYTKL01. Next base: position 5,366 of record CAYTKL010000019.1, on the reverse strand, counting down.
GACGACGTCAGGCAGGTCAGCGCTGGCTTCGAGTGTGGGGTGGGCGTCGAGGGGTTCACCGAGTTTGAGGTCGGCGACATCATCGAGGTATACAGACAGGAAAAACAGTGACCAGACGCACGGAACGAGTCAATGACCTCATTCAGGAGGAGCTGAGCGAGCTTCTGCGCCGTCAGGTGAAGGACCCAAGACTTAGCTGCTTCCTGACCATTACCAGGGTGGACACCTCGGCCGACCTCAGGCACTCCAAGATCTTCGTGAGCATCATGGGGAGCGACGAGGAGAAGAAGGGGGCGATGGAAGGATTGGCCTCCGCCTCTGGCTTCCTCTACAGAGAGATGAAGGTGCGCCTCTCTCTGCGCCGCATGCCTCATCTGGATTTCCATCTGGACAACTCCATGGAGCTAGGGGCAGAAATCCTCGATTTGATGAAGCAGGTCAACGAAGAGAATCTTGAGTGTTGACGGTATCCTCAACATCAACAAGCCCCCTGGTATCACCTCATTTGGGGTTGTCAGACTCGTGCGCGGACTCAGCCGGCAAAGGCCCGTGGGGCATGCCGGTACCCTTGACCCGATGGCGGCGGGGGTCCTGCCGGTGTGCCTGGGCCAGGCGACAAGGGTCATCCCGTTCATTATGGACGCCGAGAAGACCTATCTGGCTGAGATCGAGTTGGGTGTGTCAACCGACACGTACGACGCTGACGGCCAGGTGACCCAGAGGCTCGATTCCTCCCACGTTACCCGGGAGCAGGTGCAGCAGGTGCTTCCATCCTTCGTCGGCACCATTCTTCAGATACCCCCCATGTACAGTGCGGTCAAACACCAGGGGAAGCGTCTATATGAGCTTGCTCGCTCCGGCACGGAGGTGGAGAGGGAGCCGAGAAAGGCTCAGATCTCCCGGCTGGAGCTGGTGGATTGGGAGCCTCCTTCGTGCACCGTCGTTGTGGACTGCGGCAAGGGCACCTACATCCGTGCCCTGGCCCATGACCTGGGCCAGGCTCTCGGTTGTGGCGCCCACGTCAGGGGACTCCTTCGTTTGAGAAGCGGGCTTTTCAGCATCGACGACAGTCTCACCATCGCTGAGGTTGAGAACTCGTTTGAGCACGGCTACTGGCAGGACCTGCTCTACCCACTGGACGCAGTACTCGAGCATTGGGTAGCGGCTATTGTGAGCGAAGAAGAGGAGCGTGCCATCAGACATGGTCGTCCGCTGGCTCTGGATGTTGATGAGGATAGAGGATACTGCCGCGCCTACTCCGTTGACGGCCGTTTCCTGGCGGTGCTGCGCTTCCTCCCGGACAAGGCTCTGTGGCAGCCGGAAAAGGTGTTCGCCAGAGCCTAGCAGCTTCAGCGGCGGGGTCAGCTCTCTCGCGCCCGCTCCAGCAATTCTTGCCTGACCTCTCCCAGCCTCGGCTCAAACCGTGACCGAAGCTCCTGTGACGCATCTCTGCGCAGCTCGCGGACCCCAATCCTTGTATCGCCGATGGCGCTGCCGGTGATCCCCAGCTCATCGAGCGCCTCTGCGCCCCGTCTCTTCAAGCCCTCTCTCGCTTGCTCATAGGCCTGTTCCTGGGCATCGGCGTAGTCTGCTTGCAGGGAGCGCATCCGCCTCTCTGTCTCCACTATGCTCGCATTGGGCTTCAGGGTGCTGATGCCCTGTAGCGCCCTCTCCGTCGTCTCAGGGACGTCGAGACTGAGTGCCTCCGCCAGCCTCGACAGAGCAGCGTCAGCGAGCACGTCTCTGTCGCTGCCCTCGTATTTGCCCAGTTCTTCGTTGAGGACTCGAGTGTAGCCGTGTTCCAGGTACCGTTCGGCCAGCGCCCTGCCGATGGCGGCATACTCCGCCATCTTCCTCTCCCTCATCTCCTCCGGCGACAGTCTGCCCAGTCTGCCGGCTCGTTCCAGGGCTCTCTCGTAGGCGCTCTTCATCTCTCCCATGATGGCACTGCTGCGGAGTGGATAATCCGTCCGCGCTCAATTATACTTCTCTCCTGAACGGGCGGCAACGCAAGGGCCCGAGCATAACGACAGTTGAGGTGACACGTTGAAGCTTGTGGACAGTCTCTATTGCTACATCTGGCCCGGCAGGGGCAACAACTGCAACACCTATGTTTTCGCCAATGTGCTGGACGGGGGCCGTCCCCACCTCCTCATAGACCCGGGGCACGTGGAGAATGAGGTCGGGGAGCGCTGCTTTGATCACTTGCTGATGTCTATGGAGAGCGACGGCCTCAAGCCTGAAGAGGTCGGCCTGATAGTGATAACTCATGCCCACCCCGACCATTGCGCGGCGAGCCAGGATCTCGTGCAGCGCACCAGGGCAAACGTGGGAGCTGGCAAGGTGGAACAGGCGCTAATCGCCATGCACGAGGATGAAGACAGGTTCCGCCGGGAGATGGCCGGTAGAATGGGCCGGCAAATGGGATTCGAGCCCGACATCTGCCTCAGAGAAGGCGACCTGGTCCTGGGAAAGGAATGCAAGACGAACCTCAAGGTGCTGCACACGCCCGGTCACAGTCCCGGGTCCATAAGCATTCACTGGCCCGACAATGGGGTTCTGATAACCGGGGATGCGGTCTTCTACGCTGCCATTGGGAGGACGGACATACCTGGAGGGGACAGCAAGCAGTTGAAACAGAGCATCGAGAAGCTCTCCGAACTGGAGATCGACTACCTTCTCGCCGGCCACGGCACCCAGTTCGGCAGCATCATAGAGGGCAGGGAGATGGTGGCAAGGAATTTCACCTTCATCAGGATGAACTACTTCCCCATGCTGTGAGCCGTGGTGCCGACAGGGCCACAGCGGTCTGCGTCGGCGCGAATGCCCGAAAGCCGGTTCGAGCGGCCGCCTCAGGCCGCCATCGCCCAAACGGCTCAGGCTGTGCCGCCGCTGGCGCGGTCCTGGCCCAGCTCCGCCAGGTCGAAGGTCATGCCATCTCTGGCTGCGATCACCTCGATTCCGGTCTGCTGTGACAGCCGGTCGGCCACCTCCCACGGCTTCGCCCTCCACATGCTCATGCCGAAGTGAGTCAGGATAGCTGCTCTGGGCTTCAGGCACTTGATCAGCGTTCCCGCCTCCAGCACGGAGAGGTGATCGACGGGCCAGCCACTCTCAATCAACACCACGTTGAGTATGAGGAGGTCCGCCTGATAGTGGTCACACAGCTCACGGAAGAACCGCGTATCGACCAGGCATGAGATGGTGTTCCTTGGAGTCTTGAGGACAACGCCGTAGGTCTCTACGGGATGACGGTGCCTTATCGGTGTGTGGAAGGAGACGTCGCCAATACTGTAGCTCTCTCCCTCCTTGAGTACCTCGATGCGCTGCAGGTAGGGGCGCAGGTAGCGAAGGACTACGGGGTCTTCCTCAAGCGCGTCTGCGGGTGCGTACAGCGTGCCTCTCCTCCTCAGCCCTCCCTCGGTCATCGCCTCGATCATGATGTTGGCATCCGCCGAGTGGTCCAGGTGCCGGTGGGTGAGGATGATGGCCGCAAGCTTGGTCGGCTTGAGCTTCTTCCTGACCGCCCGCACCAGCGTGCCGGGGCCGGGGTCGAGGAGTATCTCCGTACCACCGAGGTCGAACCAGAGGCCGCCCGACTCGAGGATCTGGCTTGCCACCATGACTCGGGCGCCAGCCGTTCCCAGAAACGTGACCGTGTCTGTTGCAGTACCCCCGGCTTGTTCCATGTGTTGAGCCACTCGTCGCCACAGATTGGCAGTTGCTTCGAGTATAGTGGTACAATAGGGATGGCGCAACCGGCAAAGCTATGGACGCGATACGACTTCACGAGGAACCTGCACTCGCCGAGCCCTGGATGATAGCCGCCTGGCCCGGTATGGGAGGCGTGGCGATTGTCGCCGCCAAGTACTTGACGGAGAGACTGGATGCGCGTGAATTCGGCAGCATTGAGCCCGATGAGTTCTTCGACCTGGGTGGGGTTCTCGTCGACAACTCCGTTGTGGGTGATATCGGGGTCCCGGAAGGCAAGTTCTACTATTCGCAGAGCGGTGGGGCGAACGACCTGGTCGTGTTCATGGCGGAAGCTCAACCCCATATAAAGTCGTATGCGCTCGCCAACCTCGTTGTGGACGTGGCGCAGAAGTTCGGGGTGAAGCGCTTGTACACCTTCGCGGCCGCTCCCACCCACATCTATCACACCAACAGACCAAAGGTGCTGGGCGCAGCGACAAGTCCCAAGCTGGTCGAGGAGCTCAAGAAGCACGATGTCAAGCTGCTGAAAGAGGGCAGCATAAGTGGCCTCAACGGACTCCTTCTCGGGGTTGCCAAGCGCAGGAATATCGATGGCGTATGTCTGCTGGCGGAGATACCGGTCTATACCACGCAGGTTGCGAATCCCAGGTCTTCAAGAGCGGTGCTCGAGCTGCTGCGGCAGATGACCGGCTTGGAGGTCGACCTGACGGAGATCGATGGCTGGGCCGAGGAGACAGACAGGGAAGTGGAAGAGAAGATGGCCCAGTTGAAGCGTTCCTTCAGTGATGAGGCGAAAGAGCTCATCGAGTACTACGACCGGCTGGCGGCACAGGAGGGTGGTCACGGAGTGCTGCCGGACTACAGTACCGACGAGCTCGTCAAGGATATTGAGCGATTCCTCAAAGAGAAGGGTGAGGAGAGGGAAGACAAAGGGGGCAACTAGACAACCTCATGAATGCTCCACTGACATCGCTCGTTTCTCGTTATGCAGCCGGTGCCGAGGGTCACCACGCTTTTCGTGGCGAGTGCGCCGCCTGTTCCCACAAGCTCACCCGTTCCGGGTGCAGGGGTGGAGCATATGAGGAGACCGGTGACATGCCGGCCTCCGACCAGGGATGCTGGCTCGTTGCTGCAACCGGTGGAAGGGAAGGAGTGGATGAACGGTAAGAGGCCGAGGAATATCCGCGAGTTGAGAGAGGCCGGCCATGAGGTGCTGTCCGTCAAGGAAGAGATGCGGAAGAACCTCATCAGGATGATATCGAGCGGCGAAGAGCTTTTCCCCGGCATCATCGGGTTTGACGACACGGTCATACCCCAGGTTGAGAATGCTATTCTCTCCGGGCAGGACATGATCCTCCTGGGAGAGAGGGGGCAGGCCAAGACTCGGATGATCCGCGCGCTTGTTCGTTTCCTCGACGAGGAAGTGCCGGCCATCGCCGGCTGCGAGATCAATGACAACCCCTACAGCCCCATCTGCAAGGAGTGCCGCCAGAAGGTCGCCAAGCAAGGCGACCGGGTTGAGATAGCCTGGATTGGCCGTGAGCAGCGCTATGGCGAGAAGCTGGCCACTCCTGACACTACCATTGCCGACATCATAGGCGAGGTCGACCCGATAAGGGTGGCGGAGGGCAGGTACCTCTCGGACGAGCTCA
>CAYTKL010000018.1:0-19011 GCA_964438305.1 uncultured Dehalococcoidales bacterium | reverse complement strand
TCGAGACGAGAGATGCCCAGGCGTTCATGAACACGCTGGAAAGCATCGTCAACCGGAGTATCAACGAAACCCTGCCCCGCTCTCTGAACACCAGCTTGACCACGCTGTTCGTCCTGCTGGCGCTCTTTCTTTTCGGCGGTGCGACCATCCACAGCTTCGTTCTCGTCCTCCTGCTTGGCGTCGTTGTAGGCACATACAGCTCGATGTGCGTCGCCAGTCAGTTGGTTGTCGTTTGGGACTGCAGTGGGTTCCGCGGGTTCTTCCGTCCGCTCAGACGCCTGATGCCCCGCCGGGCGACTGCCTGAGGTCGACGGGTGCGTGAGAGCCTGAGCCTCTACTTTCATATCCCTTTTTGCCGTTCCAGGTGCCACTACTGCAGCTTCAATTCCTACAGCGGCCTGGACTGGCTGACGCCACAGTACCTGCAGGCGCTCACCAAGGAGATGCGCTCCTGGGCTCGCCAGGAACCTGTTGATACCGTCTACCTTGGAGGGGGAACCCCGACCCTCCTCGACAGCGGACAACTCGACGCCGTTCTTCAGGCCTGCGCCCGTTCCTTTGGCGTGTGCGGTGACGCGGAGATAACCATCGAGGCCAACCCGGGCGACATCGACCGACCTTTCCTTGAGGAGTTGCGGGCCCTGGGAATCAACAGGCTGAGCCTGGGAGTGCAGAGCTGGGATGATGCCGCGCTGAAGAGGCTGGGCCGCCGCCATTCCGCTGCGGAGGCCGAGGCGGCGTACGGGCTGGCGAGGACTGCCTTCGACAACGTGAACATCGACCTGCTCTATGCTGTACCCGGTCAGACGTTGGAGCAGTGGCGGCAGGCGCTGGAGAGGGCGCTCAGCCTGGAGCCTGATCACCTGTCCCTCTACCCGCTGAGTGTGGAGGAGGGCACCGCGCTGTCCGCCGATATCGCGTCGGGGAGGATGGTCAAGGCGGACCCCGACTTGGCGGCGGAGATGTTCCTGATGGCTGAGGAGGCACTGGCTGCCTATGAGCACTATGAGATATCCAACTGGGCGAGGCCGACGAAGAGATGTCGCCACAACCTGACCTATTGGAGGAACCTCCCTTACCTCGGCTTTGGCGCTGCAGCACATTCCTCTGTTGAGGGTCGACGCTGGTACAACGTCCTCTCCCCAATCGACTACGTTCGGAAGATCGATGAGACCGGCTCGGCGGTTGAGGGTCAGGAGGACATCGACGAGGCGTTGGAGATGGCGGAGACGGTAATCCTGGGGCTCAGGCTGGGCGACGGGGTCAGCCGGGACGCGTTCGCCGGTCGCTTCGACAAGGATATTGACATCGTCTACGCGGAAGAGGTCAGTGAACTGGTGGATCTGGGGCTGCTCCTGGATGACGGCGGTGCCATCCGGCTTACTCAACGGGGAAGGCTGTTAGGCAACCAGGTCTTCCTGCGCTTCCTACCCTAGCCCAACCGGTGTATCTGCCTCACGGCCTGGAGAATGGCGTCGACAGGTGGCGCCTGCCTCATCGAGGAAGGCTTCCCCAGCGGGTCGACGATGTCGGAAATCCCTGACAGGACGTCTATGGTCACCCCCACGGATGAGGCCAGCGCTTCATAGAGATAGCCCCCTTCGAGGGTGAAGACCAGCCGCCCGTGGCACAGCTCATGGGCGAGACTGGTCAGTATCTGCGCCATGCGGCCATAGCCGGCGACACTCACCTGCATCAATGCCAGGCGGTCGCCCCAGTGACCGTCGTAGCCGGCCGAGACCAGGATGAGCTGGGGCTGAAAGCGCCGCGCCAGCGGAACGAGAATCTCCTCGAACGCTCGCAGGCACTCCTCATCGCCGCACCACGCTGGAAGAGGGACGTTGACCGTCGTTCCCTCGCCTTCACCTGCCCCGGTCTCATCGATGCGACCTGTGCCGGGATAAAAGGGATACTGGTGAGTGGAGAAATACAGGACCTGGGGATCATAGTAGAAGGAGTCCTGCGTGCCGTTGCCGTGGTGAACGTCGAAGTCCGCGACGAGGACGCGCTCCAGCCCGTGGCTCTCGATGGCGTGCTTGGCGGCAACAGCGATGTTGTTGAACAGGCAGAATCCAGCGCCTGCGTTACGAGTAGCATGGTGCCCCGGCGGCCTGACCAGGGCGAAGGCGCTTTCCACCTGCCCCGTCATCACAGCATCCACGGAGTTTATGAGTCCGCCGGCGGCAAGAAGTGCCACATCGTAGGAGGCGGGCGACACTACCGTGTCGCCATCGATCCAGCCGCCCCCAATCTTGGCCAGCGACTCCACGTGAGAGATGTAGCTTTCGGAATGGACTCTGGCCAGTTCAGCCGTCGTGGCGGCACGAAGGGGGAGGGGGACAGTCCGCTCCACCACCTCGGTCTCCTCCAGCAGCTTCATCACGCTCACCAGCCTCCCCGCGTTCTCCGGGTGCTGGCCGGTGTCGTGCTCCAGATACGTGGGGCTATAGACCAGTCCTACGCTCACAGTCCCTCCTTGCCATGGGGCAATGATATCAGACACAGCCTGGGCAGGCAATCGTGCATTGCCCGGCAATAGATGCTATGCTATACTCCTGGCTGGCGGCGAGGAGGGTAAGATGGCTGAACAGAGCGAGACCCCTGAGTTCTACTCGGATCAATTCATGGTCAGCGGCGGGCCCTACGGTCTGGTGATCAACTTCAAGGCAAGCCCTCCTGAGCCTGGCCCGGGGAAGGTCCCCGATACGGTGGCCAGGGTTCGCATGAGCTATGAGCTTGTCAAGACACTGACCTTCGTCATGTGCCGACACATAAAGAAGATAGAGAGAGATACCGGGGTCACCTACCCTGTCCCAGGCAAGGTCCTTTCCGACCTGGGCGTCGGCATGGAAGACTGGCAGGCGTTTTGGAAATCTCCACCTGAGTTCCGCGAGTAGCACTTCATACCGTAGCGCGCAGGCAAGCGCTATGCGTCGAGGAGGCGGTGAATGCCCCTGGACCTGGCTCAAGTGGCGGCCCAGATCGAAGGGCTGGCGGCAAAACTGAAGGCGGAGGAAAGGGGGCGGGTAGAGCGTTTGGAGCATGCCCTCAGACTCCTCCACTCTGTCGATGCTGACTCGCTCAAAGAGAAGATCTCCGCCAGCAATACCACGTGGCTCGTTGCCGGGTTGACCGGGGTGATGACGCGTTGCCATGAAGCGCCCCCTCTCCCCACGGAGTACACCGTGGTTGCCACCGATGGCTCGCACATTGACGTTGACCGCCACACATCGGTGAGGTGTTCGCTGATAAACATCGGCAGCGTCATCATTCACTACGGGGAGAGCCCCGACGCCCTGCTGCAGAATGAGGCCTCCCTGTTCTTTGGCGATGACCTGGTGTTGGGCTTCGGTGGCCGGGCGGAGCTGCTCGAAGGGGCGCTCCTCGGCGTCAAGCGAAGCGTAGCCGAGCTCCGCGCCCTGGTGAGAACCGCCGAGGACATCCCGTGTGAGAGACCGACCCTCGCTCTCCTGGACGGCTCACTCATCCTGCTGGGGCTTGCGGCAAGGGAGTTCGAGGGGCCGAGGAGTTTCGTCAGAGAAGAGCTGTTGGAGCGTGGCTATCTTGAGGCACTTGACCGTATGAAGCGCCACAGCGAGAGCAGAACGCTGGCCCCGGGCAGCTATATCAGCTACCCGCGCAGCACCGAAGTGGTAAACGCACTGCGGGTAGCGCTGTGCCCTCACGAGCCCGCGGACTGCGACCGTTACTGCTCGGAGGATGGTCAAAGGGAGTGCGATGCCGTTGCCGGACTCCTCGACAGAGACCTGTTCCGGGCGCTTCTTGGGTGCGGCGAGCGGTCGTCTGTCTTTGTCAGCGGCTCGCGCTTCGTGCAGAAGCACTACGGGGTGCACCAGGTGCATTTCTTCTACGTGAAGCTGGATGAGGAGATCGCCAGGGTCGAGATCCCACAGTGGGTGGCCGACGACGACGAGCTCGTTGACCTGGTGCATGGCCTCCTTCTCGACCAGTGCCGGCGGGGACACGGGTATCCGGTGGCGCTCATGGAGGCGCACGAAAAGGCGGTGGTTACCGCCGCCGACCGGGAACGCTTCTGGCAGTTGGTGGAGATCTCACTCGCCGAGGAAGGGCTGAGCGTCACCGGCTCGGGCAAGCGGAAGAGCAAAGTGTCCCGATGGGTCTAGGATAGCAGCCACATATGAGATACGTATGCACGGGGCGAGAGCGCTCGTACAGCACACCTTCGGGTGATGCAAAGACAGTCTGAAAGGGGTTTCTGATGAGCGAGGAGCAGAAAGCAGAGATTGAGAAGATGGCTGAGGGCATCGTCGATGAGAAGCTCAAGGCCCATGTGGGCAAGGCACTGAGATACATCGGCGATCCCGCGCGTCACCTGATCGTTGCCAATGGCATTGCCAGGGCACGGGAGAACGGCTACGAGGAACTGGCCTTGAAGCTCGCCAAGCTGGCATATAAGGGGAGTCCCGAAGACCCGTACTTCCTGCTTGAGATGTGCAGTACCCTTGGCCGGGCTGACGAGGTTGTGAGCGAGATCAAGAGCTTCGCCGAGAGGGTGGATGTGGACTCGCTTCCGCAGGACCAGAGGGAGAGGATAATGGTGACCCTGGCGGAGGCGTACAAAGATGCCGGCGATATGCCGGCGAGCACAAAGGTGCTGGAGGAACTGCAGAGCGAGCTGACCCGGGCGGTGGAGTTGCTGGCCGAGCAGTACCATGAGATGGGGGAACCCCAGAAGACAATCGACCTGCTGTACGAACGGATCAAGTACATCGGACGGTTGAGCGAGACCATGAGTTACTGGCTGGCGAAGAGCTTTGAGACGACGGGGGACTACGCGCAGGCTGTGGACATACTGGCGCTGTTCCAGGATGACGTGTCGGTGAAGCCAATATATGACAAAGCCAGGAAGGAGTTGGGCCTGGTTGTGGAAGACGAGATGGGCCGGCTGCCCTTCGACCACCCGCAGCCGGAGGACCAGCGTGCCGACGCCGAGAAGGACCTGACCTCTCTGTTCTAGGCGACAGGCCCTGAACCAGGCGGGCTCCGGGATTCTTATCTTTGTGAGGGGAATGGCATGGCGAGTCAGAACCGCAAAGCGGAAGTCGAGAGGATGGTGGCGGGCGTCGACGACGAACAGATGAGGGCTCACGTCGCCAAGGCGCTGCAGTACATGGGGGATGCGTCGCGCCGTCTCATCGTTGCCAACGGCATTGCCCGGGCTCGACAGGGCGGCTACGGGGAACTGGCCCTGAATCTGGCGCGACTGGCGCACGAACAGGAACCTGACGACCCCGACTTCTTGCTCGAGCTGTGCAATTCGCTTGGCCAGCCCCATGAGGTCGTGGATGAAATCACCAGCTTCACCGAGCGGGTGGACCGTGATTCCGTTCCACAGGAGAAGAGAGAGAGGCTGGTGGTGGCCCTGGCGGCTGGCTACCGGGACACGGGGCGGGTGTCAGAGGGCATACGAATCCTTGAGGAGTCGCGGCCCGGTCTGGCCAGCGGCGTGGAGCTGCTGGCGCAGTTGTACTACGAGAGCGGCGAACCGCGGAAAGCAACTGACGTCGTTTATCAGAGGCTCAAAGAGTCGTGGAAGCTGAGCCAGGGGATGGCCCTATGGCTGGAGAGGAGCCTCGATGCCGTAGGCGACTACGCTCCAGCTCTGGAAGTGCTCGGTGCATACAAGAGAGACCCGGTGGTGCGGGTGCTGTACGAGGGTATCCAGAGGAAGATGGGCCTGGTCCCCGACAGCGAGAAGGTGGACAAGAGAGCGGGCGGTGCTCGCTTCCTTGGCATACCCGCCGAGCGGGACAAGGGAGAGCTAGGTCTTTGAGGGAGTGGGACGGCAAACCCATGCCCTTGATGTGACGGTTGCCTCGCTCGGCACAGCAGGTGGTGTTCAGCGAGTGCCTGGGGGCGAGAAGGCGGATGACCATTGTGGACAAAGCCAGAGAGGATGAGACAGAGCAGATCTGCCGTCTCGACAGTGCCGTGCTGGGCGATTCCAGCAGGAGCGATTTCCTCCACGATGCAGTGAAACGTGGCCAGTGCCTGGTTGCCAGGGTTGGCGACGATGTTGTCGGTTTCGCTGTGCTGGACCAGTCCTTCCTCGGCCAGGAGTACGTCTCGCTGCTCATCGTTCATCCCGATCACCGCCGCCGCGGCCACGGGGCGGCGCTCGTCCGCCACATCGAGTCCATCTGTCGCACGGAGAAGCTGTTCACCTCGACCAACGCGTCCAATACTCCCATGCAGCGCCTGTGCCACAGCCTTGGCTTCGTCAGAAGCGGTCATATCGACAACCTGAACTCGGACCCGAATGACCCCGAGATTGTCTTCTTCAAGCGGGTGGGGGCGTGACGTGAGAGAATGCGTTCACGGCTCGTGGCTCGCGATGCGAAGGCTTGGACAGGGGGGGCGTTTTTGTCGCTTAAGATAGGCGAAGTGATCGAGGCATCCACCGGCCAGTTCATGGCGCAATGCTACGAACTGCACCAGCCGGCACCCTTTGGCAGCCTGGTGACGACGCGGGAAGGGGAGGTGGACATCTATGGCGTCGTCTCCGCCGCCGTGACCAGCAGCCTCGAGCCGGGGCGCCGCCCCATTGCCCGTGGCGCCGAGGAGGTCGACGAAGGGGCCGTCTATCAGTCGAGCCCGCAACTGGCCAAGCTGCTGCGCACCGATTTCGATGCTGTGGTTGTGGGGCACCGCAGAGACGACAGGCTGCACCACTATCTGCCGCCGCGTCCGGCGCGAATCCATGCCTTCGTCTATGTGTGCGACGCGGAGGAGGTTGCGGCATTCACCCAGTCACTGGATTTTCTCAGCATACTGGTCAACGTGCAGTGGCAGGCCGATGAGCTGATCGCTGCGTTGCTGCGGCAGGCTGCCGCGGCGCATCAAGACCCGCGCCGTTTCCTGGTGGGGGCGGGGAAGGAGTTGGCGCTGCTCCTGGCGGGAGAGACAAACAGGCTGAACACCATCCTGCGGAGGTTGAGAGAGTGACCGCGCACGACCACGAAGGCAGGCTGGGCATCGTTGTCAGCGGGTCGCTGACCAAGGGGGTCGAGGTCAGGCTGGATGGTGCCGTCTCCGTGGAAGACATCGCCGTGGGCCGCTACGTGACCATTGAGGGTGAGAAGCGCCGTTTCTTCGGCATGATCACCGATGTAGCGCTGGACGCCGTCGACCCCAGGCTGATGATCGCGCCCCCCGATGTTTCCGACCCCCTCATCGCCGAGGTCCTCACCGGGACGAGCACCTTCGGCCGGCTGCATGTGCTGCCGGTGCTGACCATAGGCGACGATGCGATGAGCCTTCTCGAGGGCCCCCAGCCGGTGAAGACGGTGCCGGCCCACTTCTCAACTGTCAGAGAGGCGAGCGAGCAGGACGTCGAGCGGGTGTTCGGCCAGGTGGAAGAGAAGCAGTTCTACATAGGGACGCCGCTGGATATGGAGACCAGGGTGCGCCTCGACCCCGGCGAGCTGGTGAAGCGCTCCAGCGGCATCTTCGGCAAGAGCGGCACTGGCAAGACCTTCCTGGCGCGGCTGGTCCTCATCGGGGTAATCCAGGAGGGGGTGGCGGTGAACCTGGTGTTCGACATGCACAGCGAGTACGGTTGGGCGGGCACCAGCGAGGATGGGAGGGAGGTGAAGGCGCTGAAGCAGCTCTTCCAGTCGAAGGTCGCCGTTTTCACCCTCGACGAAGAGAATGCGCGAAGACGCAAGGTGTCCACCGACTTCACCGTCGAAATCGGGTATGACGAGATCGAGCCGGAGGACATCGCCATGCTCCGCGAGACCATCGGCCTCACCGACGCGGCGGTGCAGGCGACCTATCGCCTGGCGCGGCGCTTTGGCGAGCGGAAGTGGCTGGAGAGCTTCCTCGCCATGGACAGTCGTGATGAGTTGAATGACCTGGCGCAGAGCCTGGGCGAGCATGAAGCGACACTGGCGGCGCTCCGCCGGCGTCTGGAGATGCTTCGCCGCCTGCGCTTCCTGGTGCCTCACGCCTCGGAGAACGCCATCCAGCGTATCCTGGAGACCCTGGACCGAGACATCCATGTCGTGCTTGAGTTTGGCCGCTATGGCGACGACATCGCTTCGTACATTCTGGTGTCGAACCTGCTCACCCGCCGCATCCACGAGCGCTACCGCGAGCGAATGGAGAGGGCGATGGGGGAGGAGGTGGCCAAGCCGCGGCCCCTGGTCATAACCATCGAGGAAGCACACAAGTTCCTCAGCCCCGATATCTCAGGTCAGACCATCTTCGGCACCATCGCCCGGGAGATGAGGAAGTACAATGTTACCCTTATGGTCATTGACCAGCGGCCCAGCGGCATAGATGATGAGGTAATGAGCCAGCTCGGCACCAAGATAACCTGTCTCCTCGACGACGAGCGGGACATCGACAGCGTGCTCTCGGGCGTGTCGGGCAAGAGCGAACTCAAATCGGTACTGGCCAAGCTCGACAGCAAGCAGCAGGCCCTCATCTTCGGCCACGCTGTTCCCATGCCGGTGGTGGTGCGGACCAGGGAGTACGGCTCGCCGGAGTCGTACAGGGAATTCGGCTTCCGCGAGGCGCTGGAGCGCAAGAAGAAGGCGGAAGAGGAGGAAGACGACCTGTGGGGATGAGGAACGATGGCCGGCATTGCCGCATGAGCAGGTCACAAAGTGAAAGAGGGAAACGATAGTGCATACTGGCAGCAGCGCAAGGCGCTACCCGCTGATTGAAGAGGTCTCCAGCCCACTGACCGCCCCGGAGGCTTTCGAGCGTTTCAAGGACCGGCGCGGCTGCTTCTACCTCGACAGCGGGATGGACCCGGAGAAGCTGGGCCGCTACTCGTTCATCGGGAGCGACCCCTTTCTCGTTGTGAGGAGCCGCGGGCCTGAGGTGGCCCTGCTCCATGGCGACTGGGAGGAGCGGGTGACGGGCAACCCGTTCGACGTACTGGGGGAGGTGCTGGACAAGTACGCGGTGGAACCCTGTCCTTCGCCCATTCCCTTCGTCGGCGGCGCCGTGGGCTACTTCAGCTACGACCTGTGCCATTTCATCGAGCGGCTGCCGTGCACCACAGTGGACGACCTCAGTCTCCCGGAATGCTATCTCGCCTTCTACGATGCCGTTATTGGCTTCGACCACCTGGAGGGCAGGACCTATATCGCCTCCACCGGCTTTCCCGAGACGGACGAGGAGCGGCGAACGGCGAGGGCGAGAGAGCGCCTCGACGAGCTGAGTGACATGCTGGCCCATTCAGCTTCGGCTGAGGTCAGCCCCAGTGAGAAGACGGTGATGCAGCTTCACTCCAACTTCACCCATGAGGAGTACGTGGATGCGGTCGCCGCCGCCAGGGAGTATATCTGCGCCGGCGACATCTTCCAGGTCAATCTATCGCAGCGCTTTGAGGCCGACCTGCCCATCCCGCCGTATGACCTGTACCGCAGGCTGCGGCACATCAATCCAGCACCGTTCGCCGCCTATTTCGACTTCGGCGACGTGGCCATTGCCAGTTCCTCTCCGGAGAGGTTTCTCCTGGTTCAAGGCGACCACGTGGACACCAGGCCCATCAAGGGGACCCGTCCCAGGGGGAAGACGGAGGAGGAGGATGAGGCGCTGGCCCAGGAGCTTCTCGACAGCATCAAGGACCGCGCCGAGAACGTGATGATCGTTGACCTGGAGAGAAACGACCTGGGCAGGGTGTGCCGCTACGGTACGGTGCGGGTCACCGAGCTGTGGACCCTGGAGAAGTACCCCACCGTGTTCCACCTCACGTCCAACGTGGAGGGGGGGCTGCGTGAAGGCAAGAACCGCATCGACCTGCTGAAGGCGACCTTCCCCGGAGGCTCGATAACCGGCGCTCCCAAGGTGCGCTCCATGGAGATCATCGACGAGTTGGAGCCGACGCGCAGAAGCGTCTATACCGGCTCCATCGGCTACCTCAGCTTCAACGGCGACATGGACATCAACATCGTGATTCGCACCTTCATCATCAAGGACGGCAGGGCGTATTTCCAGGTGGGGGGAGGCATTGTCTACGACTCGGACCCGGAAGGGGAGTACGTGGAGACGCTGGACAAGGCGAGGGCTCTGATTGAGGCGTTGCAGTTCTCGCCGCAACTGGTGGCGCAAACGAGATGATACTGGTAATCGACAACTACGATTCCTTCGTCTACAACCTGGCTCAGTACCTGGGAGAGCTGGGGTGGGAGCCCGTGGTCTTCCGCCACGACGCCATCACGCTGGAGGAGATCGAGGACCTCTCGCCGAGCCACATTGTGATATCGCCGGGGCCGGGCACGCCGCTGGACGCCGGAATATCAAACGACGTGGTGGCCCATTTCGCGGGGAAGATCCCCATTCTGGGGGTGTGTCTGGGGCATCAGTGCATCGGCCACGTCTACGGTGGCCTGATCGTGCGGGAGGTGCCGATGCATGGCAAGACGTCGATGGTGCACCACGACGGTCGGACCGTCTTCGCCGGTCTGCCCAATCCCTTTGAGGCGGGGCGGTATCACTCCCTGGTGATCGAGCCGTCGACGGTCCCCCCTGTGCTGGACGTCACCGCGTGGACCGACACGGGGGTGGTGATGGGGGTGCGTCACAGGGATTTCGTGGTTGAGGGAGTCCAGTTCCACCCGGAGTCTATCCTGACCGACGTCGGTCACGACGTACTGGCGCGGTTTCTCAGCTTCACCGAGCCGGTGTGGGTGAGAGCGCGCGCTTGAACCTGTCATCCTGAGACCCTTCCCCCTCGCCGCGCTCGGGCTGCGGGTGACATTTGAAACAGGTGGGAAAGGGGGAGCCGGCAGTGGCGCAGCTAGTGTATCTGAATGGTGAACTGGTACCGCGGGACCAGGCCAGGATATCGCCTCTGGACCGTGGCTTTCTCTATGGCTATGGCCTGTTCGAGACAGTGCGCTCCTACGACGGGCGTGTCTTCCGTCTTGACCGGCACCTGGCGCGGCTGATGCACTCGGCGGAGGAGCTCGGCCTCGCCTCTCAGCTCGACCCGGCGGAGGTGGAGCGGGCCATCTACAGGACGATGGAAGCCAATGAGACGCCGGATGCCCGGGTCAGGCTCACCGTGGGCGCCGGCGAGGGCGAGCGGGAGCTGTCGTCTCCGACATCGGGCGAGGTGAGCACAATGATCGTTGTGGAGAAGCTCACCGTACCTTCCCGCCTCTATGAGGAGGGGGTGACCTCCGCCACGGTCAATACCAGGCGGAACAGCCAGTCCCCGCTTCCCGCCATCAAGTCGCTCAACTACCTGGAAGGCCTCATCGCTCGCGCTGAGGCTGCGGCCATGGGTGTGGACGAGGCCATAATGCTCAACGACAGGGGTTTCCTCAGTGAAGGCAGCAGCAGCAACCTCTTTCTGGTGGTGGCCGGGCAATTGATGACGGCTTCTCTGGACAGCGGCATCCTTCCCGGCGTTACCAGGGAGGCCGTGCTGGAGCTGGCGCGCGACCTGGGCATCGAGACGGTGGAGGGGCAGATCCCCGCATCGGAGCTGGGTCGAGCCGATGAGGTCTTTCTCACCACTTCGGTGCGGGAGGTGCTGCCCGTCGTCGTGGTGGACGGCAAAGCGGTAGGGGAGGGGAGACCCGGTCCGACCAGCAGGAGGCTGCTGGCGGGGTACAGGGAACTCGTACAGAGGGAGCTGGGAGTCCATCGGGGATGGTGAGGCTGCTCCCCCTCTATGCAGTAGCCTTCTGCGGCCACGCCGGCTTTGGCCTTCTCTTCCCGGTGATACCTCTCTACGCCCAGACCCTCGGCGCCCCCGTTGCCATGGTGGGGTTCGCCGTCGGAGTGTTCTCCTACGCGGCCGCGCTGACGATGATTCCCTTCGGAATGCTCTCCGACAGGTTTGGACGGCGGCGCTTCCTCGTTGCTGGCCTTGTCATGTTCACCGTGGCCCCACTGTTCTACGTTTGGGTGAGCAGCCCGGCTCAGCTGATCCTCGTCAGAGTGTTCCACGGCCTCGCCTCCGCCGCGTTCATTCCCCCGGCCAACGCGCTGGTGGTGGATATGACGCCGCCGGACAGAAGGGGGGAGGCGCTGGGGTGGTTCACCTCCGCCATCATGATTGGCTTCATCGTGGGGCCGATCACCGGCGGTTTCCTTCTCGACTGCTGCGGGTTCAATGCAGCCTTCTATGCTTCCGTTGCCGCCTCACTCGCCGCCCTGTTGCTCATCCTTCCCTGGCTGAAAGGGATGCCCGCGGCCCTGGTTTCAGTGGGGTCTGAGGGCGAAGGTCTGTGGGTGTGGCTGCGCCAGCGCCGTGTCATCGGCGCTCTCGGCACCGTGCTGTTCATCGTCTTCGGCTCGGGGACCATTGTCGCCTTCATGCCCCTTCACGGGGCGGGGATAGGCGTTAGTGCCGCGCAGGCGGGGATAATCATTACCGCCATGTACGCCAGTTCGGCGCTGCTGCGCGCTCCCGCGGGGATCCTGTCGGACAGGATGGGGAGGGAAATCGTCATTCTGGTTGGCTTCATAGTGAGCGCGGCGGCTGTTGCGCTGTTCTCCGTTTTCGGCTCCTTCGGCCTGTTGATGGTGGTCGGCATCGTATTCGGGTTTGGCATGGGGCTGGCGGTGACGGCAGGCTTTGCCCTGGCGGCAGACCTTGCCTCGTTGAACGCGAGGGGCCTGGCCATGGGCGCGGCCAACAGCTCTCTCCAGGCGGGACTGGCCATTGGGGCCACGGCCATGGGCGGCGTTGCCACCGCCCTGGGCTTCGAGTCCATGTTCGCCATTTGCGGCGCCATTCTGGCGGCCGGGCTGGCGGTGGTCTTCTTCCTCATTCGCCGCGGCTCTCACGTGTCCTGGCTTCGTTGACCGCCCTATGGGGCGATGCTATCATGGCTTCCAGCGACGAGGTTTGAATGCAGTGAACAAGTTTGACAAGGCGTTGAAACGCAGCAAAGAGAGCTGGTTCAGCAGAGTGGCGCATCTTCTGGACCGCGCTACTGTCGAGGAGACGCTGTGGGACGAGCTTGAGGAGCTGCTGATATCCGCCGACGTCGGTGTCGCCACTACGACGAAGCTGCTCGGGCGGCTGAAGGAGAGGACGGGCAGAGAGAGAGCCGGCGAAGGCTCCCAGGTCCGCGCGCTGTTGAAAGAGGAAATGGTGGCGATGCTCACGGTGGATGGGGCTGCGCCAGCCGCGCCCCTTGCCGCCGCCCCTCGGCGGCCAACGGTGATACTGATGGTCGGGGTGAATGGGACCGGGAAGACGCTGTCCATCGCCAAGCTTGCCTACGCTCTCGAGGGGCAGGGGAAGAAGGTCATAGTGGCCGCTGGGGATACCTTCCGGGCGGCGGCCATCGAGCAGCTGGCGATACTGGGGAAGCGTGTTGGCGCCGAGGTGATATCGCATCAGGCTGGAGCCGACCCGGGAGCGGTGGTCTTCGATAGCCTGGAGGCGGCGAGAGCCCGCGGCACCGATGTGGTCATCATCGACACAGCAGGGCGACTCCATACCAAGTTCAATCTGATGGAGGAGCTGAAGAAGGTCAAGCGGGTGGCGGCGAGGGACGACCCCGAGGCGCCACACCAGGTGCTCCTGGTGCTTGATGCCACCACCGGCCAGAATGGTCTCACCCAGGCCCGCTATTTCACCGACGCTGTCGGCGTCACCGGTGTTTTTCTCACCAAGCTGGATGGAACCGCCAAGGGAGGGATCGTGCTCGCCATCTGCGACGAACTGAGAATACCCATCCTCTTCGTCGGCACCGGCGAGGAGATAGACGATATGGCTACCTTTGATGCCCGAAGCTTTGTCGAGGCGCTGTTCTCTTGAGCGAAGCGTTTGTCTGGTGGCTCACCGTTGAGCTCCTGGGGCTGATTGCCCTCCCCTTCGCCGTCGTTCTGTTCAAGAGGCTCCCTGACCGGGGCTACGCCTTCGGCAAGGCGCTCTCAATCCTCGTCGTCTCCTTCCTTGTATGGCTGGCCGCCTCGGCGCATATTCTACCCAACGCCCGCTGGGCCATCATTCTGGTCATCGCCCTGCTCGCCTGCGGCTCCGCCTTCATGTTCATACGGCGTCGCCACCAGCTAACGAGCTATGTCAGGGAAAACCGCGGGGTTATTATCACCGTTGAGGTGCTGTTCGTCCTCGCCTTCGTCATATGGGCGGTGGTCCGCGCCTACAACCCGGAGATCCTGTGGACCGAGAAGCCGATGGACTTCGCCATCATCAACGGCATCATGAGGAGCGAGTACTTCCCTCCCCTCGACCCCTGGCTCAGTGGATTCTCTCTGAACAACTACTACTTCGGCCACATGATGATGGCTACCCTCACCAAGCTCACCGGCATACCGTCGGCGGTGACCTTCAACCTCTCAGTGGCCCTGGTCTACGGCCTCGCGTCGATTGGGGCATTCGGCGTGGCGTACAACCTGGTCAAGCTGAGTCGCGGAGGCAACCGGGCGGCGATCGGCTTCGGTCTGGTGGCGGCGGGGTTCCTTCTCATTCTGGGCAATCTGGAGGGAGTGCTGGAGATGCTCCATTCCCACGGTGTGGGCAGCGAGGGGTTCTGGTCATGGATTGGCATTGAGGGAATGACGGCCCCGTACCACAGTGAGCACTGGTATCCCACCGACTTCTGGTGGTGGTGGCGTGCCACAAGGATGACGCAGGTGATCGTGGGCGATGCCTTCCTGGACTACACCATTGCCGAGTTTCCCATCTTCACCTTCATCCTGGGCGACCTGCATGCCCACCTCATGTCTTTGCCTTTTGTCCTGCTTTGCGTTGGCGTGTGCCTCAACGTGGTGGCGACGGATGAGCCCCTTGGGCTCGGCTGGCTGAGGAGGAACCTGGTTCCCTTCGCCATGATGCTTGTGTGCGTGGGGTCACTGGGCGCAATACATACCTGGGACCTGCCCATCTACCTCTTCCTCTTCATCGGGGCGATGTTCCTGCAGACGCGCCTCAGAGGAACGGGTGAAAGATGGTGGAAGGGATGGGGAGCACTGAGCGCTATCACCGTGGTCGGCGTGTTCCTCCTCTATCTGCCCTTTTACCTCAACATGGACAGCCCGGTCTCGGGCATCCTTCCCTGGCTTGGGCCGGATACCCGGCTCTTCCATTCCCTGGTCTTCTGGGGTCTGTTTATCTTCATCTGTGTTTCCTTTGTCCTCACCCAGATACGCAGCGGCCTGAGGTCTGTTTCCTGGCGCCGGGTATGCCTGCTCTGTCTGGCGGTGCTGGTGCCGTGGGTAGTGTGGGCCATAGTGGTGGAGGCAACCGGGGGTGGGGTCTCCATCGGGGGCAAGCTGTGGCCCCTGCTCTTCTTCCTCGTCATACTGGCCCTCGTGCTGATAGTCGCTGTTTCGAGGCTGAAAAGGGGAGACAAGGATGGCCGGGGTGTGGTCTTCGCCCTGTACCTCTTCTTCGCGGCGCTGCTGCTCATCGTGGGCTGTGAGCTTTTCCATGTCGACGACGTTTTCGGCAATCGAATGAACACCGTCTTCAGGTTCTACTATCAGGCATGGGTGTTCTTCTCTGTGGCATCGGCCTTCGCCCTCTACTATGTGTACCGGCACTGGAGGGCGCCGGCGCTGGGCGTTCGGCTGGCGCGGTATGGATGGTGGGGCCTGGTGGTGCTGCTCGTGGCGTGCTCGATAATCTATTCGGTTGCCGCCACGTGGAGCAAGACCGAGGCGTTCTGGAAGAGTCCTACCGTGGACGGGCTGGCCTGGCTCGAAGGGGGACATCCCGAGGAACTGGCGGCAATCAACTGGCTCAATGCGAATGTCCCTGGCGCTCCAGTGATCGTGGAGATTCCGGGCAACTGCTATACCGACGAGAGTCGAGTGTCAGCGAGCACGGGGCTGCCCACCATCCTGGGCTGGGAGCACCACGAGTGGGTGTGGAGGGGGTCGAGCCGCGATTTCATGGGCAGGCGTATGGACGTGGACTACATCTACACCGGGGAGGACCTGGAGAAGGTGGAGGCTTTGCTGGAGCGATACGACGTCACCTACGTCTATGTCGGCCGGTTGGAGACGAGCAACTACGGAGCCGGGTTGAATGAGCGGTTCGGTGATTTCATGGATGTGGTTTTTGAGGCGCCGGGGAACGAGCCGGTTGTTATCTACAGCCGGGTACAGCCCTAGCGCCGCCACACGGCAGTGCGGCTCCGAAGCGGCGGCCTCTGCGGGTCGTCCGTGTTAGCCTTGACGGCCAGGCAGGGTGCCAGTACCATCTTGCCAACAGATGCGGTGAGAGCGGCCCGACCGGAACCGGAAGAGGAGATAGTGGTCAATGGAAGACAGGAGCGCGGTGGGCACGGTGGATGTGGTCATACCGGTGTACAACGAGGAGAGCGTTCTGCGAGAGAACGTGGAGAGGTTGCGGGACTTCTTGCAGAAGAACGCTGCGTGGACGTGGTCCATCGTTATTGCCGACAATGCCTCCACTGACAGTACGTGGGAAGTGGCTCAGGACCTGGCTCGCCAGCATCCCGACGTTGTTCCGCTGTATCTGGACCGGAAGGGGCGGGGCCGGGCATTGCGCCGCGCTCTTCTTGAGAGCGGGGCCGACGTCGTGAGCTACATGGACGTCGACCTGTCCACAGACCTTGGCGCTTTCCCGGTGCTGGTCCGGGCGATCGAGGAGGGGTACGACATCGCCATAGGCTCGCGCCTCATGCCGGAGTCGAGGGTGCAGCGATGTTTCAGGCGCGAGCTCACCTCCAGAACATACGTTTTTCTTCTCAATCTGATGTTCCGCACGGGGTTGTCCGATGCCCAGTGCGGCTTCAAGGCATTGAGCGGCAAGGCGGCACACGAGCTCGTCCCGCTGGTGAAGAATCAAGAGTGGTTCTTCGATACTGAGCTCCTTCTTCTGGCCCGCAGGAAGGGCTACGGTGTCAAGGAGATTCCGGTGACATGGACGGAGGACCCGGACTCGAAGGTGTCCGTGCCCAAAGTAGCCTTTGAGTACATCAAGGAGCTGCTGAGAATGCGGTTTCGCCCTCCGTCATGATTCGATATGAAGGGTAACGTGCCGGTTGTGGTGTTGGAGTTGTAGCCCGAGAGAACAGTTGTTGATGGCATTCTGACTATGCAGGCGCTTTACGTCATATTCTGGTGGCTGGCATTGGAAGTGCTCGGTCTGGTGTGCTTCCCGCTCGTGTCACGGATATGCGCCAACCTGAAGGATAAGGGCTACTCCATCTCCAAGCTGGTGGGGCTGGTGCTCCTGACCTTCCTCGTCTGGATCCTGTCAAGCCTGACGCGACTTCAGTTTGGCTACGTCAGTATCCTGATTTCCTTTCTCCTGCTGGCGGCCTTCTGCCTCTATTTCGGAAGGAAGCATCTGAAGCCCTCCCAGTGGCCGCGCAAGTCCATCATGGTGAGTGAAGCGGTCTTCGCCGTGGCCTTCGTCGGCTTCGTGCTGGTGATGGCGGGTAAGCCGGACATCTACTTCGGCGGCGCGGACTTCTTCATGGACCATGCTTTCATGGGGTCGATTCTGAGAGGAGGCTACTTCCCGCCAGTTGACCCGTGGTACGCCGGCGAACGACTGCCGTACTACTATGGCGGGCATCTCATCGCGGCAATGCTGACCACGGTCACCCGGGTGCCGCCTTCAATAGCATTCAATATAGCGGTGGCGATGTTCTTCGGCCTCGCTGTCGCCGCATCCTACGGCCTGGGCTACAATCTCACGGGGCGGAAGCTGCACGGCGTCGTTGCCGCTCTCTTCGTCTGTGGCGCTGGCTATCTGACCGGCACCTATCAGCTCATCGGCCATTTCCTCAATGCCGACTTCATGGGTGCTTCCCATATTGGCGCCCCAAACATCATCGAGTGGATGCTCAACTTCGATTTCTGGAGTGCTCCGTGGCTTATACCGTATGCCATGGCGCAGTACCCGTACTATCTGTTCCTGGCCGGTACGCTCCACGCGTTCATGATGAGCATCCCGTTCCAGGTGATGTTCATCATGTTGCTTCTCGCCCTCCTCAAGAGGAGTCGGTTCAGCGAGAAGATTGGCCGGTCTGACACCTTGCTCGACATCCTCGTGCTGAGTCTCAGCCTTGGCTTCTTCTCCATCGTGAACACCTGGGAGTATCCGGTGTATGCGGTGCTCACCGCGGCCGCCTTCGTGCTCCTGCGCATAAGGCGGAGCATTGGCGGCACCGTGGCTGTCGTGGGCGGCATCTTCGTTCTGAGCCTGCTGTTCTATCTGCCCTACTACATGTCAAGGGGTATGGGTGGTGTGGGCTGGTTTGGGTTGGTGACCGACAGGACCGACCTCGCCAGCTTCTTCGAGGCCTGCGCGCTGTTCCTTTTCCTCCTTTTCTCATTCCTCGTGGTGCTGCGCCGAGCTGAGATGTTTCGGGGACGGGCGCCGGTCATTGGCGGCCTGCTCGTCCTCGTCGCCACCATTGTGGCCGCGGTGGTGCTCGGAATCCCGCTGCTCATCATCCTGGTCCCGTTGATTCTGCTGCCTCTGTACTACATAGTGAGATCCGGGACAAAGGCGGAGAGGGAATTCGTGCTGCTTCTGGTCATAATGGGTGCGGCGCTGGCATTGTTCTGCGAGATCATCTACATAGACGATTCGTACGGCCCGCCGTGGGAGAGGTTCAATACGGTGTTCAAGATGTACGTGCCGATGTGGATTGCTCTCGGCATAGCTTCCGCCTACGCCGTGTACTACATACTCGGCCACGTCAGGAAGTGGATCAAGTTCGCCTGGCTTCCCGTAGCGGTGCTTCTGCTTCTGGCATGCCTGGTTCACCCCGTGATCTCCACGGTGAGCGCGGCCGGCGGGAGGCACGAGGGCTGGGGGCTCAACAGGGGCACTCTTGACGGCATGGCCTATCTCGAGTCCATAGAGAAGGGCGACTATGAGGCCTTGCGGTGGATCAATAGAGAGATAAAGGGGCACCACGTCATACTCGAGGCGCCCGGGGCGGTCTTCCAGTATACCTCTCGCGTTTCGACTTTCACCGGACCGGCTACAGTGATTGGCTGGACATCGTGGGAGGTGATGTGGCGGGGAGACTGGGC
>CAYTKL010000017.1:0-20409 GCA_964438305.1 uncultured Dehalococcoidales bacterium | reverse complement strand
CCAGGCTGGGCGAGGTACAGCGCCAGCTTGCCGAGGCGACCGCGGCAAAGGAGACCAGTGAAGCCGAGCTTACCTCGGTGCGCGCTGCCCTCGATGACAAAGAGGCGCAACTGGCCGCCGCCACAGAGAGTCTATCCAGCGCGGTGGACAGCTACCGCGGCTCACTCATCCTCGCCAACCCGGAGATACCGCAGGAGATGATAGGCGGCGACGCCATCGGCGACATCGACGCCTCGTTGGAGAAGGCCAGGGAGCTGGCGGGCAGGGTGAGGACGAAGTTGGAGGAAGACCTCAAGGCCACCTCCGTACCCGCCGGCGCGCCGCAGCGCTCGGCTCCCGACCTGTCCGAGCTGTCCCCGCGGGAGAAGATCGAGTACGCGTTGCGAAAGGAGGCATAGCCAATGGCGATAACACTTGCCGAAGCATCCAAGCTGTCCAGTGACGTGCTGCTTGTCGGCGTCATTGAGACCATCATCAAGGACTCGCCGGTGCTGCAGAAGCTGCCCTTCATCGAGATCGTGGGCAACGGCCTGACCTACAACCGCGAGAGCACCCTGCCCACCGTGGCGTGGTACGACGAGAACGAGGACTGGGGAGCCGAGACCGCCCCCACCTTCGAGCAGGTGACCGCCGGCTTGGAGATAGTCGGCGCCAACGCCGATGTGGACAACTTCATCAAGGCCACCCGCTCCAATCTTCAGGACGTCGAGGCGGCGGTCATCGAGCTCAACGCCAAGGCGGTGCGCCACGAGTTCGAGGATACCTTCATCAACGGCCAGGGCACCCCGGCGTCCAAGGACTTCGAGGGCATCGACAAGGTCTGCCAGGGCACCGGCCAGACGGTGTCCATGGGGGACAACGGCGGGCCGCTGACGCTGGACAAGCTCGACGAGCTTGTCGACATGGTCAAGGGGGGCAAGCCGGAGCTGCTCCTGATGAGCCGCCGCAGCCGCAGAAGCCTGAACCAGCTCTCCCGGGCCGCCGGCTCCTATCTTCAGGTGGAGCGAGACGAATGGGGCGCCTTCATCGAGCTGTACAACGGCATCCCGGTGGCCATCAGCGACTGGGTAGCCGACGACAAGGTGGTGGGCACGTCAAGCGATTGCTCCACCATCTACGCCTTCCAGATGGGCGAGGGGAGCCTTTGCGGCCTGACATCGCCCGGCGGCATCCAGATCGAGAGGGTGGGCCAGCTCGAGGCCAAGGACGCCACCCGCACCCGCATCAAGTGGTACGTCGGCCTGGCGCTGTTCAGCACCATCAAGCTGGCGCGGCTCATCGGGGTGCGCCCGCTGGGGTCGTAGGAAGTGGCACGGGTAGGTTGGACCATCTGCTCCAACGCGCCGCGAGCCGATGCTCCCGGCTACCCAGGGTGGTGGGGGCGTTCAATCGAACGCCCCTACAGGCCGCCAGGGGAGTCCTGAGACGGAGAGCGTCTCTGGCGCTGCCCCCGAATGTCATTCTGAGGGAGCGGAGCGACCGAAGAATCTCCGCGCCGAGATTCTTCGCTGCGCTCAGAATGACAGAGAAGAAGCGGGGCGGGGGGTCAACGTGACCCATGGAGGAGAGGCAATATGAACCTGAGCGAAATGCGCACACTGGTGAGACGGGACCTCCGCGACGAGGACCCGCAGGGCTACCGCTGGTCCGACGACGAGCTGGAGCGGCACATCGCTCACGCCGTGACGGACTTCTCCCAGGCGATCCCGCACCAGCAGTCGGCCACGGTACCCACCACCGAAGGCTCGAGGGAGATCGACATCTCCACGCTGTCCGACCGGGTCATGGTTGAAGCGGTGGAGTACCCGGTGGGCAGCTTCCCCAAGGACTACCAGCGCTTCGCCATCTGGGAGAACACCCTGACGCTCCTCGGCGACCGGGTCCCCGACGGGTCCGACTGCTGCATCTACTACGGCAAGCTGCACACCCTGGACGAAAGCACGTCCACCATACCGCCGAGATTCGAGGTCGTGATACCGATTGGTGCCGCAGGCTATGCCCTGGTCGAGTGGGCCGCCTTCGCCATCAATCAGGTCAACCTGGGCGGCACCGACACGCCCAGCCTCTTCTCCACTGAAGGACAGCGGAGGCTATCGCAGTTCAGGCGAGAGCTGAAGAGGCTGGGGCGGCGCGGCAGGGTGCGGCAGACAAGGCTTTACACCCCGGCCGCGTCGACGGCGAGCGAGTCCACCGACCCCGGCCCATGACCATCGGCGGCAGCCCTTCATGGTCCGAGCGGCCCAGGGCGAACGGATGGGTGTCACTCCGCCAGGGGGCCAGCGCATCGGGGTCTCCAGAGGCGACTCGCCTTCGGCGAGCGAAGGGAAGTGTGTCACCTCCCCCACGTGAGCGAGCGCATCGGGGCGGGAGGGTGGGACCAACCACCTGTTGGGTGGAGGTTGGGGGTGACCACCATCATGTCATCCTGAGAAGCGCAGTGACGAAGAATCTCCCCCGCCAGGATTCTTCGCTGCGCTCAGAATGACAGTAGCCGGGCGCGTGGGTGGGAAGAACCACACTCACCCCGGGAAGGGCCCAGCCCGAACGGGAAAGGGAGGTACAGATGACCAACACGAAAGTGAAGGAAGGTCTGCCGAAGACGAAAGACGGCCTGCCCAGAGAGGCCTTCGCCATCGTCGGCGACCCCGATGATCCGGATACGTGGAAGCTGCCCCACCACACGCGGGCCATCTTCCGCACCCTCAAGGGCAAGCTCGACATCGAGAAGACGGTGGACTGGGACCGCATGCCCGCCGCGGTGGCGGCGCTGTCCCCGGGAGGGTATCGAGGCCAGCGAGTGCAGGCGACCCCGGAAGGGATACTGGCGGCGGCAGGGCATCTGGCGGGCCACTACCGCAAGGCCGACAGGCCGGTGCCCGATACCCTGCTAGCGCTCGTGTAGCGACGGCCCGCTCGCCCTTCGACAGGCTCTCGCCACGGCGAGTCGGTGTCGCCTCAGGCGACCCTCGGGAAACCTGCGGAGACAGGGCGATTAGAAGCGTGTCCCCTCCCCCTCGTGAACGAGCGCATCGGGGCGGGAGGGTGGGACAAACACACGCCCGCGGCGAGCGGAAGAAGAGAAAGGAGGAAACGACAATGACCGCATGGGAAATCCTGGCGTCAATTCTGGTGCCTCTACTGGGCATCGTTTCGGGACTGCTCGGAGTGAAGTGGACGAAAGGGATGAGGCTGCTCAAGGAGACCTCTGAAGCGGTGGTGGCCCTCGGCCTCTGCGGCCTCCGCCTGCAGAAGGCCCTGGAAGACCCCTCCATCTCCGCGGAAGACAGAGACGAGGTGGTGCGTAGTGTCAAGACGGTGGCCACCGAGTTCAACGAGGCCATCGCCGCAGCCAGTGACCTGTTCAGCCGCAGCCATTGAGACGACGAGATGCCTGCATCGAGCTTGTCGAAATGAGGACTCTTTCGGGCACCCTGCTCGCCGCCCAGAAAAGCCCGGCGGCAAGACCCTACGTGCGGGTCGAAGTGGTGGAGAAGGTCGGCGCTGCCGCGCGCTTCAAGTGGAGCCGACTCTACGCGGGGCCGGAGCCCGACTGCCACAATGACGCCGCCATGCCGGGGGACGGAAGCCTCGTCCGCATCAGAGGCGGAGGGGGCATCTATCGCCAGCGCATCCCCGACCCCGGCCCGGGCAGCGACTTCTCCCAGTGGTACTACTGGGGCTTCACCGGCTCCGACGTCGCCGTCTGCTCCCACGGCGCGGAGGCGCTGGCATTCTGGATCCAGAGCAGCGGCTGGCTGCGACGCAGAGAGAGCACCACCTATGGGGACACGTGGGGAGACCCGGTCCACATGAACTACGTCGGGGGTGACTACGGCAGCTATCGCGTCGCCGCCTGTTTCAAGGCCAACGGCGATGCCATCGTCCTGTACTCCAACGGCGCAACACTTCACCGGCGCCGGCGCATCAGCGCCACGTGGGAAGCGGCCGCAGCGTGGACCAACAGCCTGGGCTCGCTCACCGGCATAGCGGTGACGCACAGCGGAGACTGGAACGTGGTGGTCACCGGCGTTGACCATGACAACCGGGCCGGCGTGTGGACCTGCGTGCTCGGCGACGGCTACACCATGCCCGTCGACACGTGGTCGGGCCTCGAGGCCGTCACCATCGCCAGCCCGGACTCGGACACCGCCTTCCGCGCCCCTTCCGTCGACATGCCCGACGTGTTCAGGACCTTCTTCGTCGAGCACTACGCCGGCACGGAGGCGTACTCGCGTCCCTACTGGTCGCATTCTCTGCCCAGCGCGGACTTCATCTCCAACCTGTGGCGCGAGCCGGTGCCCTTCGGCGTCTCATGCCAGCACGGTGCGGCCCTGACCTGCGGCGGCTCCTATGCCTGGCTGTGCGCTCCCCACGGCGTGTGGCGCTCTCTCCTCTCGCCACCGCCGGTCGACGTCACTGACGACACCGTGGAGGTGAGAACGGAGATAGAGCCCTCCTCCGGATGGCTCCGGTTGACCCTGCGCAACGATGACGGGCGGTTCAACTCGGTGGGCTGCGGGAGCTACGCCCCCATCGGGAAGGGCTCCAAGATACTGCTGCATCTCGGCTACCACACCGCCGAGGGCCCCGAGGCGTCCCTGGCACCCGCCTTCTGGATCGAAAGCTGGGAATACGTCACCGGGGGAGGACGCAGCCACTTCACCCTCAGTGCAGGCGACGGTTGGTCTCTGCTGGCGCGATGGCGCGCCAGACGGCAGTTCACCTGGCGGAGAAACGAGCGCACCATCTTCCAGTTGCTCCGCTTCCTCTTCGCCCGTGCCGGGCTGGAGTTGTCGTCGTTCTCATACTCCGACGCCGTTTTCCAGTATCCCGCCTTCACCATCCACCCCGGAGAGAGCGCCCTCACCGCAGTGCGACGGCTTCTCGACATGGTGCCCGACGTCATTCTCTTTGTAACCGATACCGCCTACCTGGTGAATCCGCAGGCCGGCGACGCAAGTTGCTACAGCTACGGCACGGCTCATAGCATACTCGAGGGGCGCTACACCACCAGCGCCCAGGCGGCCAACCGAATACAGGTCTTCGGCGACGAGCTGGTCACCGAAGACTGGGACTGGGATGAAGTGGAACAGGTCTACGACCGCGTCGCCCAGGCCAGGGACCTGAACCTCGACACCACGGATGCGGCGCACCAGAGAGGGCAGGCGGCCCTGCGGGAAGCGCAGATGCAGTCCATCGGCGGCCATGTCGCTGTGCCCATGAACTGCGGGCAGGACCTGTACGATGTCGTTGACATAACATCGCCCCAGGCAGGACTGGATGCTGCGAGGAGGCGGGTCCTCGCGCTGGAGCACGCCTGGGCGCCGTTCGCCGGCCGGTATAGCCTGAAACTGGGGCTGGGAGCGCCGTGATGCCTGCATTGAGCGTGTCGAAATGATGAAGAAGGGTGTGATAAGGGGTTTCGACTGCGATACGCACACCGCCACGGTCCAGATGGCGGGGAGCCTCTCGGTGTGGCTCGGAGGTGTCCCCGTCTCACGGGGCATACCGGCAGGCGAGATGGCGGTAGGGCGCGCCTGCGCCGTGCTATTCCTCGACGAGTCCAATCCTGACGATGCGGTGGTTGTCGCCGTGGTCGGCGGCGGCGAGGGCGTCGCTGCCGGCGATCTGTCGCTGCGTCACACCCTCCTGAACGACCGCTACTACCCCTCGCTGCTGGTGCCGTGGCTGTACAGCACCGACTCACACGCTCTCTCCAACTACGTGCTCTTCGCCATCCCCTTCCCCATACCGCGCCAGTGGCGGGTCGACCGCATCGGGGTCCACATACCGGTCGCCTCGGCGGCCGCGGGCGCCAGGGGCAGACTGGGCATATACGCCGACAACGGAGCCTGCTACCCCGGCCGGCTCGTGGTGGACGCCGGTGAGATAGACATCGACAACGTTGGGGCGAAGTCGCTCTCCATCGACGAGACTCTCCCCCCGGCGCTGTGGTGGCTCGCCTTGCACCTCGGCGCCGCCGATGCTGAAGTGTGGTACTACAGCACCTTCGGGCAGACGGTCCTGGGGAACTCGGCTCCCAGCAACATCACCTACGGCGAGTACTGGGTGTTGCGCGAGTACCAGCCTTTGCCCGACCCCTTCCCCGCCGGGGCGGGCGGGCAGTACTACATTGAGGCGGTGATGCTGCGGAAGTCAGGCTAGAGGCACTACGACGGGCGATTGGCCACAAGGGGTACCGCGGGGGAGCCCGAAGACACAAGAAGGGGAGCCCCATAAGGTCTCCCCCATTGAAGGTCTGGAGACTGCCCCCAGAACCACTTCTCCCGGGCGGGAGTTACAGCTATATTACACCATGTGGTTAATAATGTCAAGGGGGTTCTTGACATATTTAACAGTTTGGTGTAATATTAGCCCTCGTGGGACCCAAGAACGCCGCAAGGCGGCATAAGTACCCCAGGCTTGGCAGCTTTCTCAAAGACGCGAGGAGAAGGTCGCCAGACGAGCACACCGGCCGGATTCCCCGCGTGGCCGACATAGCGAGTAGGCTGGGCACCACGCCCGGCTTCGTCTACCAGGTGGAGCAGGGTAAGAGGAAGCCCCAGGACGGCAAGCTGGGCATGTGGGCCAGCGTATATGGCGTGCGCTACGTTGACCTGTGCCAATGCCTGGACCGCATACCTATGGACCTGGTGGCATCGCTCAAGGAAGAGCCGCAGCCAGTGGCGGCCGACCCTTTCTCGCAACTCACCGAAGAAGAGAAGGCCGGGCTCCTTCCCTTCCTCGAGTTCGTCAGGTGGAGGATAGGTCAACGAGCGTCAAAGGGCTCGCCGTAGCCAGGCCGGGCCGGGACAACGGAGACAAGCGAAGATGAGGCATCGCCGGGGCGCGAGAATGGCACAAAAGGTGTACGGGAGTGCGGATTTGTGGTATACTATAACGTGTATCCCCCCACACTGGCAGCAATTATCCTTTTGTGGCTTCGCTATAGCTGACCCATGGCGATGGCGGAGTCACATTCATGAGTAGCAGTACGATGATAGACAACGGCTATACGGCACAGGACATCGAGGTACTGGGTGGCCTTGAGGCGGTGCGCCGCCGCCCCGGTATGTATATCGGCAGCACGGGCCCGCGCGGGCTTCACCATCTGGTCTACGAGATCGTCTACAACAGCATCGATGAGGCACTGGCGGGCTACTGCGACACGGTGGACGTCACCATCTTCGAGGACGGCAAGGTGGAGGTGGCCGACAACGGTAGGGGAATCCCCATTGACATTCACCCGGTCACCCGCACGTCGGCTCTGACTGCGGTGATGACCACGCTCCACGCCGGGGCCAAGTTCGGCGGCAGGGGCTACAAGGTCTCGGGAGGGCTCCACGGTGTGGGTGCTTCGGTGGTGAACGCCCTGTCTTCCTGGCTCAGGGTCGAGGTTAGACGGGACGACAAGGTGTACTCTCAGGACTACTCCCGCGGCATAGCCCAGAACGGGGTGGAGCAGGTGGGCGAGACGTCAGAGACGGGCACGACCACCACCTTCCTCGCCGACGAGGCCATCTTCGGCACATTGGGCTACGACTTCACCACTCTGGCACAGCGCTTCCGCGAGATGTGTTACCTCACCAAGGGTCTGGAGTTGCGCTTCCGCGACAGGAGGTCGGACCGCGAGGTCACCTTCTACTTCGAGGGAGGCATCGCCAGCTTCGCCCGTTTCCTCAACAAGAACAGGACCGTCCTTCACAAGCCTATCTACCTGGCGAAAGAGGTGAACGGCACCGAGGTTGAAGTGTCCCTCCAGTATAACGAAGGGTTCGCCGAGACCGCCCTCAGCTTCGCCAACTGCATCAACACCCAGGATGGGGGAAGCCACCTCACCGGCTTCCGCTCCGCTCTCACCCGCGTCATCAACGATGCGGCGCGGAAGCAGAAGCTGCTGAAAGAAGACGACCCCAACCTCATCGGCGAGGACGTCAGAGAGGGGCTGGTATCCATTGTCAGCGTCAAGCTGGCCGAGCCACAGTTCGAAGGACAGACGAAAGGCAAGCTGGGCAATCCCGAGATCAAGAACCACGTGGAGTCGGTGGTGGTGGAGGGTCTCGCCCAGTACCTGGACGAGCATCCAGCGGATGCCAAGAGGATTGTCGAAAAGTGTCTCACTACGTCGCGCGCCCGTGAAGCAGCGAAGAAGGCGCGTGAGCTGGTGATTCGCAAGACGTCGCTGGATGGCGCCACCCTGCCGGGCAAGCTGGCCGACTGCACCGAGAAGGACCCGTCCCGCTCAGAGATATACCTGGTGGAGGGACCGTCGGCAGGGGGCTCAGCCAAGGAGGGCAGGGACCGCCGCTTCCAGGCCATCCTTCCTCTCAAGGGCAAGATCCTCAATGTGGAGAAGGCCTCCCCGGAGAAGATGCTGGCCCATGAGGAGATTCGCACCATCATCACCGCCCTGGGGGCGGGGATCGACAGTGAGATGGACCTGTCGAAGCTGCGCTACGACCGGGTCATCATCATGACCGACGCTGACGTTGACGGCTCCCATATCCGGACGCTGCTCCTCACCTTCTTCTTCCGCCACATGGCGAACCTGATAGAAGAAGGACATCTGTACATCGCCCAGCCACCTCTCTACCGCATCACCACCGGCAAGGAGAAGCACTGGGTCTACACAGAAAGAGACAAGGACGCGCTGGCGAAGAAGAGCAAAGGAAAGACGGACGTCCAGCGCTACAAGGGCCTGGGGGAGATGTCCGCGGAGCAACTGTGGGACAGCACCATGAACCCGGAGACGAGGAGCCTCCTCAAGGTGACGGTGGCCGACGCGGTCAGCGCGGACAAGGTATTCGAGACGCTTATGGGGGACGAGGTCCCGCCACGGAAGGCCTTCATCCAGGCCCACGCCAAGAGCGTGAAGAACCTCGACATTTAGCGGTGGGCCGCCGCACCTCCGGCCAACGCATGCCGGTTTCCAGCTACCTCCGGACCATGGACGGCGCTTTCTTCCTCTTCAGTTTCAGTCCACCCTCCCACACAGCCCCCCTGAGGGCCTCGCCGAACAACCCAACGAGGACAGCGTCGAACTGCGTCCCGCTGCACCGCCTCAGCTCAGCAAAGGCCTCCTCTTTGGACACCGGCTCTCTGTAGGGACGGCGGGTGGTCATGGTATCGAAGGCATCGGCTATCGCTATGATCCTGGCGCCCATGGGAATCCTCTCTCCCTCCAGTCCGCCAGGGTATCCGGTGCCGTCATACCACTCGTGGTGATGTCTGATGAGCGGCACCAGTGCCTCCAGTGCCTTCACATGGCTGACTATCCTCGCTCCCTCGTCGCAGTGCTTCCTGATGACCTCCCACTCCGCCTTGGTGAGCTTGCTCGGCTTGCCCAGTGTGGAGTCGGGAACGCCCACCTTGCCTATATCGTGCAGGAGAGCCGCACCCCGAAGGTGCGCCAGGTCATTTGGCGAAAGCCTGGCAGCTCTGCCGACCATCTCCGCTATGGCGGCGACCCTCTTGGAGTGACCGTAGGTGTACGGGTCGCGGGCGTCCACCGTGGCCGCCAGCGCATACACGTGATCGAGCGTTTCACGGTCCACGGAGCCTGATGCCAGGGTCCCCAGATCAGATACGAGGGTGGACTTGTGTCCCCCCTCCCTCTTGGACCGGTAGAGAGCGGTGTCAGCCAGGAACACCAGTCCGTCAGACGTTTCCGCGTTCTCCGGGAACTGCGCGATTCCCGCGCTAAACGCCAGCCGACTTTCCATCATGGCACCATCTGACTTCGTCGACTCCAGCCATTCAGCCCTGAAACGGTCCACCATCTTCTTGGATTTGGCGGCATCTGTTGCGGGGAGTATGATGGAGAACTCATCACCGCCGTAGCGGAAGGCGGTATCGCTCTTTCTCAGTGACGAACCGAGGCGCCGGCCGAGGGACTTGAGTACAGCATCACCATTGGTGTGACCATACCTGTCGTTGTATTCCTTGAACCCGTCAAGGTCAAGCATCACCAGCGAGAAAGACAGGCCATAGCGCTGGGTCCGCTCCATCTCACTGTCGAGCACCTCATAGAAATTGCGCCTGTTCTTCAACTCCGTCAGCTCGTCAGTGACGGACAGCTCCCTCGTCTTCTCCAGCAGCCTGACGTTCTCGATGCCCACCGCTATCTCGTTGCCGATGGCCTTGAGCAGGTCAAGTTCCTCGGCCGAGAAGCGACGCCGTTTGCGCCCCACAAGGGTCAGCCCTCCGTGCATCCCCGACTTGGACCACAGGGGCACCCCCAGGAAAAGCTCGAAGCGCTGGTCTCGCTCCGCCGCCGTCACCACCGCGTTGGCGTCCTCGGTTATGATCCCGTCGACACTGAAAGCGGGCTCGGGGTACTCTTGCCAGCGCTCAAGCGCCTCGTCGCGCACGCCCATCCTGTCTATGGCTTCGACGTACTCCTCGGGCACACCGCGGTGAGCCTTGAGAACCAGCTCCTTCTTCGCTCGGTCAAGAAGATGTATGTAACCTCCGTCCGCCTCAACGACCGCAAGCACCGTGTCCAGAGCACTGTCGAGCATCTGGTTCAGGTCCACACTCTGGCTCACCGCAACAGTGATAGCGTGCAGCGCCTCGAGGCGCTGACTGTGGCGCTGAGTCTCCTTTTGCGCCCGCTTGCGCCCGGTGATGTCTCTTACGACAACGACAGCCCCCGATTCTGCGTCATCCCCGTTGGCGAGCAGGGAGATGTTCACCTCCACCGGGATCTGCCTACCATCCAGGGACCGTGCCACGAGCTCAAGGTCGGTGACATACCCTTTGCCTTCCCGCAGAGTCTTCCCCAGGCTGTCCCACAGGCCCGGTGGCATTTCCTCCGGCGTCCCCGGGGCCAGAAGCTCAAGGGCGTTCTTGCCGACAAGCTGCTCCTTCGAATCGCATCCAAGAGAAGTCATGCAGGTCTCGTTGACGTCCACCACACAGCCGACGGCATCAAGTATGAGGATGCCGTCCCTGGCTGACTCGAGCGCAGTGCGATACTTGTGCTCAGACTGAGACACCCGCTCCTCAGCCTGCTTGCGCTCGGTGATGTCGCGCACCACAATGATGAGCCCGGTCACATCCCCTGCGGAATCGGTCAGTACTCTCCCACTCATTTCGGCGGGGAACTCAGTGCCGTCACTCCTGAGGGCAGTGTACTCCTGGCGGACCAGCGACCCGCGTTCGACGATCGTCCGCATATCGGCCTGGGCCTTCTCCAGGTCACGGTGGGCGACGAAGGAGAGGCCGCTCTTGCCCAGTACATCTGCCTTGGACTCACACCGATGCATGTCAAGCCATTCCTGGTTCACCTCGGTGACAAAGAGATTCCCGTCGAAAGCCGCTATCCCGTCGGTGACTGACTCAAACAGGTGTCGCAGCTTTCGCTCCGATTCCAGCAGTTCCTCCTGCGCACGCTTGCGTTGGGCTATCTCACGCGACACGCCTGCAACGCCGACGGGCTCGCCGCTTTCATCACGGATGTACTTCATCTTGGACTCCACCCAGACCCTGGAACCATCCTTGCGCCTGAGCTGAACCTCCAGTGTCCGCGTGTTTGACGGCTCCGCCCCCTCTCCTCCGTCGGGTTCCTCGGCAAGGGCCTTCACCGCTGCCTCAGCGTCGTCTGGCTCGATGAGGTCGTCTATCGTCAGCGCCACGGCTTCTTCAACACTGTAGCCCAGGAGGGCTGTCACCGACGGACTGACATAGAAGAACCGCAGTTGCGTATCCATGGCCCATATGAAATCCGTGGCGTTCTCGGCAAGCAGCCGGTAGCGTTCCTCGCTGGACCGTAGCGCTTCGTCGGCTGTCTTTCGCTCAGTGACGTCCATGAAGCTCCCCACCGCGGCCGGTCTGCCCTTGTATTGAATGGAGGCGACTCTCTCCAGTATCCACAGCGGCCTGCCATCCTTGTGCACGAACCTGAACTCGTAGGACAGGCTGCTTTGCCCCTTCAGGTCGTCTATCGCACGGTTTCTTACCAGCTCTCTATCCTCAGGGTGGACATAGTCGAGGGAGTATGTGCCCAGTAGCTCATCTCTGCTGTACCCCGTTATCTGCTCGAATTGGGGGTTTGCATAGCGGAACTTGCCGTCCTGGACAATATACATGCCCACTGTCGCCGCCTCGAGCAGACCGCGAGACAGCTCCTCGGATTCCCGCAATTCCTCCTCCGCCCGCTTTCGCTCGGTGATGTCCATGAAGCTTCCCAGCGCGGCCGGTCTGCCCCTGTATTGGACCGAGGCGACCCGCTCCAGTATCCATAGCGGCCTGCCATCCTTGTGCACAAACCTGAACTCGTAGGATAGTCTGCTGCGGCCCTTCAGGCCGTCTATTGCCCGGCTCCTCACCAGATCTCTGTCGTCGGGGTGCACGTATGTCAGGGAATACGTGCCCAGCAGATCGTATTTGGCGTACCCTGTTATTTCCTCGAACTGGGGGTTAACGTAGCGGAATCGCCCATCCTGGACGATATACGTCCCCACCGTGGCCGCCTCGAGCAGACCGCGAGACAGGTCCTCCGACTCCTGCAGGGCGTCATCCGCCGACCGGCGCTCGGCTTCCAAAGCCTCCAGGTTCGCAATGCGCCGGCGAATCTCGTCCAATTCGCCCGCGAGCCGCTCTCTCGTCACGTCTACGCCATCCATATCGTGAACATACCAACAGGGTAGCAGTCTTTCGCAGCCAGCGACCATTCCATGGCGGCATGCTCGCACGCCGCGACCCTCTGGCGACAAGCCTCTGCCTTCAGGCCTGTCCCCCGCGGTGCCGTCCATCAGCGGTGCGCCACGGCGGCTGGGGACGGCCTCTCACAACGCTTCCGAAAACCAGAGCCCTTGCCTATCCGCAAAGGCTCGTGAAAACCAGCTCCCGCTTCAACAGGCTGGCTACCAGTGTTTGACCCCTTACGGGGCCGAAGCTGTTTGAGCCCCAGTTTGCTCGCCGGCCTCGTTCACAGCGCGGCAAAGAGCTTCAGCCAGCGCTTCCTCGAACTGAGTCCCGGAGCAGCGCCGCAGCTCGGCACACGCCTCCTCCGGGGACACAACCTCCCTGTAGGGACGAGGCGTTGTCATGGTGTCGTAGGCATCGGCTACACTTATGATCCTGGCACCAAGGGGTATGTCCTCGCCCTTGAGGCCGTCGGGATAGCCGCTGCCGTCGTACCACTCGTGGTGGTGGCGAACCAGGGGCACCAGCCTCTGCAGTTCCTTGACGTAGCCAACGATCTTCGCCCCCTCACCAGGGTGCTTTCTCAGGACTGTCCATTCGTGCTTGTTGGGCACGCCAGGTTTAGTGAGTATTGAGTCGGGTACGCCAACCTTGCCTATGTCGTGCAGCAGAGCAGCAGCGCGCAGGTCGGCCAGCTCTATGGGCTGCAGACCTATGGCCCTGCCCATCATCTCCGATATTGTGGCGACCCGCTTGGAATGGCCGTAGGTGTGTGGGTCTCTGGCGTCCACCGTAGCCGCGAGGGCATAGACCTGGTCCATCGTGGCGCTGTCCACCACATCCGCTCCCGCTTCGCCCAGGTCGGCGACCAGGATCGTCTTGTTCCCTCCGCTTCTCTTGGAACGGTACAGAGCGGTGTCGGCAAGGAACACCAGACCGTCAGCGGTTTCGGCATTGTCGGGGAACTGGGCAATTCCAGCGCTGAAATTGAGATAGAGGTCCGGAGGCGCGGTCCCTTCTCTGAGGCCTTCCAGCCTCCTGGACCTGATCCGGTCGACGATGCCTTTGGCCTTCTCAGCATCGGTCTCGGGCAGGATGATGGTGAATTCGTCACCCCCGTAGCGAAAAGCCATGTCGGGTTTCCTCAGTTCCGACGTGAGGGTCTGGGCAACGCACCTCAGGACAGCATCGCCATTGGTGTGACCAAACCTGTCGTTGTACTCTTTGAATTCATCAAGGTCGAGCATCGCCAGGGTGAAGAAGCCGCCGTAGCGCTGCATGCGGTTGATCTCGCTCTCCAGTATCTCGAAGAACTGGCGGCGATTATGCAGTCCAGTCAGTTCGTCGGTCGCCGAAAGCTCCTTCGTCCTCTCCAGCAGCTTGGCGTTCTCTATCCCTACCGCTATTTCGTTGCCAATGGCCTTGAGCAGGTCCAGCTCCTCAGGCCAGAAGCGACGAGGTTTGCGGCTGAGGAGGCTGAGCCCGCCGTGCATCACGGACTTGGACCACAGCGGCACCGAGACGCTGGTAACCACGCCGTCCTCTCTGGACGCGCTCCGAACTTGGTCATGAGCCTCCTTGGCCAGGATTCGCTCCGTTCTGAAGGCCGGCTCCGGATAGTCATGCCACCGCCGCATGGCCTCCTCGCCTACCTCCATCCTCTCCAAGGCCGCAGCATGCTCGTCGGATATCCCGGTCCAAGCCTTCAGCACCAGTTGCTTCGCCTCAGAATCGAGCAGGTGTATGAAGCCTCCGTCGAGCTCAACGACCTCCAGCACCCTGGCCAGGGTGATGTTGAGCATCTCGTCCAGGTCCAATGTCTGACTCACCGAGGCACTGATGGCATGCAGCGCCTCAAGCCTCTTGGCATGGCGCAGGATCTCTCGCTGCGCCCGCTTCCGCTCAGTGACGTCGCGGATTACCAGGATGGAGCCGGACACCTGGCCTCTCTCGTCGAGCAGTTGCGACATGTTCACCTCTACCGGTATCTCCTTCCCGTCCCGCGCCCGGGCGGCAACCTCGAAGTTGGTGATGTAGCCGTGCTTGTTCAGCATCTCGGTCACGTGTGTCCTTATCTCCTCAGGTGCCTCGCTGGCCACGATGTCAAAGACGCTGCGGCCTACAAGCTGCTCTTTGTATTCGTATCCTACGGAAGCTACACACGTGCGGTTGGCGTCCACTATCGTTGCGTTGGTGTCCAGTATCAGTACGCCATCCCTGGCCGACTCAAGCGCAGTCCTGTATTTGTATTCGGAGTGATGCAGCGCCTCCCCGGCCCGCTTGCGCTCGGTGATGTCTATCCAGGTCGCCAGGTAGTACGCCAGCTCTCCATCGCGCACCACTGGCGCCGCGGTTAGCTCTATCCAGAATCTCTCCCCGTTCTTCTTCTTGCAGAGCTGCTCAAGTCCCTGTGCTCCCCTCGTGATGGCGTCCGACGGGTCCCAGCCGGTCTTCACCACGGACTCCTCCGCCCACCACAGGTAGGGAGGTCCGGTGCCGACGAGCTCCGCAGCGGCGAAGCCGGTCAGCTCTTCAAGCGCGGGATTCACATATCGTACCGACGTGTCCGGATTGATGACCAGAATGGGGTTGGGGGAGTTGGCAAGCAGGCTGGTACTGAACTCCTCGCTCCGCCGCAGCAGCTCCTCCGCCCACCTGCGCTGGGTGACGTCGCGCAGGATACCTTCGAGACCTATGACGGTTCCTTCGTCGTCCACCACTGGCACGGACCGTATTTCCAGGTATGCCTCGCTGCCATCTTTGCGGGCAAAGACGAATTCCCGGGATGGCAGGGCGGCTCCTTCCGCCGCCGCTTCCTCAGCGCCAGCGCTGTCCAGCTCAATTCCCCTGGCGATTTCAGAGCCCAGCATGGGATCCCCCACCACTTCCTCAGCGGTGTATCCGGTAACCTCCAGGACTCTTGGGCTGACGTATTCGAGCCCGTCTTCAACAGACCAGCGGAAGATGATGTCGGGCGCATTCTGCACGACCCGACGGAACCGCTCCTCGCTGTCGCGCAGCGCCTCTTCCGCCGCGTTGCGCTCGGTGACATCCGTGCATACGACCTGCGCCACCACCTTCCCCTCCGAACGAAACATGTTGGGGTATACCTCTGTGTATCTGCACTCGCCGTCAGGCCTCACAATGACCTGAGGCACCGGCTGGGTTTCCACCCTCATTTCGCTGGCTGCCTCACGCATCTTCGCCTGATGAAGCGCCACTTCGTCGCCGGGGACAAGCTCAAGAAGGCTGTGCCCCACCAGGTCTTCCTTGTCCCTTCCAAACAGCTCCTCCGCCTTCCTGTTCACATAGGTTATGGTCCCGTCCGGGACTTCAACCCAGTAGACAGGTGTCGCTCCGGTCTCCAGCAATGTCCTGTATTTGTGCTCGCTCTCCCGCAGCGCCTCCTCCGCCCGCTTGCGCTCGGTGATGTCGCGCGACACCCCTGAGATGCCGATGCGATTGCCCTGAGCGTCACGTATGAACTTCATTGTGGACTCGACCCATACCCGGCTGCCGTCCTTTCGTTTCTGCTGCATCTCCAGCGTGCGGGACTTGGACAAATCCGGCGCCTGCTCTATGGCGAGCTCCTCGGCCAAAGTGTTCGCCGCAAGCTCGATGAAGCACGGGTCCATAAGGTCATCAAGTGTGAGAGCCAGTGTTTCTTCAGGCGTGTAGCCGAGGAGGTGAGTCACGGCGGGACTGACGTAGGTGTACCGCAGGTTCAGGTCCATGGTCCAGATGACATCGCTGGCGTTGTCGGCAACGAGACGGTACAGTCTCTCGCTCTCGCGAAGCGCCTCATCAGCCTGATGGCGCTCGGTGATATCCCGGTAGTTGGCCACGATGCCGCGGACGTGGGGATTGTCGAGGAGGTTGCGGGCGATCCCTTCCACCCAGCGCCATGAGCCATCCTTGTGCCGCAGACGCAGTTCTTGCGGGCCACCACCCGCATTCTCGTCGACGAGGTTCTCAGCAAAGCCGGCAGCGACATCGGGCAGGTCGTCCGGGTGGATAAGGTCGAAGACCCCCGTGCCGATCAACTCTTCAGGCGTGTAGCCAAGCATTCGTTCCACCGAGGGGCTCTCGTAGAGGATCACTCCGTCAGCATCAACGATGGCCACAGCATCGGAGGCGTTCTCGATGAGTGCCTTGAAACGCTCCTTGCGCTGGCGCAGTTCCTCCTCGGCATTCCTGCGCTCGGTGATGTCGCTGAGGAAATTCAGCGTAGCAGGCCCGCCCTCCCAGTTGATCATTACTGCCCTTATCTCCACCCACCTCACATTCCCCGCCTTGTCAATCACCCTGAAGGGGTAAACGTGGGCGAATTCCTCACCTTGAAGCCGGCGGAGATGCCGCTCTGCCACCATCTGCCGGTCATCGGGGTGGACAATCTCGATGAAGGGTTTGGCGGACATTTCCTCGTCGGTGTAGCCTGTGACCTCCAACGCCTTGTGATTGAAATACTTCAGCATCCCTTCCTGCGCCACGATGATTGCGTCGTTGCCGTTCTCCACCAGCAAGCGGTATCTCTCTTCCGACGCCCTGAGCGCGTCCTCAGCCTGCCTGCGCTCGGTGACGTCTCTCACCGTGGCGATGAAGCCGATTGGGTCGCCAGAAGCATCCTTGAGCAAAGCTCCGCTCACCTCACAGGGAAACTCCGAGCCGTCCGCCCTGAGGGCGGTGTATTCTGCCTGTACGACTGAGCCACTCCGCAGAGCCTTCTGCATGTTCGCCATTCCCTTCTCGCGATCACGCTCTGCGGTGAACTCGAACACCTTCTTCCCCAGCATCTCATCCCTGGAGGCGAGTCGGTGCATCTCCACCAGTCTCTGGTTGACCTCAGTGTACACACCGTTCAGGTCGAAGGCGGCTATACCGTCGGTCACGGACTCGAACAGGAGGCGTAGCTTCTCCTCCGACTCGCGCAGTTCCTGTTCGCCTCGCTTGCGCTCGGTGATGTCTCTGACCACAACGATGGCCCCCATTGGCTGTCCTTCGTCGTCGCTCATCCGGGACATGCTTATCTCCACGGGTATCTCTCGCCCGTGCCGCCCGATCGCCACCAGCTCAATGTTGGTCACGTAGCCTTTGCCCACCCTCCAGTCCTGTCGCAGGCTCTCGACCACGTTGGGCCCCAGCTCCTCCAGCCCCTTGGGAGCAAGCAGTTCCACGGCGCTGTGTCCCAGCACCCCCTCCCTGGAGTCACATTCCATGGCGGCCAGGCACGTGTCATTGACGTCGACTATACGGCCATCCATGTCGAGAATCATGATGCCGTCCCGGGCCGACTCGATGGCGCTCCTAAACTTGACCTCGGAGTGCTTCAGCGCCTCCTCGGCCAGCTTGCGCTCGGTGATATCGTGGAAATTCGCCACTATGCCGTCCACCGCCGCATCACCAAGGAGGTTTCGCCCCACCACATCGAAGGTGTGCCACGAGCCATCCTTGTGTCTGATGCGCACCTCCACGTGTGCCACCGAACCGGGTTTCGCCACCAGTGCTGCGAAGGTTCTGCCCACATTCCGTGTGTCGTCAGGGTGAACGAGGTTCTGGCCGATCTCGCCGACCACCTCCTCCGGTTTGTATCCAAGCAAACGCTGGACACAAGGGCTCAAGTATTGAATGGTCCCATCGCTGTCGAGAATCACGATGACATCCGAGGCGTTTTCAATCAGGGTCCTGAAACGCTCCTCGGCCAGCTTGCGCTCGGTGATGTCATGGATAATGGCGGTGAACCCGACTGCCTCGTCGCCGTGCTTGACAACGGTGGGGCTGGATTGAAACCAGACTTCATAGCCGTCCTTGTGAGTCACCCTGAACTCCAGAAGCGCTTCCGTCACCACCCCACCGACCGCAGCCAGAAACGCGTTCATTATCCCCGGCCGGTCGTCCGGGTTCAGGAATCCGGCGAAGGGTTTGCCGATGAGTTCGTCCCGGGAATAGCCGGTCATTGCGCAGACGGCTGCATTGGCGAACTCGATCTCCCCAGTCACCTTCGTGGTGACTATCCCGGCGTTTGCCGTCTCAACCAGACTTCGATGTTTCTCTTCGCTCTTGGTGAGCTGTCTCTCCGTCAACCTGAGCTCGGTGACGTCCATGAAGCTTCCCACCGCGGCAAGCTGGCCCTTGTAGACAATGGAGGCGACCCTTTCCAGGATCCACAGCACTTTCCCGTCCTTGCCCATGAACCTGTACTCGTAGGGCAGGTCGCTCTCCCCCTTCAACTGCTCCCTTG
The DNA here is from genome assembly GCA_964438305.1 of uncultured Dehalococcoidales bacterium. Classification (GTDB taxonomy): domain Bacteria; phylum Chloroflexota; class Dehalococcoidia; order E44-bin15; family E44-bin15; genus CAYTKL01. The sequence goes on along the minus strand of CAYTKL010000017.1, from coordinate 1,523 downwards.
CCTTCCTTCTGACCATCTCCCTGTCGTCGGGGTGTACGCGCTCCAGCGAGATCGTCCCCGACAATTCGGCGATGGTGAGGCCAGTCATCGTCTCGAATTGCTCGTTGACGTAGATGAATCTGCCACCTTGAACGATGTACATCCCGACGGTGGCGCTCCCCAGCATGCCTCGAAACAGCTCTTCCGATTCCCTCACCATCTCCGCCAACCGCTTGCGCTCGGTGACATCGACGAACGAGGCCATCAGCCAGGTGGGGTTGCCGTCGCCGTTTCCCACCAGGCCTGCCGCCAGCTCAGCTACGAACGCTGTGCCGTCCTTCCTCATGGCAATCGCCTCACCCCGCCAGCTCCCTTCCTCCACCACGGTTGTCATTATCGTCGCGACCTGCTCCTCCGCCTGCCAGAAATCCGCGGCAGGCCTCCCGATCACCTCATTCTCATCATCATACCCCCACAGCTTGAGGTAGGCGGCATTCACGTAGGTGAGGTGCCCTTCGAGATCGGCCAGGGCAACGGCATCGACGGACGACGCCAGGGCGCTGTTCTTAAGCCGCAGTTCGTCCTCCGCCTGTTTCCGCGCGGTGATGTCCTCAAGCATTGCCACCACGCACTCCAGATTGCCATCTCTATCCATAACCGGGAACGCCAGGCCGCGCAGGAAAATGGCCTTGTCAGGCAAAGCCGAACCAACGGCGTGAGGGTTGTACCATAGCTCTCGAATGCTCACCGTCTGTCCCGAGGTCAGGTTCAAGAGTTCGCTGCGGTATCCGTTCTGCTCCAGTATCGGGTCGCTGAACAGAGAGTATTCTGCCGGCAACGGCCCGCCGAAAAGGTCGATAAACGCCTGATTGCCCTGCAGGTAGCGGCCCCGGGCATCGTACGTCGATATGGCATACGGGTTCAGATTCATCAACTTGTTCAGGGTGGTTCTTTCCTTCTGTAGCTTCTCTTCCGTCTGCTGGCGCTCAATGACCTCGAAGCGAAGTCTGCGGTTGGCATCTGTCAACTCCCTGGTGCGCTCGGCGATACGCGTTTCCAGGTCGATGTTCGCCTGGCGCAGCGTCCGTTCCGTGCCCCAGCGGTGCAGGGCAACCGCCGCCTGATGCCCGAAGGACTCTATGACCCGGGCATTCGCCAGTTCCCCGTCCTTGTGGGCCAGCACTGCAACGCTGCCGCAGAGGTGTCCCTTGCAGACCAACCCCATGGCATACAGGTTGCCTGAGCCAAGAAGCCTCTCCACGCCACGAGAGACTTCCTTTCGCACCCCACTGGACGTGAGTTCGTACAACCCGGCGGGCATCCTCTGCAGGGTGCCACTGCCGAGGCTCTCTTTGGCCTCTTGGCCTAACGGGGCTGACAGCCCTATGGGATGATTCCCCAAGATCTTGAGTAGAGCCTGCAACTCCTTTCCGACTCCTCGCAATGCCCGCAGGTGCAAGGTGGAGTAGCGCTCCTCGTATGAGTTCACCATGATCACGGAGTCGGGGACAAGCGCGCTCAGGGTTTCGGCGATGAACTGGTAG
>CAYTKL010000016.1:0-20910 GCA_964438305.1 uncultured Dehalococcoidales bacterium | reverse complement strand
GTTCGGGGGATAGTGAGCGTAGAGGTCATACGTTTGGCGTTCGAAGAACGAGGCCGACGCCAGGTCACATGCCCGCCTCGCGAGGGATACCGGCCCCTCAGTGCGGAGGATTTCCTTGCCGGTTCTGAGCAACACATTCGGTTTGACCATATCGCGGGCCTTCCTTTGGAAGGCTGGCTGGGCTCTCAGCTTTCAAGAGCCCTGACTCATCGACGTGCCAGCCGACGACGAGGGTGTCAGGTCTGGCTGCGGCTGAACCTGTTCGTCGCGCGATGATTGTAGCACTTGGCATCGGCGGGCATCAAGGTGGGGCAGCGAAAGGCCGGGGTCCGAGCGAGGTGCGGAATCGTAGTGCTACTACGCTGGTGACCGGGGTCCGGCGTGTCGGTGGTCACCCACTGTACGTTGTCAAGACTTGCCTTCGTCGAGCCCGTGCACTAGAATCTCGCCAGAAGGATGTCGCTCTTGACAGGAATTGGGGCAAGGGTCTCTCCCAAAGCAGCAGTCGGACTTGCACTGCTGGTAATCTTCGGCGTAGCCCTGTGGCTCCGAATCGGTCCGCCCTACGACACCGTGTTCGTCGGCGACTGGGTGAGGTTCAGTGGGCACGACCCGTGGTACCATATGCGACTGGTAGAGAACCTGGTACAGCACTTCCCCAGCCGCATCGCTTTCGACCCTTTCACCATCTTCCCCTACGGGCAGGATGTGTTCTTTGCACCCTTCTATGACCTGTTGCTCGGGTTCGTCATTTGGGTCATCGGTGTGGGGTCACCAAGTCAGCATCTGGTAGAGGTGGTGGGTGCGTACTTCCCGGCTGTGTTGGGGGCCCTGACTATCATCCCGGTGTACTTCCTGGGCAGGGAGCTGTTTGGCCGCGGCGCTGGACTGTTGTCGGCAGGCCTGATTGCCATACTGCCCGGCGAGTTTCTGTTTCGCTCCTCGCTCGGGTTCAGCGACCACCACGTGGCGGAGGTCCTGTTCAGTACGACGGCACTCCTGTTCTTCGTACTGGCGGTCAAGAGTGCTCGGGAGAAGGAGACAACGTTCGACAGTCTGCGGAATCGCGACTGGAACAACATCAGGAAGCCGGTCATCTTCGCCCTGCTTGCCGGCATAGTCCTCGGTACGTATCTCCTTTCATGGGTTGGCGGGCTGGTTATCGTGGCGATCATATCCAGCTACTTCGTCATTCAGTATCTGAGTGACCACCTGCGGGGGAAATCAACGGACTACCTGTGCATCGTGGGCGTGCCCGCGTTGCTTATCGCCCTGCTCATGATATGTCCATTCACGTACGTCGCGAACCAGAAGCTGTCGCTGATGTCACTCGCCGTTGGCATTGTGGTGTTCCCGGTGGCAAGCGCCCTTTCTAGGCTCATGACCCGGAGGAAGGTAAGGCGAGCCTACTATCCCGTGGCACTGGCCGGGCTGGGGCTGGCAGGGGCGGCGGTCCTGTATGCTGTGTATCCCCCGCTGTTCCACGTCATACTGGGAGAAACGACCGTATTCACCCCCAGCAGCGCAGCGCGGACGATCAGCGAAGTGCAGCCACTTCTCTACTCATCCGGTGTTTTCTCGCTGGCTACAGCATGGCGGTACTTCACCACCGGCTTCTTCATCGCGCTTGTCGCGCTCTGTCTGTTGGTCTGGGCCATGGTCCGAGAAAGAAGTGCCGACCGAGCGCTTATCGTGGTGTGGAGCCTGGTGATGCTGGCAGCTACGTTGGCCCAAACGCGGTTCGCCTACTACTACGCGGTGAACGTTGCCCTCCTCAGCGGCTACCTCTCTTGGGCAGTGCTGAGGTCGAGTGGCTTCTCACGAGTGCGGACAGTGGTGGCGAAGGAAGAACATGAGCCGGACGGCAAGAGACAATCGAAGAAAAAGAAGAAGAGGAAGGGGAAGAGGCGAGAGGAGGCCAGGAAGCCCGTGACAAGCTACCTCAGCCGAAGGTACGCTCTTCCGCTCGCGGCGGCAATCGTGGTGTTCTTCGCCGTGTTCTACCCCAACATCGGCTATGCTACCGCGACGGCGGCCCATCCGGCACGAGGGGCGGATGAGGCCTGGCATAGCTCGCTCCTGTGGATGAGAGACGAAACCCCGGACCCGTTTGGCGACCCCGGTTTCTACTACGATACCTATGACCAGCCCCCTGCGGGAGCGGCCTACGACTACCCCAAATCGGCTTATGGTGTCATGAGCTGGTGGGACAGCGGTCACTGGATCACGTACATCGCTCACCGCATACCCAATGCGAACCCAACTCAGGCGGGCGCCAGCCAGGCAGCCTGGTACTTCACCAGCCGGGACGAAAGCTCAGCGAATGAGATCCTCAGCAGCCTGGGCTCTCGATACGTCATCATCGACTACGCGACGGCGACGTCGGATTTCAGTTCTATGCTGATCTGGATAGGTGAGGATGAATCTCAGTTCTTCGAGGTGTATGGCCAGAGAACGGGCAAGGCAGAGGTGGAGCCCAAGTTGCTGTTCTACCCGGAGTACTACCGTTCTATGTGCAGCCGGCTGTACAACTTCGGTGGTGAGGCGGTGGTCCCCAAGGACGCAACCTCGGTCATATCGTACGTCGAGAGGACTCACGCGACGGGGAACGTCTACAAGGAGATCTCCTCTGCCGAGACCTTTTCTACATACGAAGAGGCAGAAGCGTATCTGGAAAGCCAATCCGCCTCAAATTACAGAATAGTGGGAACCGACCCCTTCGTTAGCCCCGTGCCGCTGCAGGAACTGGAGCACTATGAGCTTGTGCACGAATCGGATTCGGAAGTACCCATAGCCGGAGGCAACACGTTCCCTCAAGTGCGGATACTCGAGTTCAGGCCGTAAGCCTGTCCAAACCTATGGAAGCGGAACTGACGCAGCCCAAGCCTGAAACGTGCAAGCTACCTCTGCATTTCCGGCCAGCTACCCGCGCCTGGCGAGCAGTGGCGAGGAACCAGCGCCGTGACCGCATTGTGGGGATGTCCAAGACATGATGCAACTGGCGCGCTACACCAAGGAACCTCTCTATCGCAACTCCCTCTTCCTGATGGTCAACCATGGATTGATTACCGGGTTTGGCTTCTTCTTCTGGATGGTGGTTGCAAGGTTCTACACCGAAGCGGAGGTGGGTTTGGGGGCTGCCATCATATCGGCCATATCCCTTCTTGCGCTCCTGAGCAAACTGGGATTCGATGTCGCGCTCATTCGCTTCCTGCCGACAGCGGCGAGACCGTCCAATTTGATCAACTCATGCCTGACTTTGGCAATGCTCGCCGCGCTGGTCATAGCAGGCATCTTCGTCGCCGGGCTTCACCTGTGGTCTCCCGCCCTGGTCTTCATCCAGAAGAACGCTCTCTTCACCACAGCTTTCATCTTCTTCACGGTCTTCTGGACGCTATTCGGCGTGTCGTCCGCCATCTTCGTCGCCAGACGAAGGGCCAGCTTCGCTCTATCCAAGAACGGCATCTACTCGCTGCTCAAGATACCGCTGCCCATTGTACTGGGGCTGTTCTTCCACGCTTTCGGCATCGTGGCCTCCTGGGGCGTTGCCACCGGCGCAGCCCTGGCTGTCTCGGTCTTCGTGCTTCTACCGAGGACTCAGCACGGATACAGGCCATTGCCCAAGATAGACTTGAGTCTAGTCAGGGACATACGGCGCTATGCCGCAGGGAACTACTTCGCCAACCTGCTGTATGCTGCACCGGGCCTGGTATTGCCCCTGGTGATCGTCAATCTGTTGGGACCCAAGGAAAACGCCTACTTCTACGTGGCATGGACGATTGGAGGGCTGCTCTTCGCCATCCCGGCAGCGGTATCGGCCTCGCTATTCGCTGAGGGATCACACTTCGAAGCCCCGTTGGGGATGAACGTGGTCCGTTCCTACAAGTTCATCTTCCTGATACTTATCCCGTCGATTGCCGTCATCATGCTCGCCGCGAAGTGGCTTCTCCTCGCGTTCGGCCCGGGATACTCAGCAAACGCCCTGACACTGCTGTGGGTTCTGGCCCTTTCAAGCGTATTCCATGGGATAAGCAGTGCCTACTACAGCGTGCTGCGGGTGCAGGGAAAAGCACGTGAGCTGACGGGCATCTACGCGTTCATGTCGATTGCCGTACTTGTGGGAAGCTACTTCATCCTGCCGGTGACGGGCATAGTGGGCGTCGGCTACGTCTGGATCGGCGCGCAGGCGCTGGTTTCCCTCTATGTCGTCCTGAGAATGCGCAGCCGCGCGGCAACAGCCGTGTCCGGGCGGGGCGTCGATGACCAGGAGTGGGGCTTGTGAATGAGGAGCCGCCGCGGCACCACGCAGGTGTCATGATGACAGGTCTTGCTGGATGTTGGATAACACGAATCTTCTCTTGCCGGACGCGCTGGGCTCTATCTCGTCGACCACTTCGACGGCGATGTCGAGCTCTGCCCCGAGAATCGATCCGAACTCACTGAGCACCGCGTTGACTGTCCCCTCCACATTCTCCTGGCGGGACTCCCTATCCAGCACGAGCCTCACGGTCACATTCTCGTAGGACTCCTGCACGATCTGGAACTGCTCAACACCGAGAGAGGCCAGGAAGTTCCAGGCCAGCGCAACGCCTGGTATCGACTTGCCGCTTGCGGTGACGATGACGTCAGCCGTTCTCCCGTTGATCTTCGCCATTATAGGGAGACCTCTCCCGCACCGACAGGCGTCGGGGGAAAGGATGCCCACGTCTCCAGTCTCATACCTCAGGAATGGCATGGCGAGATTGTGAAGGTTGGTGACCAGGATTCTCCCCTCTTTGCCAGCGGGCACGGGCCTGCCATCGTCGTCAACAATCTCAACGATTACGTTCTCGGCTGATATGTGGTAGCCCGAGTGCTCGGAGCATTCCGACGCAATCGCATGGGCCTCATTCGAGCCGTAGTGGCTGTACGTTTCGCACCCGAATATCTTCGAGAACAGCCCCCTCTGAAAATCGTAGAGGTCCTCACCGGAGGTGATGACCGCCCTCGGCCTGATGGTAAGGTTGCCCCGCGCTTCAACAAAGCGGGCCAGCGTGTAGATGGCTGTGGGATAGCCCCGTATGAATCCCCCTTGCAGCCGCTCAAGGATTCTCATGCAGGACGGCAGTGTTTCGGGCGACATCCCTACGGCATCGATACCCACGATTCTCTGCAGACGGTGTCTCAACGATCGCAGCACTCTATCCATAGGTGACGCGTAGGGATATCTCTCCCACACCAACGCGCATTTCTCCCCCACCCGATAGCCGGCCCATCCATAGGCCCTCAACTCAGCGGCTGAGCCCCAGCCAAAGAAATCCCTCTTCGTTCTATAGAAACTCAGTGGTTCGCCGGTAGAGCCGCCGGTTGAGCGGCGCAGCAGCTCCTTCTGCCGAGCACCACGCGCTACCAGGTCGGCGGAGTTGCTCCTCATCAAGGCCTTTGTCATCTCCGGCAGCTTCGCCAAGTCCTCCGGTGTTCGAATGTGGTGCGGTCTCAGTTGCCGCTCGTCGAAGACCCGTTGATAGTACGGTACGTTCTCGTAGGCGTGTGTGACCAGCGCTTGAAGGCGCCGCGCCTGCAACTCCATGATCTTGTCGTGGCGCCACCACTGACTCTGTTCGAGCTCAGCGAGGCACCTCATGGTCGCGGTCCCTCGCAGCCTGTCGAATGTGGGGGCAAGCACGTGCTTGGCAACCAACGGATACACAGGCACTCCAGTCACCGCCCCTTCTCGATCCGGGCGGTTATCTCCGCAAGCACTCTCACTGCCTCCCGCCCATCCTCGCCCGCTACCGCAGGCGAGACGCCGCGACGTACGCTGTCGATGAACCTGCGGACGCAGATATACTCACCGGTATGGTAGCGGCCCACGCATTTCTTCATCGCCGTGGACAGAGTGCACACGGCTTGGTCTAGAGCCTGACTCATGTTCTCGAGCGCCCGGGATGAAGGACTGCTTCCCCAACGGCCGTATCTGGTCAGCACAGCGTTATATATGTCAACGTGCAGGATCGCCTTCGTCCCGAAGACCTCCATTGTTGCCGTCTCCTTCGCCCTGTTGAGCGACGAGATAATGGTACCCAGCCCGCTCTCGCCCTTGATGATTATGCCGAGTTCATCAGCACGCATCCAGTCATGAGTGCCCAGCTTGAGGGGCTGAACCTCCAGCACCTCGAGCTCGCCAAGCAATTCACGCGCCAGGTAGATGGCGTGAGGGAGTATGTCGCCGAATATCCCGCCGGGCAGGCGGTGGCACCAGTGGTGCTGGTCCGCGATCCAGTCGTCGTCCTTCTTCCTCGAGAATTGAAACGCTGCGCCGGTCAGATCTCCGATGCCACCATTGCGAACAATCGAGGTGGCGTCCCTCACCACGGGCTTGAACAGCTCGTTGTGCACCACGCCCAGGGTAACTCGATTCCTGGCCGCTGCGGCCACCATCCGGTCACACTCATCCACAGTCAGGGCCATTGGCTTCTCCACAAGAATGTGGCAGCCAGCCTCCGCAGCCTGGATGGCGAGTGTGCTGTGCATCGAGGGCGGCGTGCATATGTCCACAACATCCAGCCGCTTGGCGTCCAGCATGTCAGCGAAGTCAGTGTACCATTCGTCGATTCGTAGCTGCCTGGCGGCTCTCCGGGCGGAGGCCTGGTCTTGATCGCAGACTGCCACAACGCGGGCGCCAGGGCTTGACCGCAAGGCAGGTATGTGGCTCTGCTGCGCGACCCGGCCACAGCCAACGAGTCCTACAAGCACTGATTCCTTACTCACTTCACTTTGTCTCCCAGAGTCTTTCTATACACATCGATCACCTTGTCCGCCCAAGCGGCCATGGAGTATCGGGTCTCAACAAGCTCCCGGTTCTGCTCGGCTACAAGCTTCCTGTCAGCCTCCCCCAGCGAGAGCAACCTCAGGATTGCCGCGCCGAGCCCGTCGGCGTCGTTCGGTGGTACGAGTATCCCATGCGGCGGGCTCAGGCCGATGTCGGGAGCGCCGCCAGCGGCTGTGGCGACAACGGCCTTGCCGCAGGCCAGCGCCTCGAGGATGGACATGCTGAAGCCCTCCTGGAGCGACGGCAGCACGAAAAGGTCGCATACTGAGTAGACACGAACTAGCTGTTCTCGCGACATGAAGTCTACGAAGACGAGGCTGTCGGCGAAACCCTCGCTTCTGGCATTCTCCATTAGATAGGACTTGAGCGACCCGCGGTGAGGCGCCGTGTTGGTGTCTTGCCCGACCAACACAAACTTGGCCGTAGGCATAGCTCTTACCACGTGGGGTATCGCCTCAAAAAGGGTGTGAAGCCCTTTCCTCTTCTCCAGCCTGCCCACAAACAGCACCATCTGCGCTTCCTTGGCTACGCCGAGTTCGTCGCGCATCTCAGACTGCACGAAGCGGCACAGGGCCGTGTCTATGCCGTGATGCACCAGGTCAACCCTTTGCGGGTCGATGCCACGCTCTCGGACTGCCCAATCATAGGTGTACTGAGAAATGGCTATCACTCGATCCGCCATACCAACAGCGCGGTCTTCGAGACGCGAGAGAACCGCCAGACTGAGTTTGTGGGCCATCCCCGAATAGGTTCCCGCTCTGAGCAGATCCGAGGCCGAGACATCCAGCCGCACCACCAGAGGAGCGCTCCTCCTCGAACCGCATAGCAGTCCCTCGGCACCCCACTGGCTTGCCTCCACGATGTCAATGCCGTACTGCCGCACCACATCCGCCAGTTTCCTCCGAGCGTGGATACCGTAGTTGATGCGTGCCATCGCACTGTATCGTTTCGAACTGGTGCCCACGCGATGGACGAAAACGCCGCCTTCGATGTCGTCTCCGGGTTCGCCCAGCGCCTGACAGATAACATGAGTCTCATGTCCCCGCTCTGCCAGGGCCTGTGCCAGACCCTGGTACAGGGTGGCGAGCCCGCCCCAGGGGGAATCGGGAGGGTATTCGCGGGAAAGGAAAGCTATCTTCACTACGGTCCCTCAGGCCTGGAGTACACCACAAACGTCGGGTTCGAGTACACCCTGTCATACTCGTTGGCGTCAACTACGCGTGAGTACTCCGTATAGCGATTGTCCTCGAACGACAGGTCATAGCGCATGGCGGCGTAGTAGTAGCCGGTACTGCGGAATACATAGACATGCGGCAGCAATGTGCCCAGGTCCGGCAGTTCCTGGTAATGAAGAGGGACCAATTCGGTCTCATGCAGCGGATGCTCAAGGTACAGCGCCAACTGGGCCGGCGAGTTGGTCGCCAGCATTCCCTTATCCAGCGGGACGCTCGAGGCTACAAACATCAACCCACGTTCCTCGGATTCAGGAAAACTGCTATAGGCATCGATGTGGTACGCGACCGTGGGAAACGAGAAGGTCAGGAACAACAGCCCGATGAGCACAATGGCGGCGATGGCCCCCATCGTACGGCGTTTGTACCGTTCCGAGAAGGGAATGAGCGACGCTACAACGCATGAGAGGGCGAGGACAGCGAAGGTAAGGCCCGTCTCCAGCAGGCATGGCGCCGTCTCAGCCAACAGCATGCTCAAGACAATGAGGGGTGGGACGACCATTGCCATCAAGGCCTGACCCGGCTCTATGCCTCCCACCTTGGCAACCCAGTTGCGCACGCCTCTCTCGCGGATGAACGTCTTAGCTGCCAGGTACGCAATCCCAGCCAAAGCCAGAATGGCGTACAAGTAGTAGATAGCTCTGTTCAGGTGATATACGCCTGCGAAGACGAACGCCGTCTCCGTCAGATACTGTTGAGAGACCCCGACGCTGGTGGGCACCGCGACCCCATGCACCAACTCACCCTCAATCACCGCGCCAGTCGGTACTGTGTGATAGTACGACATCCAGAGGCACCAACCGACGAAGCACAGGAGGAGAATACCGCCCAGCGCCACCTCGGTACGACCCAATCTGCGGAAGTAGACCATATTCGTGACCAAAGCTGCGGCAAGGAATATGGCGAGCAGAAGGGGTGTAGTGGGATGGGAGACGATGATAACCACGACCATCGCGATGGCGAGAATCTTTGCCGCGCTGCTCCGGGTGAGTGCCAGCAGCAACGCTGACAGCATCAGCAGCGCAGCCAGAGTGTGAGGCGAAGGATGACTCTGTATGTAATGGAGCCCTGGTATGGCAATCAACAGCGACAGAAAGGCCACTCTGCCATCGAATAGCCTGGCCACCACGACGTACCACAGCAGAACGAACAGCGATATCCAGACGAAGGGAAACAGAAGCGCGATGTAGCCAGTCGCCTCGATGCCGAGTACGGAGAGGAACACAGGGTGGTAGAAGAAAGAGCCCGGAAAGGACCAGGCGTACTCGCTGAAGGTGACCGTCGCCCCATTCATGACCTCGGATATCTGGAGCCCTACGCCTACGTGCCACGGGCCATCAGGGAGTCTCACGAACCCGGCGAGATAGTAAGGGGTGAACCACAGCATCATGGCGAGCATCCACACCAACAGCATGTGCAGATACTTGTTGTTGACTCGCATGAAGACGCACGCTACACATAGTGCGGCAGTCAGTCCGATGGCAACGTAGTACAGCGGAAAAAGCGAGTTGACCTCTGCCAGAGGGTCGATCAGTCTGGTGTTGTTGAACTTGGTGTAGGCCAGGTATATCGAGATAAGGTAGATTGCTGCGGCGAAGAACGCCAGGGTGAGGATAGAAAGCGTCTTCGTGTGGCTTCGAGTTTCGTCTATCACGCTCAACTACGCCGAACCGTGAGGAGTCTTCCTGGCAAACCCGCACAAGAACCCGAGACTGGCGCTGACGACAGAGGCAGCAAGGATTCCAAGCTTCCTCAACTCTCCGGCGCGGTCGGATCTCAGTAGAAGCCTCTTGGTCCTGCTTGGAGCATACTTGAATAGCAGGCGTCTGAGGTACGCCTGCTCGACTGACAGGGTATCATGGCCGGGTATTGACCTTCTCAGCAGTGCCTTCGAGTATCCCTGGTAGAAGGCCCTCCTCAACATCCATCGCGAAGTCGTCTTCCACGGGGGAACCTTGTGATAGACAACTGCCTGAGGATTGTAGGTGACGCTGCGGCCCAGGACCCGTTTCATTCTCAGGGCGAGCTCAGCTTCCTCGCCCTGCAATTGGACGGCACCTCTCGCACCCAGTCCGAACCGCTCGTTGAACAAGCCTATCTTCTCGAAGACTTCGCTCCTGTAGCTCATATTCGGCCCGAAGGCGTTTCGTACCTCGGAGACCTCTTCTTCGGCGAAGCCGTTGTGGGTTATGCCGACGAGCCAGCCCAGCTCGGCGGGGAAATGGCTTGGCTCCGTAGCAGTCCATATAGGCAGGATCTTGCCGCCAACGGCAACGGCGTCATGAGTCTGGTACGTGTCAACCAGGCTCTCTATCCACCTGCTGTCGGCCACAACGTCGTCGTCAGTGAAGGCCACGACCTCACCCTGTGCAACGCCGATGCCTGCGTTCCTCGCTCCACATACACCTATCTTGTCCCCAGTCGCCAGAATTCTCACTTTCTCGCGACCCTGGTACACCTGGGCGATTTCTTCTGACAGACGGTGGTTTCCGTCGACCACCACTATGATCTCCATATCATGGTAAGTCTGACGCAGGAGGCTCTCAACCGCGTCAATGACGTTCTGGTAACTATCGAGGCGGTGTGTGCATAGGACGACGGACAGTAGCACGATAGGCCCCTAGCGGAATCTCCTAATTACCAGTGCTCGGCCTATTCTGAAGCCGATCCTCCACGACCCGTGTGTTGACGGGGTCGGCCGCGGTCGGTAGCGAATGGGAATCTCCGTCGCCCTATAGCGCCTCTTGGTCGCCTCCGCGAATATATCGGCCTCAAGCTCGAAACCGGTAGAGTCGAGCTTCAGACTCTCGACAACCTCTCTGCGAAAGCCCCAGAGACCGGTGCACAGGTCACTGATCTCCGCCCCATACAAGGCTCGAGCCATGAAGACAAGCAGGTGGTTGCCGACGCGGTTCAACCTGCTCATGGCGCCGGCCTCTATCTGTCCCCCCAGTCGAGACCCGCGTACGACGTCCCAGCTATCCTCCAGCAGGTCGAGCATGGCGGGGATATACGTGGCAGGGTATGTGTAGTCTGCATCGAGCATGAATACGTAATCGCCGTCGATTGAGCGGAACGCAGCTCTGACAGCTCTGCCTTTCCCCCTGTCCGGCTCGACGATAACCCTCGCCCCCTTCTGCTGGGCGACTTCTTTCGTTCCATCGGTACTGTTGTTGTCAATGACCACGACTTCCACACCAACGCCTCTGCGTGCCAGCTCCTCTTTGGGTATCTCGTCAATGACCCGGCCGACAGTCTCCTCCTCATTGAGGGCAGGCAGGACTATTGAGACTAGTTTGTCAAACTCGTTCTTGCCCAAATAGATGTCACCTCACACGATGGTGAACCGGCTGGCCCGATTCCTCGTGGGCCAGGCCGTGCTCTCCTAGTTTATACTAGAAAGCGCTGCCAAAGTCAAAGGGCGGTGAGACTGCGGCAGCGTGAAAACGAGACCCGTAGCGTTATGTAAACTAGCTGATGCGCATTGGCTGCGACGTCGGCGATGGTCTCAGTGTGTTGAGGTCAGCGGGCAATACGTCATTCAAGGCTGAAGTACCTGCAGCCGACTCTCAGCCCGAGCCACCATTGATACGACTCTTCCTCGATCTTCTGCGTAACGTGAGCCATTGCCCGGTAGAGGTATTCGGCTGCGGGTCCGGACATTTCTGGGGGGAAATTGGCTATGAGGTAGTCCTCTTCCTGCACGAAGAAGCCTTCGTCACCCCACCTCTTCCTGACCTTGTCGTACTCGTCTTCCTTCATCCGTATGAGACGTGACGTGTAGTGCCATGGAATGACTGGAGGAGAGGGGAAGGATTCGTCCGTCTCTTTTCTCAGTGCCACTCTCAATCTTCTGACTCGTCCCTCGTCGACCTGCTCTTGAAGCAGTGCGCCTATTTCATCGCCACCGAATCCCTCTTCTCCCAGCACTCTCAGCAGCGTTCTCTCCTTCAGCAGGTGTTTGTCGCGGACGGCCGCCGAAAGCAGTCCAATCACAAGTGATTCCATTTCGGATTTCTTGCCTATCTTGTCGTAAACGGCCAACATCCGCCTTGAGAACTCCTCATTCGCCTCTGTTCTGCGGTAGCTGTAGTGCTGTCCTGTCTTGGCGACCAGTCTTCTTCCCCCCAGTCTCTCCAGAGCACTGACCACGTAGCCCAGATCTTCTTCAACCCTGTCGGCAATCTCCTGCTCAGTCAGCGAATAGTCACCGTTGCGCAGCAGCTTCAGGCACTTGAGCAAACATGTTTCCGTCATTGGAATCTGCCTTTGATCCCTGAATCCATGAGCAACAACTGAACCGACGAGGCCGTGGAATGAGCGTCTGCTGAGCAGCCAGCCTTCGGTCACTACCTCGAGTTCTTGACCATCTTCTTCTTGTAGGTGAGGTAGTCCTCCACCAGCACCTCCCCCAACCTCGCCGGACATGTGAAGAACACTCGCCCGAGGTTCTGCCTGGCCAAGACCGACGCCAGTTGCCTCAGCTTCGGACTCTGATCCAGCATGATTAGGTTCAGGGTGATACCCGCATTGCGGTAGTGGAGAGCCTCGTGAAGCACGCCGGCGGTTGCCTTGTCGAACCCAACAAACTTGCCATCTTCCGTGTTCGGCTCACTGTCGGTTATCAGATACGCCTGTCGGTCGCCCTTTGCGTTGCAGGTCTCTCTCCTGAAGGCGTAGAGAGCGGCCTTTATGTCAGTGAAACCCTGCGGGACACCGGCATTGGCGATATCGTAGTGAGCGATCTCCTTGACGTGGTGAGAGAACAGGTAGACCTTCAATGAGTCGTCGGGTTCGCGCCTTATCAGCTCAGCCAACGCCAGGGACGTGTCGATGGCAGCATTGAACTTCTCGCCACTCATGCTCCCTGACTGGTCGATTATCATGCCCGCTACCATCTTCGTCTCGTGGACTTCGTCGTAGACCTCGAAATGCTCGGGCTCCAACTTGAGCCTGGACCTACTTGGTGACTTCCTCTCCAGAGCGTTGAGAAGTGTCTTCTCGAAGTCAATCATGGCGTAGTCATCGCCAGGCTCATACTTCCTCGACGTCGGCGATATCCACGGCCCGTAACCTATCTCTTCCACGGCGTGAGGGCCGAGTTGTGGGTCGACGAGGTCTTTGAGGATCTTCCGCAACACCTGGCTGGCCAGCTTCCTTGCCCCTTTCGGGGTGATTCTGATTTTTCCTTGCTCCAGATGCAGCTCGCCCCGGTCGATGTATTCCTGCAGGCTCCTTTGCAGGTCCTCAACGGTCAGGTCATTCGGTTTGTATTTCGCAGCGCTTGCCTTTTGCGTCAGCTCTTTCCTTAGCTGGTCGGTGACTACGCTGTCGACAATCTCATCAATGTCCTGGTCTTGAAGAATGCCCTCCATGATTTGATAGGATAGCTGTTCTTCGTGGTGTTTCAGCCTCTGCACGTACTCGGCCTGTTTGCGTCTTTCCTCCTGGCGGCGTTGCCTGGCGTGCTTGGTGGCCTTCTCCCTCAGGTCGCTCTCGCCAAACTCGACCTGCCGCAGAAGGTCCTCAAGCGAACGATTCCTCAGGTGGGCAATATCCGACAGGGTTCTGTCGTTTTCAAACGCCTTTGGCAGGCACTTGTCGACCTGCGTCATCATTGCCTCCGCTGGGAGAAGGTGCCCATCTGAGGAACAAAGAGCCTCTCTCTGACCGGGTCACCGATCAGGTTCCTGTGCCATGCCAGGTTGCAGATAGTCTCCACAGCGCAACGGTCATACTCCTGCAGGAGGTCTCGGCCGAGCGTCTCCGGCCGCAAGGCGAGGTCCCGCTCGGTTGCGTTGAGGTCGTCGGTTGCCTTCTCCTGGGCAATCCTCCTCATTTGCGCTATCACCTTATTCAATTCCGGGCACTCCGGCAGACCGGAGATGAGGTCTCCTGTGCCCTCTGTCAGCAGCGAGTTCAGCTCGGCAGCCAGCTTCTGGTTGCTGGCTTCCCATTGAAAGTCCAGATCCGCCAGGGCTCGACACAGAAGGTACTCGGCCAGTTCATCGCACCTCTCCACGCTGTTCTTCGCACTCTCGAAGTCGACCAGGTCAGCCCTGAGGCCGACCCTGCTTCGCAAGGCCAGCTTCAGAGCGTGCGCTACGTCTGTCAGATTGGCGACCTGGCGGTTCTCCAGTTCAACCGAGGCATACGTGTGGTCAATCGCCCTGGTGCTTGCCCTGATTGATGCCGTCTTCTCCAACCACTGGCAGGTTCTGCTCTGCCTCACCGCACCGTTGACCAGGTCGATAATCCACCACGGAGCGGCTACCTTCCTCTCTACGTCTTCCAGGCTGGGGTATGGCGGTGACTCTGCTTGTTCCAGCGCCTGGCGATAATCTGTCCCTACGCTGAACTTCTCCTTCAGCATTATCTCTCTCTCTGTTTCTTCCTCGGGCAGGTCCATGTAGATCAATTCCAGCCTGTCGAGAAGAGGCCGGGGCACCTCGTTGACATGGCTGAACCCCAATGGGTTGCCGGTGGCGATCAGCACGAGGTCCAGCCAGTGCTCCCAGTTGTATTCCTCGAGGATTGCCTTCTTCTCCTCGAGAACCGGGTGCAGCAGAACCTGGACCTTGGTCCGTATGGCAGGCAATTCGTCAATGAAGAGGATGCCCCGATTGGCCCTGAGAATACCGGTTCCGGTGAACACCTGCGGGTCGGAAGGTGACCTTCCCTGGGCTATGGCCTGGATGTCTTTCAACCCGAGCAGCTTGGCTTCGTTGGTGTACTCATTGCCCTGAATGCGGGAGAACCTTCTGTGCCCTTGAACGAACTCGACCCCGTATTCTTTTACAGGGTCTCTCGAGGCGCGGCATCTGGCACAGAGGAAATCCCTGGGCCACAGGGGGTCATCGTTATAGGGGCACCCCTTTATCACGGGAACGCTGGGCAAGAGCTTGGTCAGAGACCTGGCCAACCTGGTCTTACCTGTTCCCTCCTCCGAGACGAGATAGGCATGGGCTCCAGACAACAGCGCCCTCAAGACGTCCTGTTTGGCTTCTTCCCTTCCCTGAATGTCCGGTAGCGGGTCTTCGCCTTTCCTGACTTTGTCCAGGATTGATTTTCTGAGCTGATATACTACTGACAGCGGCCGGTAGTCTCCCAGGTCGACTGTGCTGCTCCTGTTTGCCAAGCCGAATCTCATTCTGCCTCCATTTGTGCGCCGCCGCTATCAACGGCAAAGCGAAAGAAGATAGGTAGCTCCGTACCCTATGATACCATATTGCAGGCAGCATAAGAATGCAGGCAGACCGGCGTGGTACTGTCGCGCAGCGGTGGTGGAACCGTATGTCATATTCTCTCAACTTCAGGTTGAAGCGATGAATAGGGGCTTGACCCGCCGCATAATTGGCGCCGGCGCCAATGCTTCGCCGCTGGCAAGCTGCACTTCGATGAGTGGAATGGGCCTGGGGTTTGGAGATGAACGAAAACGGTCGCTTCGCGCATGTGGAGGAGCTGTTGATGTACGACCCGGCTGACTCCGACTCAGCGAAAAGGGCAGCCGACTTCATAGAGGAGACTTCACCCATTACGGCGAAACGGGCTCCGGGACTGGCTATATGGGAGCTGGCGCGAGGAGTCTGGGGCCGAAGGCCCACGACATCCATGGGCCGGCCTGCAGTGACTGCCACCTGTGGCAGCGGAAGATGAAGCGGGCGTTCGACGCCAATGTGACATCAGACCCCAGCTTCTATATAGAGCCGTAGATAGCACGGGTCAGCAGCGCCAGCCCGGGCCGTCACGCTGATTCCAGAAGCTCCTTGAGCCGCTGCACGGCTTGGGGTAGAACCTCGCCAATCCTCTCGTGAAACCTCAGGTGGGCAACCCGGTCGTACGGTGTTTCGCCGTCGTTGATGATCGCCAACCGCGCTCCAGAGCGCAACGCGACTCCCGGCATCTCGGCCGCTGGTGTCACCACCAGACTGGAGCCAACGACCAGGAACACGTCCGCACGTTCCGAATGCTCAAAGGAATCGGCGAGGTCCTTTGGGGGCAGGGATTGCCCGAAGTCGACCACGCTTGACACGAGCGTGCCTCCGCAAGAACACCTGTCGGGGGCACCGGCTTTGTCCATCTCCCTACCGCACTGGGTACACCTGAGCGTGGTCACATTGCCATGAAGCTCCGCCAGCATTTCCCTGGGGATGCCCGATTTGAGGTGGAGGCTGTCGATATTCTGAGAGATGAGGAAGGCCAGCTTGCCAAGTCTCAGGAGTTCGGCGACAGCCCTGTGTCCCTCATTCGGCTCGGCTCCCGAGAAATCGCCACGCTCAGTCGGCAGGCCCTTCGCCTTGCGAGTCCAAACCCCGTCCGGTCCGCGGAAGTCGGGCAGGCCCGATTCGGTGCTGATCCCGGCACCAGTGAAGACCACCAGGTGTTTGGCTTCGTACATCCACGTGGCCAGGCTCTCGATCCGTTCGTCAAGGTCCGACGTCATGGCTAGCTCTCCTCCGACTGCGGATACATTGCTCAATTCTAGTTGCTCGCCAGTTACCCGTCAATCCAGTCCCGTCGTCATCGGGGGCAGTGCCATTGCGCAGCATCGTCGGAGGGGCAATCACTTGTCGGGCTGATGCGTTCTCGGGTCTGTCCCTCATGTGGCTTGAGGCGGAGGACTCGAGTGCGGTATCATTCGTGGCGATGGTTGACTCCGAACAGCTCAGGGCGAAGTTCCTCGGGTCGCTGCTGGGAGCGGCCCTCGGAGATGCGCTTGGAGCTTCTCGCGAGGGGCACCGAATGGCCGCCCGCTACGACGGAGGGCTTGTGACCGCGATTGCCGGCCCTCTCATCTACACCGACGACACCCACATGACCATCGGCATCGCCGAGTCCCTGGTGGACTGCCGGGGCTTCGACGGGGCGCACATGGCAAGTCGCTTCGTCGACAACTACGCGAGAGAACCGTGGCGCGGCTACGGCCCCGGGCCGCCACGGGTCTTCCGCCGCATTGCCGCGGGGGAAGCGTGGGACCAGGCATCAGCACACGTCTATCCCGGTGGCTCCTTCGGCAACGGCGCAGCCATGCGGGTCTCACCGGTGGGTTTGTTGCTGTGGAACGACCCGACAAAGCTCCGACAGGTTGCCCACGGGTCGAGCCTTATCACCCATTCCCATCCCCTCGGTGTCGAGGGCGCGGCGCTTCAGGCGATGGCGGTGGCCATGGCTGTCGCCGAAGACCCCGCCAACCCGCTTGACACGCCGTTTTTCGTGTCGCGCCTGCGCGACTGGTGTACCGAGGACGTGTACCATTCCAGGTTGGACAGGTTCTCCTGGCTACTCGAGCGGGTCGACGAGAGGACCGAAGTGGTGGCGCAACTGGGCCACGGTATCGAGGCGTTCAACTCGGTACCCACGGCCATATTCTCTTTCCTGTCGCACGCCGCCGACTTCGTCTCGACGGTGACGTACGCAGTGAGCCTGGGGGGAGACACCGACACCATAGCATCGATGGCCGGAGCCATTTCCGGTGCGTACCTTGGGGTCGATGCTCTTCCTCTCGACTGGCAGGAGCGGCTTGAGAATCGAGACTACATATCGCAGCTTGCCGACAGACTGTGGCGGGTCGCAGCGGGTGAGGGGCTTCTGTAGCAGCGAACCCGGGACCGATGCCGGGGTTTCATGCCGGCCTTCGCCATGCCGCAAAGTGTTGTTGACAATTGTATTGCACGGGAATAGTCTGAAGGAGTCGACGGCCCGTCCCGCCAGTCGGCCACTGCCGGCGGCCCAGGAGGAGGAACACATTGGCCAAAGTAACGTTTGAGCAGGCGATTGAGCTGGTAGGCCTGCTTCTCAAAGCGGGGGCGGCTCCAGAGGATGTACAACAGACCTTGATAGAACGCTTCGACCTGATTGAGACCATGATGAAGTATCCCCACGCAGTCAGGGCGATGGACGGGGCGGCTTTTGAGGCCTTTCTCATCGGTAGTGCTCCTCCTTCCGAAGTGTTGTTCCAGGTGGGCGATACTGGCGCTGACGAAGGCGTTTCAAGTGAGTATGGCTATCCTCTTGCGTGGGGCTTGAGGTCGGTGGAGGAACAACTGAGAGGCTTTGCCATGTTGCTCCCCGGCTTGAGGTGCGAGGTGGAGATTCCGGCGTCCCTTCCCCACGGAGCGGAGGGGTGGTTGGTAGTGCCCAAGCCATCCAGCATAGCAGATACATACAATGAGGCTTTCCAAAGAGTGCTTGGGTTCCTCATGTGGGATCCCTCCTGCTTCTGCAACGGCCGGGAAGGCAAACTGGGCCCCGAGCACCTACGACTCCTTGACAGGAGCAGCAAGGCTCTCAATGAGCTTGAGCGCTCAACGCCGGGGGACTACCTGGTCCTGGGGATTCAGTGTGGTCTGCGGCACCGGGCCACTTCCGTCTCTGAGGCGCGAAACACCTTCGACGAAAGGGAGTTTGGGCTCGGCCCCCTCGAGGTGGTGAGCCTGTTGCTTACCCATCCCGAACGTCTAAGCGACTACGAGCATCTCGGCATCGATTGCTCTGGCTGTGCATATGCACCTGAGGCCGACTCAGAGCATTCCCACTGCCTGTATTTCATCTGGGGTGGGAGCGGCCTCTATCTGGACTGCAGTACCGCTGATGCCAACGCCCCTGGGTTCGGCTCGGCGTCCGGTTTCCTCTGGTAGCTGCCTGACCATCAACCAGTCGTCGTAGGGCTCGACAGGTTGCTCATGCACGGTCCTGCTGTTCACTATGGACCTGTTCTCACTGCTGACTCAAGGTTTCCGCCGAAGTGTGCTTGGGCGTTTCGACTCCAGTATATGGATTATCACGTCCATCCGTCTCCTGACGTCGGCTGGTTTCTCAATCTGCCTGCCGTTTCTGGCGCTGTACCTGTATCAAGAGCGCGATCTGCCGATGGCCCTGGTAGGCACGATCATTCTGGCCGGGGGGCTGTGTGCCGCCGTGAGCCAGACGGTGGGTGGGGTGCTGTCGGACCGCCTCGGCCGGCGCAGGCTGCTACTGGCGGCTCTCGGGATAAGCGTGGTCCTCTACGCCGGACTGTCGGTCCTTATCGGGTTCTCCGCGCCAATCTGGGCTATCGCCATCACCTACATCGCCGGGCGCTCGGTTCTGATGACCATACAGCCGACGGTGTCGGCAATGGTGGCGGACCTGTCGCCCGAGAAGCGCCTGACCGAGGCCTACGGCCTGATGCGTGTGGGTGGCAACGTGGGGTGGGCTGCCGGGCCAGCGCTGGGAGGCTATCTGGCTACCTTCGTCTCGTACGGCTGGCTCTTCGGCGTGGCAGCCGTCGCCACTGCGCTGGCCTTCTGGCTGGTGCTGCTGCTGGTTCGCGAGTCCTATCATGGCGAGGGCGACCGGGCGGACTTCCGCAGTGTGCTGTCCGTGGCCGCCAATCGCACCTTTCTGGCGTTCGTCGGGCTGAGTCTGCTGGTCTTTCTCGGCATGGCGCACCTGGGCAGCACTCTGTCGGTGTTCACTGTGGACCGCCTGGGGTTCTCCACGGCGCAATACGGGCTGCTGCTCACTGTCAACGGCTTGATCGTTGTGTGCTTCCAGTACCCGGTGGCTCGCGGCATCGACTGGCTGGGTAAGGCAAGGAGTCTGATTCTGGGCGGGCTCCTGTACGGCATCGGGTATCTGTGGTTCGGCTGGATTGGCAGCTTCGGGTGGGCCCTCGGGGCAATAGCAGTGGTCACCGCCGGTGAGATCGTTTTCGCCCCCACGACGCTCTCCGTGGTGAGCGACCTGTCTCCCCGCGACTGGCGGGGACGGTATATGGGCTTCTTCGGATTGAGCCAGACGCTGGGCATATCGCTTGGCCCGCTGCTGGGCGGGGTGCTGCTGGATGCCTTCCCCTATGACCCGCCGTTTATCTGGGGGACGATAGCGGCGGTGTCGTTTCTCGCTGCGGCAGGGTTTCACAGGTGGGACGTATGGCGGCGAGCGAAAAGCACCTGAGCGTACGAACGGACATAGCTTCACTGCGACGGTGAGCGCTTCGGCTGGGCGCTGTCACCAAAACAGCGCGTGGCCGGCCACGGCGAGTTGAATACGCCACAGTGCATGGACTAGAATGCTACTCGTCTCGACCCGCAGGTTCGGTCTTAGCCGCACCATGTTGAACAGCGTGCGTGGTGCGTGCCGGGACAGCCTGCCGAACCGAGGTCGAAGACACTGCCCGGCCTCTGACTGTCCGCGTATGTGTTCTTGCTGTCCTGCGAGCAACCGGAGGTTGCGTCCGAGCGTGTGATGCAGATTGGTGAAGGGACGCCGCAACCGGCGAAACGGAAAACCATCTTCTACGGATGGTGGATCGTACTGGCCAATGCCATCATCAGCCTGTATCTCGCCGGCACCTACTTCTACGGCTTCAGCGCCTTCATCAACCCCTTGAAGCAGACATTCGGCTGGAGCACGACTCAGGTCTCTCTGGCTTTCTCGCTTCGCAGCGCCGAGACCGGCCCTATTGCACCGCTGGCAGGCTATCTCGTCGACCGTTTCGGCGCTCGGCCCGCTGCCATCGTCGGCGCCGGCGTGATGGGCCTGGGCTTTCTGCTCCTCAGCTTCACGAATTCCCTGGCGACCTTTTATCTCACCTACCTTGTCGTGGCCCTGGGCGCCAGCGTCTGCGCCGGGGTAATGCCGATGACCAACATCTCCAACTGGTTCATCAGGAAGCGCGGCCGCGCCATGGGCCTGTACACCGCGGGAGCAGGAGCAAGCGGCCTGCTGGTGCCGATCGTGTCCTCTCTGGCGTTTGGCCTGACACCGGAAATGACGAAGGAACTGTATGGCGAGGCCGGCACGGGCCACGGTGGCGAACCCATGGGCTCGCTTTGGATGTATCTGTTTCCAAACCTTTTCAAATTCTTCTCCATTGTTACATCC
>CAYTKL010000015.1:0-21027 GCA_964438305.1 uncultured Dehalococcoidales bacterium | reverse complement strand
GCGCCGCCGAAGACCACCCATTTGGGGCCGAAGCGGTCGGTGACCCACCCCACGATGGGCGCCTCGAACCCGCCTTCGAATCTGCCGATGCTGGCAGCCACCGAGGTCGCGGTGCGGCTGAAGCCGAGTTCCGAAGATATGGGTTTGAACAGCGCGGAGATGCCGTAGGCCTGGTAGCCGTAGCCCCACAGAGCGAGAATGCCACCGGCCAGGACAGTCCACCAACCGAAGAATATCCCGGGGGACCTTATCCTCTTGACCAGTCTACTCGCCAAGTTGCCTTCTGAGTCCAATCCCTGTCCCAATCTCCCGTAGTCGGATGCCCCGTCTCAACTCTGGACCACTACCCTGTACGCCCCCAACCCACCCGCACACCTGCTCACTTGCGAAAGGCACCGACAACACTGAGAACGGCAATCAGGGCCGGAAGCATGCCAATGCCTCGACAAGGTCCAGGTCACCAGTGTACAGCGCTCTGCCCACTATCGCCCCTTCCACACCCATCTCGCTGAGTCTCCTGATATGCTCGACGGAAGATATGCCTCCGGCGGCGATGATAGGCACAGCGGTCTTCTCGATCAACTCGGCGATGGCGCCGAAACCGGGCTCCGTCAGGGTGCCGTCGCGGGCGATATCGGTGTAGATGAAACGCCGCACCCCCAGCCCGGCCATCCTCTCCACCAGCTCGGGCACGGTAACATCGGTACGCTCAAGCCAGCCGTGGGTGGCAACAAACCCTCCCCTGGCGTCAACGGTCACAATGATTCTCTCGCCGAACCTGCGGCAGGCTTCCTCGATCAGGGCGGCATCATCCAGTGCCGCCGTGCCCAGGATCGCCCGCCCCACGCCACTGGCCAGTACCTGCTCCACCGATTCCACGCTCCGCAGGCCACCGCCAAGCTCGACGGGTATGTCGACGGCACGGACTATCTGCTCAACCAGAGCGCCGTGACACAGTTCGCCCTTCGCCGCGCCATCGAGGTCAACAATATGGAGCCTCCCTGCCCCCAGCGACTGCCAGTGCCGGGCGACCTCGATGGGCTCACCGGAGAACACCGTCTCCCGGCTGTAGTCGCCCTGGTACAGCCGAACGCACCTTCCACGGCGCAGGTCAATGGCCGGAATAACCTCCATTGGCTAACCCCCTGCCCCTGGTCACAGCCGCTTCGGACTGCGGCTCGTCTCCCCGGTGGGAACGAAAGCTGAAGCTTCTCCCCCGCGGGGGAGAGACTGGCTCAAGCCCCCCTCCGTCCCCTCGGCAAAGGCTCGAAGGACGAAGAGAGAAGCCTATCCACTCCCCTGATGGCCCTCCTCGTAGCGAGCGAGGGTGAAAACCAGGTCCGCCAGCCTGTTGAGATAGTGCAGCACCCTCTCGTTGACCAGCAGCCTGTTGTCTCTCAGTTCGTTGGCCCTCCGTTCCGCCCTTCTGATAATGGTCCGTGCCAGGTCCAGAGCCGCCGAGCCGGGGCAAGCGCCGGGGATGATGAACTCCTTGGGCATGGGCACCTCCGCCTCAAGCTCGTCGATGACACGCTCCAGCCGGTCGACCATCTCGTCGGTTACCACCACATTCCTCGCCGCCAGCTTGTCGTAGTCCTCACCGGCGGTAGCCAGTTCGGCCCCGACGATGAACAGCTCGTCCTGGATACGATGCACGATGTCTCGGGTGCGCTGATTGCCCGATGTAGCCCGCGCCAGCCCCAGAGCGGAAACCGCCTCGTCTATTGTGCCATAGGCTTCACACCTCGGGTCGCTCTTGGGCACGCGGCCACCGTAGAGCAGGCTGGTCTCGCCCTGGTCGCCTCGCTTGTTGAAGGTCTTCATTCTCTTCTCCGTTGCCAGGCATTATAGCATAGCAGCGCCCCGAGGCGAAGTCTTTCCTCGCTGCAGAACAACGCAAACGCCCCTCAGCGTCGGGCCGGCCGACCGCGTATCCTTGACATTGCAGCGGCCCTCTTGATAGACTTCGATATCAAGCGTATCGCGCATGCCCCTCCATTGAACCCTGGTTTCTTGGATAGGCCTTCCACCCTGCATATTTTATGAACAGCGAACCCAACAGCAGAGGTCTGGTGGAACTCTTTACCGGAGATGGTAAGGGCAAGACGTCGGCGGCGCTGGGAGTGGTGCTCCGGGCGGTGGGGCAGGGGCTGCGGGTCCACATTATCTACTTCATGAAAGGGGACTTCCCCTACGGCGAGCGGAACGCCCTGTCCCACCTTCCCAACGTCAGCTTCCAGAGCTTCGGCCATCTGCATTTCATCAATCCCGAGGACGTCAAGGAGGACGAGAGAGAGCAGGCGAGACAGGCGCTTCGCGCCGCCCGGCAGGCGATTGGCAGCGGTGACTTCGACCTGGTGGTGCTGGACGAGGTCAATCTCGCGGCCTGTTGGAAGCTCATCGAAGTCGACGACGTCCTCAGGCTGATAGAGGAGAAGCCGGACAGCGTGGAGGTCATCCTCACCGGACGGCGCGCCGACGAGCGGCTTGTCGAGAAGGCCGACCTGGTCACCGAGATGGTGGAGGTCAAGCACCCCTTCCGGAGGGGGATAGAGGCACGAAAGGGCTTTGACTACTAGGCGAAAGGAGGCAGACACATGATCACCCTGAGCGTCATCAAGGCCGACATAGGCGGCTACGTCGGGCACTCCAGCTCTCATCCGCTGCTGATGGAGAAGGGCAACGAGTGTATGGAGAAGGCGAAGCGCGACGGCATGCTCGTTGACTTTCACGTCACCAACTGCGGAGACGACCTTCAGTTCATCATGACCCATGAGCGAGGTGAGGAGGACGAGGCCATCCACAAGCTCGCCTGGGACGCTTTCATCGAGTGCACCAACCTAGCCAAGGAGCTGAAGCTCCACGGAGCCGGCCAGGACCTCCTTGCCGACGCCTTTTCGGGCAATGTCAAAGGCATGGGGCCGGGAGTAGCCGAGATGGAGTTCGAGGAGAGAGGCTCCGAGCCGGTTGTCGTGTTCATGGCCGACAAGACGTCATCGGGGGCATGGAATCTGCCGCTATACAAGATGTTCGCCGACCCGTTCAACACCATAGGGCTGGTTATCGCCGAGAATATGCACGACGGGTTCAGCTTCGAGATTCACGATGTCAAGGAGCACAAGCAGATCGTCCTCCATGCCCCCGAGGAGATATACGACATGCTCCTGTTCATGGGAGCGCCCAGCCGCTACGCAGTGAAGTCAGTGCGCCACCGCGGCTCCAACGAGATCGCCGCCGTTTCCTCAACGCAGCGCCTGTCCATGATGGCGGGCAGATACGTGGGCAAGGATGACCCGGTATGCGTTGTCCGCTCCCAGGGGATTTTCCCCGCCGTGGGCGAGGTGCTGGAGCCGTTCACCAACCCGATACTGGTGGAGGGCTGGATGCGCGGTTCGCACAACGGCCCGCTGATGCCGGTAGCCGTTCGAGAGGCCAACCCCTCGCGCTTCGACGGCCCGCCGCGGGTCATTGCCGCCGGCTTTCAGCTATCGGCAGGCAAGCTCGTCGGGCCAAGGGATATGTTCGACGACCCCAGCTTCGATGAGGCGCGACGGCTCGCCGGCCAGATAGCCGACTACATGCGCCGCCACGGCCCTTTCGAGCCGCACCGGCTGCCGCTGGAGGAGATGGAGTACACCACCATGCCCGCGGTAGCGAAGAAGCTGGAGAAGCGATTCACCAACCTCGAGTGACGCCGATGCCCGAACTCCTCCTGGCGACACGGAACCTGGCCAAGGCACGGGAGTACTCGCTGCCGCTCCAGGGCATACCCTATCACATAGTCACCCTGTCCGATGTCGGCATCGACCTGGAGGTGGCCGAAACGGGACAGACCATGGAGGAGAATGCCACCATAAAGGCCACGGCCTACGCCGCCGCCAGCGGCCTCACCGCTCTCGCCGATGACTCCGGGCTGGAGGTGGACGCGCTGGGCGGGGAGCCCGGCCCGCTGTCGGCCCGCTACGCCGGAGAAGGTGCCTCCGACCGCGAGCGAGTAGACTTCCTCCTAGCGAAGCTCGAGCACGTGCCGTGGGAGCGCAGGTCCGCCCGTTTCCGCTGCGTCATCGCCATCGCCACGCCACAGGGCGATGTGGAGCTGTGCCAGGGGGAGTGCCACGGCATCATCACCCTCGAGCCAAAGGGGGAAGGCGGCTTCGGCTACGACCCCGTATTCTTCCTTCCCGAGCGCCGCCAGACCATGGCTGAGCTGAGCAAAGAGGAGAAGAACGAGATCAGCCATCGCGGCAGAGCGGCGAGGAAGGCGCGCCAGATACTGGAACGGCGCTCCGGAGCCGCAGGCCGACCGCAGGCGAAGGGCGAACGGCGACAGTAACCGGGCAGCCCAGACCACCCGCTCTGGGCGTCGCTGGCGCAGATGCCCCTTTCCGGAGGCGAGCGAACGGTTTGGGCAGCACGTAGTTGCCCAATTCATTGGGGGGCCATCGCGTGCGTGCCTGATGAATCAGGCAACTACACTGCCACAGCGGGCCGCACTGACATACGGGCGTTCAATTGAACGCCCCTACAGCTCCAGGTCGGGGACCGCGGCGAGAGCGAAAGAGCGCCGTTTGTCACCGACGGGTTGGGCGTGTATAGTATAGGTAAGGGATGAAGGGTACGAAGTGATGACCTGCCTGTCCGATTCCTTCCAGCGGCCAATCAACTACCTGAGAATATCGGTTACCGACCGCTGCAATCTGCGCTGCGTCTACTGTATGCCCGAACAGGGCGTTGCCCTCATGCCGCACGGCGAGATCCTGCGCTACGAGGAGATTCTGCAGGTGGCCCAGGCAGCGGCGGCGGTGGGCATAAACAAGCTGAGAGTGACCGGCGGCGAGCCGCTGGTGAGGTCGGAGCTGACCGAGCTGGTGCGCATGCTCTCCGGCGTCGCCGGCATAGACGACATAGCCCTGACGACAAACGGCGTGCTGCTTTCACAGCATGCCGCACCGCTGAAGGAAGCAGGCCTGAGACGGGTCAACGTGAGCCTCGATACCCTCGACGGGGACAGGTACGCGCGAATCACCAGGCATGGCAGGCTGGAGGACGTCCTCGATGGCATAGCCGCAGCGAAAGATGCCGGCCTGGAACCGGTCAAGATCAACGTGGTGGTGATGGAGGGGACCAACGATGACGAGGTGCTCGAGTTCGCCCGCCTGACCGTGGACGAAGGATGGCACGTCCGCTTCATCGAGCTGATGCCGTTCAACTCGGACAACCACCTCTCTTTTGTCGCCACAAGTGAAATCATGGAGCGCCTCCTCGCCGTGGGGCCGCTCGAGCCCTGCCTGCACAGTCACGGCAACGGTCCGGCGAAGTACTTCCGCTTTCCACAGGCGACGGGGACCGTAGGGTTCATCAGCCCCATCACTGAGCACTTCTGCTTCAACTGCAATCGCCTCCGCCTCACCGCCGACGGGAAGCTCCGGCCGTGTCTGCTCAGCGACTACGAGGTGGACCTGAAGACCCCCCTGCGCAGCGGAGCATCGCTTGATGAGCTCATGGAGCTGATTCGACAGGCGGTGGCCGCCAAGCCACGGGGTCACCAACTGGCCAAAGGGGTGCGGCCCAAGAAACGGGCGATGCGCCAGGTGGGAGGCTGAATGGAACCGACACGGATGGTGGACGTGAGCGGGAAGCCGGTCACGGCTCGTGAGGCGGCGGCCAAGGGCGTGGTGCGCATGAAACCGGAGACCCTTGCCCTGATGAAGGAGGGGAAAACGCCAAAGGGAGACGTTCTGGCCACGGCCCAGGTTGCCGGATTCATGGCAGCCAAGCAGACGTCGAGCCTCATTCCCATGTGCCACCCGCTGATACTGGATGAAGTCAAGGTGGAGTTCGGTTTCACCGAGGAATCGGTGGAGATCACGGCGGCGGTGAAGTGCAGCGGGAGAACGGGCGTGGAAATGGAGGCGCTCACCGCCGTGGCGGTAAGCGCCCTGACCATCTACGATATGTGTAAGGCAATAGACCAGACGATGAGGATCGACAGCATCCGCCTGGTCAGCAAGAGCGGCGGCAAGAGCGGAACCGTCGTCCTCGAATAGCCGGCCTCAGCCCTATCTCACTCTCTCAATGCTCGGAGCTAGCGCCCCTTTGACCTGAACACTGCGCCAACAAGTATGGCCCTGCCATCAGGCCTGCCCTAGCCTGCGGTAGCGCCTGTCTGTTGAGCCTCTCTCAACACCTTCTGCAGCCACTTCCGGCCGCGCTCCGGCGTCAGCAGGAAGAGCGCACCCGCCAGCCAGAGACACAGGCACAGGAACAATACCGCAGAGAAAGGACCGGTATTGGCGTACAGAGGGTTGAACATGTACGGCAGCAGAGTGAAGCTGAGAATGTAGCCAATTGAGGCGATCATTCCCATGGCAGTGCCGGCGTACCTGGTGCCGATTTCACGCAGTCGCAGCGGCATCTGCGCTACCAGAGGAGGTCCCGCCCCCATGAAAAACCCGGGTAGAGCGCCAAGCACCCACATGCCAATGCCCGGAGCAAACAGGTAGGTCAGCAGGCCGGTGGTCCCCGACAGGGCCATGCAGCCAGCGAAGACTGGCTTGAGGCGGCCCACCTTCTCCGCCAGCCACGTGAAGAACACGATGCCGACGATGTGGCCGGCTACTGAGAGCGATATGACAACGCCGGCCTGTGACAGCGGCACTTGCTTGACCAGCACCAGCAGCAGCGGCATACCGCCCAGCCAGCCGGCAATCACCCCCATCACCAGGGCATATGCTATGCCGATCAGCCAGATGTTCCTCGATTTGACAGCCTTGAGCAGGGCCTCTCTGAACGGGACGTTGACGATGGTCATGCCCCCTTCCAGATACTCCCTGGGTCTGTCCTTGGCCCAGATAGCCCACACCACGACCATCACAACCGTGAGTATCCCCATGACAAGGAAAGCCATGAAGTAGGTCGGGAACATCGCTCCGGTAGCCAGCGCCAGGAAGGGGCCAATCCCCAGCGCCGTCGTGAACAGCGCGATGCCAACGTAGATCTGCCTGACAGGGAACCACTGCCCCACCAGCTTGGGCACGTTGCCACCTACCGTCCCCAGGCCTACGCCCATGATGATACAGTAGATGAAGAGGTCTACAAACCCGCTTGCAGCCAACCTCAACAGCGCGCCCGCAGTGGCTATCATCGCCCCGTACAGGATCACCCGCTTCACGCCTATCCTGTCGGTCAGCAGGCCGCTTATCAGGGCTATGGCGATAGGGGCAATCGACGTTGCGGTGATGCACAGATAGAACTGTCCGGTGCTGAGTCCCAGTCCTGTCGGCGGTGCGTCTCGGAGGTCATACCGAACATTCTGCAGCGTGTTGTTGAAGGTTGTAAGACACAGAATCGCCCATCCCATGATAAGTATCAACCAGCGGTATCTTGGGTACCGCTCTTCCTCAGCTGTCACTTCCTGCTCAGCCATATTCATCTTCCTTTCCTCTAATCACTTCACTGCTTACCGTCAGTCAAATAATCCCACCTGAAACAGCCTGCGACGAGCAATCGTCCCGAACATCCGAGAGCTATCATTTTGCGAAGCCTATCACCTCCTTTTCACCAATCTTATACGATTCTTGTTGATACAGTGAATATATGTCTTTTTCTGGAGTAGCGTCAAGGGGTTATGCGGGCACGCTTGCTCAAGAACGGACGGGCCGTGGGGAAAAAGCACATTCGGGTCACGTCGCGGGCAGCAAGACCACAGGTGCAGGACGGCAGTCCGAGGTCTCATCCCCGCAACGAAATGAAACGCCTCGGGACTGGCAATCAATCCCGAGGCGTGCACCTGCCACGAACCACAAGCTTAGCTTGCCGGAGCGCCTTCCTCCTGAGCCTGCGTCAGCATTCTTATCATGTACTTGCGACCAACCTCCGGTGCCAGCACAAAGAGCACACCCGCCAGCCACAGAGAAAGACACAGGAATAGTGCCGGCCAGAAAGATCCGAAATTCTCCCAGATGGGGGTGAACATGTACGGCAGCATGAGGAAGCCAAACATGGCGCTCCACGAGGTGACCATGCCCACGGCAGCGCCGGCGTATCTGGTGCCGAGACCTGGCAGCCGCAGCGGCATCTGCATCACCAGAGGAGGCCCCGCCCCCATGAACAGCCCGGGGAAGATGCCGAGCACCCACATGCCGATGCCCGGAGCCAGTAGGTACACCAGAAGGCCAGTCGTCCCCGACAGGGCCATGCAAACACCGTAGACCGGCCTCATGTAGCCTATCTTCTCCGCCACCCAGGCCCACAGCACGATGCCGATGGTGTAGCCGGCTACGGACAGCGATATGACGACGCCGGCCAGCGATACCGGCACCTGTTTGGTCACCACCAGGAACAACGGTATGCCGCCTACCCACGATGCCACCACCCCCGCCACCAGGCCGTACGAGAGGAGAATAAGCCACAGGGGCTTCGACTTGATGACCGTGCGCAGGCTCTCTCTATATGGGACGTTGACGATGGTCCTGCCCGCTTCGAGGTATTCCTTAGGTCGGTCCTTGGCCCACACGGCCCACACCCCGCACATCAAAGCGAGCGAGCCTCCCATGACGATGAAACCTATGAAGTAGCCCGGGAACATGGCGCCGGTGGACAGCGCGAGGAAGGGACCGATCCCCAGCGATGTCGAGAAGAGCGCGATGCCAAGGTACACCTGCCTGACGGGGAACCACTGCCCCACGATCTTGGGTACATTGCCGCTCAGTGTCCCCAGCCCTACGCCCATGATGATGCAGTAGATGAACATGTCCACGAACCCTACTGCAGCCGTCCTCAACATGGCGCCGAAGACGGTCACGATGGCCCCGTACAGGATCACCTTCTTCGCGCCAATCTTGTCGGTCAGCAGGCCGCTCAGGAAGTTCACAAAAATGGGGGCAAGCGACGACGCGGTGATGCACAGATAGAACTCCGTGGTGGTAAGCCCCAGCCCTAGCGGTGCCGCCTCGCGGAGGTCATAGCGGACATTCTGCATCGTGTTGTTGTAGGACGTGAGACACAGAAGCGCCCACGCCATGAACAGCAAGAACCAGCGGTATTTGGGGAACCTCTCTTCCTCAACCATACCTGCCCTCCTTCCTTCTAATCATTCACCACCTCACTGAAGAATCACCCAAAGAAGCAGTCTGCAACGAGCAATCGTCCCAGGGTTATCACTCTCGAAGCCCATCACCTCCTTTTTTCCAATCTTATCCGAATTTCGTCGATGTATGCCATGTATATCCTTTTTTTCGGCATACGTCAAGAGGTACGCAGGACAAGATGCTCAGGAACGAATGTCTGCCAGGAAGCAGAAGCCCGGGAGGGGAGGCGCGCCGTGGCCAAGTCGTCAGTGCCAGCTCCAGCGGACCGAGACCGCAGAACGAGGTCTCTCACCGGCCCCAATAGGCAACGCCCCGGGACTGGCAGCCAGTCCCGGGGCGTGTACTTCCCTCAAGCACAAGCTCAGCTTGCAGTTGCGCCTGTCTGTTGAGCCTCCTCCAACACTCGCACGATGTACTTCCGGCCGACCTCCGGCGCCTTGAGGAACAGCGCACCAGCCGTCGCCAGAGCCATGAAGAAGAAGAACACCGCCCACAGAGCGCCGAATGCCTCCCACAGAGGAGTGAACATGAACGGCAACATGAGGAAACCGATCAGGTGGCCGCCTGAGCTGACCATGCCCATGGCCACGCCGGCGTATCTGGTGCCGATTCCCTTCAGTCGCAGCGGCATCTGCATTATCAGCGGGTATCCCGCCCCCATGAAAAGGCCAGGGAAAATGCCGAGCACCCACATGCCGATACCCGGAGCGGATATGTACAGCAGCCAGCCCGTCAGCCCCGACAGGAAAACGCAGATGCAGTAGACCGGCTTCATGTAGCCGATTTTCTCGGCGACCCAGCTCCACAGCACGATGCCGATGATGTAGCCAAGCACCGAGAGCGAGGCGATGATACCGGCCGCTCCACCGGACAGCCCCTTGGTCTCTTTCAGCACCAGCGGCAGCCCCCCTATCCAGCCGGTGACTACTCCCGCCACCAGCGCGTACGAGACCAGAATCAGCCACAGGGGTTTCGATCTGACGGCGGTGAGCAAGGCCTCTTTGAACGGGACGCCGACGATTGGCTTGCCGTCCTCGAGGTATTCCCGGGGCCTGTCCTTGGCCCAGACCCACCACACCACAAACCCCACCACCAGGAACAGCCCCATGACAAGGAACCCTAGCTTCCAGGTTGGCCACATGGCGCCGGTAGCCAGCGCCAGGAAGGGGCCGATGCCCAGCGCCGTGGTGAAAAGCGCGATGCCGAGGTATATCTGCCGGATGTGGAACCACTGTCCCACCAGCTTGGGTACATTGCCGCCCACCGTTCCCAGCCCGACGCCCATGATGACGCAGTAGATGAAGAAATCGACGAACCCGAAGGCAACCACCCTCAACAGGCCCCCCACAGCGGTGACAATCGCCCCGTAGAGGATCACCTTCTTCACTCCCCACTTGTCGGTGAACAGGCCGCTGAGGAACGCGATAACGATGGGGGCCACCGACGTTGCGGTGATGCACGCGTAGAACTGCGTTGCGTTGAACCCCAGCCCAACGGGCGCCGCTTCGAGGAGTTCATACCGGACATTCAACATTGAGTTGTTGTAGGACGTGAGACACAAGAGCAGCCATCCCAGGAACAGGATGAACCAACGGTATCTCGGATACCGCTCTTCCTCAGCCGTCACTTCCTGCTCAGCCATATCTGCCTTCCTTTCCGTCAATCACTGAGCGCACTCCACTGAAGGACCTCTTCCCCCGAGGCCGATGGCCAGCGACCAACCGCCTGGGGCATCCAGACACTCACCCTTGAGCCAACTGATCACCCCCTTCGAGGGCCCTCCAGCACTGTGTGCTTAGTCCATCACCCCCCCCCTTCATTATTGTCAATTGTACCTCTGGACATTGTCAAGGTACTTTGGCATGAAATCACCCTTCCTCCACTGCCTCCTCCTCCCACCTCTTCCGCGCCCTTTTGCCGGTCTCCGGCATCGGCAGGTACAGCAGGCCACCCACCGTGATGGCGATGGCGAGAAACACGGTGGCCATGATAGGACCGGCTGCAAGCCAGATGGGGGTGAACATGAAGGGCAACATCAACACCACGCCGATGTTGCCCGCTGCGTCCATGACCCCCGTCGGTGTGGCAGCATACCGCGGCCCGAACTCACGGAGATGCACCGGGAGCTGGTATATCATGGGGTATCCCGCCCCCATGAAGAAGCCGGGGAAGAAGCCGCACAGCCACATGCCAATGCCGGGGGCGGTAAGATAGGTGAGGAAGCCCATTACCCCCGCCATAACAGTGCAGGCAATGAGAAACGGCTTCACCACGCCCACCTTCTCCGAGAGTACAGGCCAGAAGACGGTGCCGATAACATAGCCTAGCACCGCCAGTGACACGACGAAGCCGGATGACTCTGGAGATACACCCTTCGTTTCCTCAAGCAGAAGCGGTACTCCATATATGTACGACATGGACACTGCCATTACCAGGAAGACTGACCCAAGCACCCACACCCGCCTCCAGGCCTTCACCACCCGAGTCATTCCTTCTCTGAAAGAGACGCCGGCGAACTCGATGCCGCGCTCGGCAAAACCCTTCGGCCGCTCCCGGGCGAAGACAAGCCAGGCCACGGCGGATACGGCCAGCAGCAAGCCCATGATGAGGGTCGCGCTCTGCCATGTGGGGAAAAGCGCGCCGAGGGCTATTCCAAGGAACAGTCCGACGCCCTGTCCCGTCATGAAGATGCCTATTGCGACTGACACCTGGTTGGGCGGGAACCATACGCCCGCTACCTTGGGGGCATTGGGAGTGGTGAACCCCGTTCCCGCACCCAGCAGAATCTGGCACAGCAGGAAAGGCCAGAAGCTGGTTGAAACCAGCCTCAGGAGAGCGGCAACGGTGGCCATCACCGCTCCTATCCCCACCACCCACCGAACGCCAAAACGGTCGCCCAGCATGCCCCCCACCAGACACAGAACGATGGGCGCGATGGCCGTTGCCGTGTTGATGAGATAGAACTGCTGGGTAGTCAGCCCCAGATCGGGTATCAGGTCATGGGCCCGCACCGCCACCATCATGTTGTTGAAGTTGCACAGTCCGAAGAGCGCCCATACCAGAAGCAGCATCAACCAGCGGTATCGCGGATATGTGATTCGCTCAGCCAATTCCCCTCCTTTCTCCTGGTTTCGCTGTGAGGCACGCACCGGAACTCCTGCCCGGGGCTAACCTCCGCCGAACGCGCGCTGTCTCATGCATTCCGACCCTATGCTTTGACAGGCATCACCTCCTCGGCTCGTTTCTACTACGTGTCGGCGCAACTCGCGCAAACGCTGCGACTATCGACATACCACGGCGGGTCCCTGCGGCAACAGGCCGGGGTTCACTCGTGGGCAGCCTGTGCCTCCGCCAGCCAACTCGTCCACGCCCTCCTCCCCGTTTCGGGCAGCCGCGCATACAGCAGGCCTCCCGCGGCGATGGCAACAGCGAGGAATATCACTGCCACCAGGGGACCGGCTGCGCCCCAGATAGGCGTGAACATGTAGGGCAGCATGAGCACGCTGCCGACATGACCCACCCCGGCTATGATCCCCGTAGGCGTTGCCGCGTATCGCGGGCCAAACTCCGGCACCCGAATCGGTAGCTGCATCAAGATGGGCAGCGCCCCACCCATGAAGAACCCCGGGAGAAGGCCAACCACCCACATGCCGAACCCGGGAGCGAGTAGATAGGTGCTCAGGCCGGCTACTCCCGCCATCACCGTGCACACGATGAAGAACGGCTTCACCACGCCTACCTTCTCCGATACCGCGGTCCAGAAAAGGCTGCCGACGATGAAGCCGACCACCGACAGCGCCGCCACCATCCCCGCGGTTTCGGGAGACATGCCCTTCGCCTCCTCCAGCACATGCGGCAGTCCGATCGCATAGGATGTGACCACGGACGATACGAGAAGATACGAGGGGGCAAGCCACCACATGTTCCTCGACCTGACCGCCCTCGCCAACCCTTCTCTCAACGGCACACCGGCGACCTCGATCCCCTTCTCCTGCAAGACCTTCGGCCTGTCACGGCCCAGGACGATCCAGGCCATGGTCGCCACCGCCAGGAGCAAGCCCATGATGAGCACGGCACTCCGCCAGCTTGGAAAGAGCGGCCCCAGGGCCAGTCCAAGGGTAGACCCCAGCCCCAGCCCGGTGACGAAGATACCCACAGCGATCGAAGTCTGCCTGGGCGGGAACCACACGCCTACCAGTTTAGGGGCATTGGGACCGGTGACCCCGATGCCCGCGCCAAGCAAGACCATGCACAGGAGGAAGGGTACAAACCCGGTTGCGGTCAACCGCAACAGGCTGCCGGCGGTGGCAAGGATCGCGCCGACGGCGATTATCCTCTTCACACCGAAGCGGTCCCCCAGCATCCCTCCCACTATGCACAGAAAAACGGGCGCAATCGATGTCGATGTGTTGATGAGATAGAACTCCGAGGTAGTAAGACCGAGATCGGGTATCAGGTCATGGGACCGTACCGCTATCATTATGTTGTCAAAGGTGCACAGGGAGAACACCGCCCATCCAAGGAACAGTATGAGCCAGCGGTACCTGGGATACGTGATCTCCTCGGTCAAGGTCGCCGTCCTTTCGACCCATTGCCCGTCAGCCCAAATCCCAGCCTCGGGAAACGCCCTCCCCCATTCTTTCCCTGGCCTTCCTACCGATTTCCCTGATGCCCAGCGCCAGTGCACCCGTGACCAGGGAAACCAGAAGGAGGAATATGAAAGCCCAGTTGGCGCTCACCGCTGCAATAGGCAACATCATGTACGGCAGCCCGACGAAAGCGCCAAGGTTGTACGTAGTAGACAGAATCCCCGTAGCATTGCCGGCATAACGAGGTCCGATCTCTGGAAGCTCTATCGGCGCCATCATCATGAAAGTCAGTGCTGCGGCAATGAAGAAGCCGGGGAAAAAGGCAAGAGCCCACATGCCAGCGCCGGGAGCCAGAAACCAGACGAGTACGGCGGTTACTCCCGTCAAGGCCATTGTCACCATGAAGATGGGGTTCCTGATGCCCAGCCATTCGGACACAAGGGGCCAGAAGACAGTGCCTATCGTGAAACCAATTACCGCAAGAGCTGAGATTATCGAGGCTGATTCCTCGGTCATCCCTTTGAGCTCCGTCAGCAGATATGGCAGTGAGCCTATGTAGGCGAGAATCAACACCCCAACCAGGAACTGTGCCGTATTCACAAACCACATGTTTCTCGAGCGCAGGGCACGAGCCATTCCCTCCTTGAAGCCAACCAACTCCGTTTCGATCGCTGGCACGCCAGCCGGCCTGTCTCTGCCGAGCACGATCCACAGGACAGCAATTACCGCCACTGCTATGCCGGGATAGAGAAAGGCGCTCTCCCATGTCGGATACATGGGGCCGGTGGCCAGTCCCAGAGCCATCCCCACCCCCATTGCCATCATGTAGAGCCCGGTTGCCAGCCCCACCTGCCGCGGTGGGAACCACAAGCCTACCAGCTTGGGCTGGAGGGCAAACAGGAACCCCAGGCCGATGCCCATGAGGAAGTTGTAGGCAAACATCGATGCGAATCCGGTTGCGGTCACCCTCAGCAAACAGCCGATGGTGGTCAACACAACCGCAATCCCCAGGATTCGCCTTATGCCGTAGCGGTCGGCCAGCATGCCCCCAGGTATGGACACCAGGATGCCCGAAAGCGTAGGCGCTGTGTAGAGAAGCCCGAACTGGGTTTCGCTGAGCGCCAGATCGGGAATCAGGTCCAGCAATGTGGCCACTGTGTTCCAGTTGTAGTTCACCAGGAAGAAGGCCGTTGCTGCCACAGCGAAAACGACCCAGCGGTACGGCGGATACCTTCGTTGGTCAGCCATATTCACCCTCCCTTACCGGCACTGCTCCACCAGCCGCAGCGGCTGGCTCACTTGCGCCCAGTATCTGAAGGCGGCGACTGGGGAGCCAGCCGGCAGCCGCCACCAGACGAAGCTCAGGTGGAATCGGCCTCTGCCGCCACTGCTTCCCTTTCCCATCTCTCTCTGGCCTTCCTTCCAGTCTCCGGCGCCAGGACGTACAGGATGCCCCCCATCGCCAGGACAACGGCAAGGAAGAAGGCGGCCCAGAAAGGACCAAACCCCTGCCAGGAGCCGACCCCGTGCCAGATCGGCTCGAACCAGTACGGCAGCAACACGAAGCTCACCAGGTGACCCAGTGAGGTTATTACCCCCGCCGCAACTCCCGCATACCGGGGTCCGATATCGCGCAGCCGCAGCGGCACCTGCATTATGAAAGGGTGTCCCGCACCCATGAAGAACCCCGGGAAGATCCCATTCAGCCATAAGCCGAAGCCAGGAGCAAGGAAGTACCCAATCACGCCGGCCACCCCGGACATGACCATGCAGAACATGTAGATCGGTTTGGTGACGCCCAGCTTCTCCGACAGAACGACCCAGAACACCGTGCCGAAGATGTAGCCGAGCACTGCCAGAGCGATAACCAGCCCGGCCGTCTTCTCCGGCACACCCCTGGCTTCAACCAGCAGCAACGGGACCCCGTTCACATAGGCGGTAACCACTCCGGCCACCAGGCAGTACGAGAAGGCGATCAACCACAGAGCCCTGTTGCGCACCGCCCTCAACAGTCCCTCTTTGAAGGGAACGCCGACGATCTCCACCCCGCCTACCGTATAGCCCCTCGGCCTGTCCCTGGCGAGAACAAGCCAGGCTACAACCGACCCCACGAAGACCAGTCCCATGATGAGAACAGCGCTTTGCCACGTCGGAAACAGCGGGCCCAGAGCCAGGCCAAGTCCGGAGCCGATGCCCAGCGCGGTCATATACAGGGCGGTGGAGATGGCTATCTGCCTGGGCGGAAACCACATGCCCACCAGCTTGGGCAGATTGGGCCCTATGACTCCCAGGCCTATGCCGAGCATAAGGTTGAAGGCGAAGAAATCGGGGAACCCGGTCGAGACCACCCTCAGCAAGGTGCCGCCAGCGGCTATGATCGATCCGGCGAATACGGTCCACCTGACGCCGAAACGGTCGCTCAACATGCCGCCGAACAAGGCCAGGACTATGGGCGCAATCGACGTCGCGGTGAGGCAAGCGTAGAATTGCTGGTCGCTAAGCCCCAGCCCTCCCAGCGCGATGGGATCACGCAGGTCATACAACACCGCGGTCATCGTGTTGTTGAACGCTATGAGGCTGTAGAGCGCCCATGCCAGGGAGAGCAAGAGCCAACGGTACTTCGGATAGGCTACTGCCTGTTCAGCCAAATGCGCTCTCCTTCCCGTCAATCCCCCAACAGCGGTCTCTCAAGGACCCCGTGTCAGAGACAAGCCGCCGGCCATCAATTGCCTGGGCCAGCCCAACCCCAGCGTCAGGAAGCCAGCGCCCCTCCGGCCAGCCCATCTGTCTTCGAGCCTGCGTATGCAGTCCCTTCCAGCGCACAAGGGGAAAAAGAAAGCGACGGCACAACCAGAGCCGTCGCCCTCGAGCTACTCAGTTTCGTCCCGGCCTCTTCGGACCAAGCTCAATTCAACCAAGTACTCCGCCTCGTATTCAACTCCCGCAGCTCCACAGCCGCGAACCCACCGTCATCCGTTGGAGTCTGTTGCCTGCTTTCAACCAGCTTTGTTCAGTTTGCTGTCATTGTATACTCTTTTCCCAAGGCAAAAGTCAAGCTCATCCGAGCGACGTATGCAGTACTCCCTTTCGAGTACACAAGCATGCGAGAGGTCCGCGCGTCCCCACCCCAAAGGCTGTAGCCTCGCTACAAGCACCCTTCCTCCCTCCCATCCCGTCATGACACAAGCGTGCCAGAGCCTGGAACCGGGGGAAGACGAGCGCTGGCTGGAATGGTCGAGATAGGCTACAATGGCGCACAGCGTATCCAGCCAACGATGCAGAGCAGGCCCCATGGGGCGCAGCGAACGTACAGAAGAGGTGATCTCAGGAGCGGCAGGCCGTCATATCGTGACCTGATCACCTTGGCCTGGGAAGGAGGTTCGCGGTGGATATCTTGAAAGCGCAGACACTGCCCGAGGGTACAAGAGTGGGGGCACCCTCACTGGGCAAGTGGTGGTATGCGAAAGGGACAGTCATGTTCAGCATCCCGCACGGACTGGGGGTTCGGTTTGACGATTACCCCTACCCAAGCGACATGGACTTGCATGGCTTCGAGGATATGAGCAAGGAGCTGGTGGACGCGCTCGTCAAACTGGACGAGTAAGGCCGGCCGTGAGAACGTTGCCACACACTAGCTGGTCAGTTTGATCTCGTCGAGGAAACTCAACAGCGCGTCGTTGAACGCGTCGGGAACCTCCTCATGCGGAGAGTGTCCCGAACCCGCTATCATGGCCAGCTTCGAGTTGGCTACGGACTTCTCCACCACCCTGGACGCTTTGACGAAGGGGGCATCCTCATCGCCCACCACGATGAGCGTCGGAACCTTAATCTCGCCGAGACGAGGAGTGAGCGACTCCCATCGTGAGAAGGAGTTCGCTACATAGACATACCCATCCACTGAGGTCTCAAGCATCTTCTGTTTCGAGATCTCGCGTCGTTCCGGATGTCTCTCAAAGTGCTCTCTGGTCATGGGATTGTTGGCGGCGTTGTGCTCGAAAGCAGCCTCCAACCCCTGCGTTCGCGCCAGCTCGTCGAGCTGGGCCCTCAACTCGGCGAAGCCTGGAGCGCGCTCGAACTCCCCGCTGGAGGTATCAACGAGTACCAGGGCGCTCACCATGTCGGGATACGCCAGGACCAGCTCGAAGGCCATGAACCCCCCCATCGAGTGCCCCATTATGCAGCTTCTATCTATGCCCAGATGCTGGAGCAGGCCACGCGCGTCCTCCGCCATGATCCTGACGGAGTAGTCGCTGGCAGAAGATGGGGCCGCAGACTTCCCGTGACCTCGATGGTCCATGGCAATCACTCGATATTGCTCGGCAAGCACGGGAATCTGTGCAGCCCAGTCTTTGTGGCTGCCGGTGTAGCCGTGAAGCAGTATGATAGCTGGACCTTCTCCCAAATCCTCGTAGAACAGTCTCACTCCGTTGACCGTCGCAGTCGGCATGGTGACCCTCCTCTAGCTGCGGCTTACCGATATCCCATATTCGCTTCGCTGCGGCCCGCCTGCGCGCCTACACCCCAACCGTCACAGTGGTGCTCGCGCAGCGAACTGCACGAACCAGCCAACCAATAACACAGGCCTCCTCCCATCCGGGTGAAGTCTATCTGATCTCCAGCATTGGGGGGAGGCCTCGCACAGTTCCGTCCGGTTCAAGTTCCTCCCGGCCTCGAGCGAAAGAGCTAGTGCTTCTCTTTTGGCGGCGTGACCACCAGGATCGGGGTCGAGATGCCCCGCAGGACCTTCGAGGCTACACTGCCGTAGGCCCAGCGGCTGATGCCGGAGCGTCCGTGGCTCGCCATGGCGATAAGGTCAACCGGGTTGTGGGCCGCAAAGTCAAGTATCTCTCCACCCGAATCGCCCATCTTCAACACCGTTCGCACCTTGAGGCCTTTCGCCTTGAGTCGCTTCTCCATCCCGACCAGGTACTCCTGGGCTTCTTTCTTGCAGGCCTCTTCCGCCTCCTCCGCCAGGTTCGGCATGACATAGACCGCCCCAGGACCCATGCCGGCGATCTTGCCGGCCACGGGCTCGCACACGTGAAGCAGGACGAGTTCCGCCTCCTCGCCGCATGCCTTCACCAGCATCTCCACATGGGGCAACACTATCTCGGACAACTCCGAGCCATCTAATGGAACGAGAATCGTCTTGTACATGTGCACACTCCTATCGCTACGATTGACCTACTTCTTCTCGGGCGTAACCACCAGGATCGGCGTGGAGATCCCTCGTAACACCTTCGAGGTAACACTGCCGTACGCCCAGCGGCTGATGCCGGAACGCCCGTGGCTCGCCATGGCAATCAGGTCAACTGGGTTGTTCGCGGCGTAGTCGAGTATCTCGTCACCGGGGCTGCCAACCAAGGACTCCGTATGTACCTTGTAACCTTTCTCCTTGAGCTTCTTCTCCATTGCAGCCAGGTACTCAGCAGCCTCCGCCCTGCACACCTCCGCCGCCTGCTCTGCCAGAATCGCCGCCTGGCCGACTGCCTCGCCGTAGCCAGCCACCATGGGACGCGCTGGTTCGCATACCTGCAGCAGTACCAGCTCCACGTCACCACCACACGCTTTCACCAGCATCTCCACGTGCGGAAGCACCATCTCCGCCAGCTCCGACCCATCCAGTGGAACGAGGATCGTCTTGTACATCTCCATCCTCCTATCGGTGGAATACCGCAGCCAGAGTCTAGGGCAAACTGTAGAGGCTGTCAAGAGAACGACCCAAAGGTCGATTGCATCACTCCGCTGGCTCCACACGTACCTTGTTCACATCCGCGACCTTTCCGGGAAACGCTGCTCGTCTTCCACTGAAATGCGAACACGCCTTGGCCCACAGGACGGATATGCAGGCCGCCTGGTGGCGCCAAGGTGCGGTGTGGCACTTTCCCTGTTCCGTCACCAGGCACAAGACCGAGGAAGAACGACTCGAACGGTTTCACCCATGGCGTGCCGCAGAACCTGGGCACGCCATGGGCCGAAGGCTCGCTTCTCAGCGCGTCACCATGGTTTCCTCCCCGAAACGCATTTCAAGAGAGGGGGTTGCCAAAACGGGAATTGTATGATAAATTGGTATTCGGCTGGTTTGGCGAACCGGTGGAAGTGTGGTGGGTGGAGGTGGTTTCGCCAACCGAAGTCCGGCGGATAGTATCGCGAATCCATGAAGCGCAACCCAGCGAGATCGGACGACAACGAGCGCGACGACCAATTCACGTCAATCGAAAACAAAATACGTAAATCAAACACAGAAAAGCCCAAGCGACTAGGAATAAGCAGAAGGGCTTTTCTTGGTATCTCGGCAGGTGCCGCCGCAGTAATCGCCGCTACCTACGCCCTCAAGAAACGCCCTGAAATCCGCCTCGTCCTGCCTCCGCAGGACATCTCCCAGGAGACCATCACCGAAGAGTGGATAGCCACCTCCTGTCTGAACTGTCCCACTCGCTGCGCCACCAAGGTGAGGGTAGTCAACGGTAAGGCGGTGAGGATAGCCATCAATCCCCTATCCGAGGTCTCCGAGGGAGAGACATGCCCCCGCTCGCACATCGGTCTGCAAGTGCTGTACGACCCGGACCGCGTCGAAGGCCCGTTGAAGAGAACAAACCCACAGAAGGGCAGGGGGATAGACCCGCAATGGACTTCCATATCGTGGGAGCAGGCCCTGAGCGAGGTTGGCAGCCGTCTGAAGTCACTCAGGGAACAGGGCCAGCCGCACAAGCTGCTGCTTCTTCTCGGGTTGAACAGCATCAGCAATGAGGACCTGGTCTATCGCTTCGCCAGCGCCTACGGCACACCCAACGTGGTCTCGAGAGAGGCACTGGAGAACGAGGCCGAGAAGGCGGGCGAGTGGATGGCGGATGGGCATTTCACTTCCAGCGCGTACGACCTCCCGCACACCAACTACATCCTGTCCTTCGGCGCGAGTATCGTGGAGTCGCAGAAGCCACTGGCGCGGAACCTGCGCATGTGGGGCAAGATACGTCGCGAGCGACCCAACCGGGCGAAAGTAGTCGTGGTTGACCCTCGCTACTCTGTCACCGCTGCCAAAGCCGACCAGTGGGTCCCCATCAACCCGGGAACTGATGGTGCGCTGGCTATGGCTATAGCCAACGTGATAGTGAGTGAGGGGCTCTACGATGCGAGCTTCATCGACAATTGGACAACCGGTTTCGAGCAGTACAAAGAGCTGGTGCTGCGTGACTATAGCCCGGACAAAGTGGCAGACCTGACCGGCATTGAGGCCGATGTCATCCGCCAGATAGCCAGGGAGTTCGCCCAGTCAAAACCGGCGATTGCCTGGAGAGGAAGGGGAGCCACGTGCTGGACGGCTTCCTTGGTTTCTCCGGCTTCGCCAT
>CAYTKL010000014.1:0-21641 GCA_964438305.1 uncultured Dehalococcoidales bacterium | reverse complement strand
TGGAGAATCAAGTAATCATCCTCTACGCCGTGACAAACGGCTACCTCGACGACGTACCGGTGAACAGGGTGAGAGCTGTCGAGGAGCAGCTCCAT
Source organism: uncultured Dehalococcoidales bacterium (assembly GCA_964438305.1). Classification (GTDB taxonomy): domain Bacteria; phylum Chloroflexota; class Dehalococcoidia; order E44-bin15; family E44-bin15; genus CAYTKL01. The sequence continues at coordinate 21,546 of CAYTKL010000014.1, read as the reverse complement.
CGCTTCATGGCAACGACCCATCCTGAGATCGGGCAGGCGATAGCCAAGGACAAGGCCATAACGGACAAGACGGAAGAAGCGTTGCAGAAGGCGATCTCAGAGTTCATGGAAACCGTGACCAAGTGAGGAACAGACCTTGCCAACGATAAGAGAGGTCAGGCGCCGCATCAAGAGCGTCCAGAATACGGCGAAGATAACCAAGGCGATGGAGATGGTGGCCGCCTCGAAGATGAGGCGGGCCCAGGACCGAGCTATAGCCGCCCGTCCCTACGCCGACAAGATGGTGCAGGTGCTCGCCAGCCTCGCCGCCGAGCGTCAGGAAGGCGAGGAAACGCAGCCACTGCTGGTCCAGAGGCCAGTGAACCGGGTCGAACTGGTGCACATCACCCCTGACCGGGGCCTTTGCGGCGGCCTCAATGCCAGCGCCAACCGCACCGCCGCGGGGTTCATTCTGCAACAGAGTGTGCCTGTCAGTGTTATTTCTTTGGGCCGCAAGGGAAGGGATTTCATGATGCGCACCGGGCAGGACGTTCGCGCCGGCTTCGTCCGCCTGAGCGACCAGCCGACAGTCGCCGATATTCGTCCCGTTGTCCGCATCGTGATAGAAGACTACGCCAGTGGGTTTGCCGACGAGGTATACCTCTGCTACACGCGGTTCGTCAGTACCATGACGCAGGAGCCCGTGGTATGGCGCCTGCTGCCAATTGAGCCGACGACCGAGCCAGGACGGAATATCGAGTTCATCTACGAGCCCTCTCCTCAGGAAGTCTTGGGTCAGTTGCTACCCAGATTCGTGGAAATGCAGCTTTACCATGTTCTCCTTGAGGCAAGAGCCAGCGAGCACTCGGCGAGGATGGTGGCGATGCGCAACGCTACCGTGAATGCCAACGACCTCGTCGAGGAGCTGACTCTGACGCACAACAAGCTGCGACAGCAGATAATCACTGAGGAACTCATGGACATCACGGGGGGGGCAGCCGCGCTGGAGCATTAGTCCTAACGTCTCTGGAGGAGCTTATGGCAAAAGGAAGAGTAGCCCAGGTGATAGGAACGGTGGTGGACATCGAGTTTCCACCAGATGAGCTTCCCGCCATCTACAACGCCATCGAGATTCCCTATGACGGTGGCAAGATGGTCCTGGAGGCCCAGCATCACGTAGGAAATAACTGGGTGCGCTGTCTTTCCCTGACACCCACTGACGGACTTCAGAGGGGTCTGGAGGCAGTCGATACGGGAGCGCCACTCTCCGTCCCGGTGGGGGAAGCTACCCTGGGAAGACTGTTCAACGTCATGGGCGAACCCCTCGACGAACTGGGAGAAGTGAAGGCCGAAGAGCACTGGCCGATCCACCGCCCCGCTCCTTCTTTCCAGGAGCAGGAGACAACCACTCAGATGCTGGAGACGGGCCTCAAGGTTATTGACCTCATCACCCCATTCACCAAGGGCGGAAAGGTGGGCGCCTTCGGCGGCGCCGGGGTCGGCAAGACAGTCATCATCATGGAGCTTATTCGCAACATCGCCACCGAGCACGGCGGCTACTCCGTGTTCGCAGGCGTGGGAGAGCGTTCCCGAGAGGGCAATGACCTGTGGTACGAGATGAAGGATTCGGGTGTCATTGACAAGACAGTCCTCGTCTTCGGGCAGATGAATGAACCTCCCGGCGTGCGTCAGCGTGTTGGGTTCACCGGACTTACCATGGCGGAGTACTTCCGCGACGTCCATGGACAGGACGTGCTCCTCTTCATTGACAATATCTACCGCTACATACTGGCTGGCATGGAGGTGTCATCTCTTCTCGGTCGCATGCCGTCGGCGGTGGGCTACCAGCCTACCATGGCTACCGAGATGGGTGAGCTGGAGGAGAGGATAACCTCCACCCACCGAGGCTCAATCACCTCGTTCCAGGCCATCTACGTTCCCGCCGACGACTACACCGATCCCGGCGTGACCACCGTCTTCGGCCACCTCGACGCGGTTATCGCCCTGGAACGTTCCATCGCTGAGCAGGGGCTCTATCCGGCAGTCGACCCTCTGGCCTCCACATCCCGCGTCCTTGACCCTCAGATCGTCGGTGAGGAACACTACGAGGTGGCGCGAGGGGTGCAGCGCGTTTTGCAGCGCTACCGGGACCTCCAGGACATCATCGCCATTCTGGGTATTGAGGAACTGGCCGACGAGGACAAGCAGACGGTAGCCCGCGCCCGCAAGATCCAGCGATTCCTCTCCCAACCCATGTTCGTCGCCGAAGCCTACACCGGCAGACCGGGGCGATACGTACCGGTTAGTGAGACGGTTCGGGGCTTCAAGGAGATCCTAGACGGCAAACACGACGACATTCCCGAGGCTGCCTTCTTCATGACAGGTTCCATCGATGAGGCGGTGCAGAAAGCCAAGGAACTTGCAGCGTGAGATGTGAGGTCATCCGCACGTGCCGGCGGAGCCCAGCACGTATCGTCAGTGTAGGCTAATTCATTCCCCCTCTCGTCCCCTCGGGGAAAGAGGGCAACTGGAGAGTTGGCATGGCAAAGCTGGAGTTTGACATCGTGACAGCGGAACGGATAGTATACTCCGCCCATGTCGATGTGGTTATTGCACCGGGCATCCAAGGACAGCTTGCCATCCTGCCCAATCACGCTGCGCTCATGACCACGCTCCAGCCTGGTGAGCTGGTGGTAAGGGACGATGGGGAAGAGACGGCGATGTTCGTCAAAAGCGGCTTTCTCGAGGTCTGCGAGAACCGTGTGACCGTCCTCGCCGATGTCGCCGAACAAGCCGAAGAAATCGACATTGAACGCGCCGAGGAAGCCAAGCGCCGTGCCGAGGAAATGCTTCAGCAGCGTGGCCCCGAAGTGGACCTGGCCCGAGCCGAGGCAGCGCTGCAACGCGCTCTGGTCCGCATCAGCATCGCCCAGAAGAGGAGAAGGAGAAGAGCCGGCCCTCCGCGGATGGACGTAACCTAGCCACAAGGGCTGACACTGGAATCCGCCCCTCATTCCCCATACAGTGGAACGCTGACGCCTCCCACCACGGCAGACCGGAACCAACCCGCAACGCCCGCATGCACAAGGCCGCTCGTGGCGTCACTCGCTCACCACAAACGGCCCGTTGAGATCCCCAAGACCAAGGGAAGAAGACCTACTCCGGCAACAGACCCCTGATCACTTCAATGACGATTCGTCCCTTCTCCAGGTCCACCGACTTGACTATGTCCTCTATTGCCGGGACAAGCACCTCTCTGCCTTCCCGCGACACCAGGTAGACGTCGTTGCTACCAGTGGGGATAATACGAGAAACACGCCCGACGAACTCCTCTTCGGTGGTCCACACCTCCAGCCCCACGATCTGGAACTGGTAGTACTCGTCTTCCGGGAGGGAGCGAAGCCGCTCCCTTGGCACCTCCATGTACTGCCCGCGAACCTCCTCGGCCGCCCCTATGCTGTCGATGGTTGCCAGCTTGACGATCGCCAGTCCCTTGTGCCACCGGCATCTCTCAATAGTCACCGGGCTCCCATCGATGTAGACCTCTTCTTCAGGACAGAATCGGTCGGGGAAATCTGTCATCACCTCCACTTTCACTTCACCCTTGGCCCCCCAAGGGGCAACCACCCTGCCAACCACAACCCTATCGGAATCCATGGCCGTCGCTAGACTATGTCAAGGTCTACTCGAATGCCTTCCTTCGCCGCCAGCACTCTGAGCAAAGTGCGCATCGCCTGAGCCACCCGTCCCTGCTTGCCAATGACTCTGCCCATGTCTTCTTCGTCGACTTGAAGCTTGAGATAAACTCGCTGGTCGTTGCGCTCCTCGGTAACCAGCACACTCTCCGGTTTATTGACAATGGACTTCGCGATGAATTCGATAAGCTCTTTCATGTCTTCTCCTCGGGTGTAGATTTTGAGTCCTTGCATTGAAGAATGCTAGGCAGCAGACTCCGTCTTGAGCCTTTCCAGAATACCAAGCTTATCCAGCATACGTGCCACGGCTTCCGTAGGTTGCGCCCCTTGGCGAAGCCATTTGAGTGCCTTCTCCTCGTCAATAGTAACCGCCGGAGGGTCAACCAGCGGGTCGTAGTGCCCAATGATCTCTATGAACGCCCCGTCGCGAGGCGCCCGAGAATCGGCTACCACCACCCGATAACTAGGCTTCTTTTTTCTGCCAACACGAGACAGTCGGATCTTAACCATCTGCACTCCCTATTCCACGCTGCTCAATGGTGCTATTATCCGCGATAGGGTTCGACGTGTCAATGGCTCAGCTTGCGAAGTGGGTGCACCAGCGGATATAATCTTCCAGTGTGAGAGGACGAGACCTGCATAGCTGGAAAGTGTCCATCGCTGAAGCCAGGGAGCTTCAGCGTTCCCTCGCCTCTCAAGTTGTGACAAGCAGTCAAGTCGATGCCCCTTGTCTCGTCGCCGGTATGGACATCTCTGCTGTAGACGAAAGAGGGATGGCAAAAGGAGCGGTGGTCGTCCTCCGTCTTCCCGAGCTCACAGTCGTGGAGAGCACCGTGGCGGAAGAGAGGGTGGAGTTCCCTTATGTGCCGGGGTTCCTATCCTTCCGAGAGGCTCCCCTTCTTCTGGCAGCTTGGGAAAGGCTCAACCTGACCCCCGACCTCGTTGTGGTCGATGCCCAGGGTATAGCTCATCCGAGGAGACTGGGACTTGCCTCGCACCTCGGACTCTTCCTCGACGTACCCACCGTAGGCTGCGCCAAGTCCATACTGTGTGGACGGCACGGTGATCTGGGAGACGACCCGGGCGCCAGCGCCTTTCTGTTGGACAATGGTGAGGTTATCGGGGCAGCGCTGAGAACAAAGCGAGGCACCAAGCCGGTTTACGTTTCCATCGGGCACAAGGTCGATCTCGAGACGGCGCTGCACTGGGTGATGGCGTGCTGCCACGGCTATCGCATCCCCGAGCCCACACGGCTCGCCCACCTGGCAGCCGCCGGCAGGCTGGCGGCACCCGTTGGCGAGGAGCGGCGAACGCTGCCGCTATAGACCTCTGGGAGAGGGAGAATGCAGGAAGAGAGAAGACGGCTGGAAGAACTGAACGAGCGCATCTCCCACGTAATGGTGCGTCTTTGACATCCCAGCCAAAGAACGCCAAATCAGTGAGATAGAGAAGGAGTCATCCCAGCCCGACTTCTGGGGTGATCAGCAGAGGGCGCAGCAAGCCATGCGGCAAATGGCGGAATTGAAGGGGGAGACAGACCGGTGGCGCACCCTGGAGAAGAAGGTTGCCGAGCTTGTGGAGTTCGCCGAACTGGCCTCCGAAGAAGAGGAGCCTTCTCTTAGAGAGGAAATCAACTCTGAGATAGACAAGGCCTGCTCCGAGCTCGAGGAGCTGGAGTTCAGCCTGGTGCTCAGCGGCGAGTACGACAGGAGAAGCGCATTCCTCGCCGTCCACGCCGGCGCGGGAGGCACGGAAGCCCAGGACTGGGCTGAGATGCTCCTCAGAATGTATCTCAGGTGGGCCGAGCGTCACGACTATCGCGCCGAGCTGATCGAGGTCTCCCCAGGCGAAGAAGCTGGAGTGAAGAGCGCTCTGATTGAAGTCGACGGCCCCTACGCATACGGTTACTTGAAATCGGAGCGAGGCGTGCACCGCCTGGTGCGGCTGTCCCCATTCGACGCCTCGCATTTGCGTCACACCTCCTTCGCCCTGGTTGAGGTCTTGCCCGAGGCAACGCGGGACGTCGATATCACAGTAGACGCAGATGACCTCAAGATCGATTTCTTCAGAGCCAGCGGCCCCGGCGGGCAGAACGTCCAGAAAACGAGCACGGCGGTCCGGATTACCCACATACCCACCGGGCTGGTGGTAACCTGCCAGAACGAGCGGTCCCAATACCAGAACAAGGAGACAGCGTTGAAGGTCCTCCAATCGCGCCTTCTGGAGTTTGAGCTTGCCAAGCGAGCGGAAGAGCAGGCGAGGCTGAAAGGGGAACACGTCGCTGCAGGGTGGGGCAATCAGATCCGGAGCTACGTTCTGCATCCCTATAAGATGGTGAAGGACCATCGCACCGACTGCGAGACGAGTGACCCCAACGCTGTGCTCGACGGGGACCTGGACGACTTCATCAAGACGTATTTGAAATCAACCATTGGTGAAACGGCATGATGCGGTCTTGCCTCTGGCTCATCCTCGCTGTTCTCCTTATTGCTGCGTTCCCCCTTACCACCTCAGCCAGCGCCGACATCACCGTCTTGTCCAGTGAAGCCCAATCCGACTTTCCCGGGTCCATTGTCTTCAGCCTGGAAGCAGAGTCCGCCGCCAACATAGTCGACATCGACCTTCACTACAGGGTGATCAGATCGAGTCTGGTTCCGATAACCTGCAGGGTTGACCCCGCTTTCACCCCGGGCCCGACGGTGAGCGTGAGCTGGACCTGGAACATGCTGGAGACCGGCGGCCTCCCGCCGGGGACTGTAGTGGAGTACTGGTGGGTTATGGAGGACGCCGATGGCCAGCAGACCCAGACCCCACCGGCCAGCGTGGGGTTCGACGACCTGCGGTTCGAGTGGAACACTCTGAGCGATGGCGACGTCAGCATCCTGTGGTATGAAGGGAGTGTCTCCTTTGCCCAGGAGCTCATGGACACCGCTCACGAAGCGCTGGGACGGCTGGCCGACGACATCGGGGTTTCCCTTGAGCAGCCGGTGAAGCTCTACATCTACGCCGATTCGTCGGACCTCCAGGGCGCCCTGGTGTACCCTCAGGAATGGACGGGAGGGGTCGCCTTCACTGGCTACGGCGTCATAGCCATCGGCATTTCGCCGGGTGACATGGGATGGGGCAAGCGGGCCACTGCGCACGAACTGGGGCACATGGTTATTCACCAGGCCGTCTTCGGGCCGTTTGGCGACCTGCCGACGTGGCTGGACGAGGGTCTGGCTATGGATGCCGAGGGAGACCTGCGTTCAGACCTTGCAGACCGGTTTGACTGGGCCATCGCCAACGATGCGCTCTTCTCAGTGCAAAGCATCTGCAGCAGCTTCCCCACCGACGCGGAAGAGGCAGCGCTGTGCTACGCCGAAAGCTACAGCCTGGTACAGTTCTTGCTCGACCACCATGGCAGGGAGAAGCTGCTGGCACTGCTGAACGTGTTCAAGGCTGGAAGCAGCTATGACGATGCACTGCTCGAGGTCTACGGCTTTGACCTGGATGGGTTGAATACCGTATGGCGTGACAGTCTAGGTCTGGGGCCCCAGCCACCCCCGACTCCGAACAACGGCAACCCAGGGCTCCCCGCACACTACATCGCCCTTATCGTTGTGGTGGCGCTTCTGGCCATAGTGGCTGCGTTCCTGGTCGTTCGGTTGGCGCGACGCTCGGTGTAGCCCCGGTCATTCATTGGGGCCCGTTCTGGGGCTCCGGCTTGTTGTTTCTGTCGGCCCGCCACACATAGAACAGCCGATACAGCGCTGTCAGGTTAGTGGACACCGCCAGTATCCACAGGATGACGAAAAGTGCCGGCTCGATCGGGCTCAGCAGAAGTCCCAGGGACAAGGTAAGGACCCTCAGCGTCCTCCTCATAATGCCCACCTCGGCATCCAGCCCCAACCCCTCCGCCCTGGCCCTCACGTAGCTGACCAGCAGCGAGCCAACGATGGTGGCGAAGATGAGGGTCATCTCCGTCGTTGCCCCTTGCTGCGCATAGAACCACAGAAGCCCGAAAAGCAGCACCGCCTCAGAATAGCGGTCGAGACTGGAGTCCAGCAGGGCGCCGAACTTCGTCTCCTTCCCCATGGCCCTGGCCACAGCCCCGTCGACGAAATCGGAGGAGCTGACAACGAGCACCAGAATGCCGCCCAGAACGAAGTGCCCTTCCGACAGGACCCAGGCGACAACTATGATCAGCAGGAACCCCGTTATGGTTATGGCGTTGGGCGGCATCCTCGTCTTCGCCACTACCCGTCCTATAGGGTCGGCAAGACGATGCGCTTTCTCACTGATTTCAGAAGGATGGACGAGATCTCTCCACTTAATGGTCAGCCCCCTTTGTATCCCGATTCGCTCCGCTGCTTTCCGCCTCCTGGGCGCTGTGCCTTGCGAGCACAGTCCCGTAGTAGTCCATTACCCGTTGGGCAACCTTCCGCCAACTGTATTCCTCTGCGGTGCGCAGCCCTCTAGCGCCCATTTCTCGACGCAGGGATTCGTCATCGAGGACGGTTATGAGGGCGTCGGCGAGAGCCCGCTCATCCTGCGGAGGCACCAACAGCCCCTCGACGCCATGGCTCATCACGCTCGCATAGCCTATGTTGGCCGAGGCAACGATTGGCTTCGAGGCAGCCATGGCCTCCAGTAGAATAATGCCGAAGCTCTCTTCGCCTGTCGCCGGAGCACAGAAAACGTCCGCCGTCCTGTAGTACCTGGGCAGGTCCTCGTAGGACACATAGCCGATGAAGACCACATCCTCCAGCTCCAGTCTCTCCACCAGCCGTTCGTATTCCCCCATCTCCCCGGGACCCACGACGATGACGCGCGAGTTCGGCACGGCCCGTTTCACCTCCTGATAGGCACCCAGCAGGTACTTGAGCCCCTTTCGCTTCTCCAGCCGGCCCACAAACAGGACATTCAGCCTCCCGTCGCAGAACCTTTCGATTGGCGCCACGTCCGCCGAGAAATGCTGCACATCGATGCCGTTGGGGATGATCTCGTACTCGCCGGGGAAGTGCTTGCCGATGAACTCCATGGCAGGCCTTGAAACGGCGATTTTACCATCCAGCTTCTTGAACCACTTGATGGCAATCGGCCTCGCCACCTGGTATCCGCGTGGTACGCGGTGACAGGCATGAAAGGTGCCCACGTTTGCACAGTGCGACACAACGAGTGCGGAGAAAGGCAGGGTGGAACCCAGCGGCTCATGAAGGTGCAGTATATCGAACTCCTCCCTGTCCAGTATGGCCCTCACCGGGGAGAACAGAGTCGGTGAAAGCGTGACCCTCGCTATCGAGCCCGCGGACGGAACGGGGAATGGCCGGCCCAACGGAATCAGGTCCTGCTGCGTCGAGGAGGGGTCGGGGGCGGAGCAGGGCCCAATGATTCTGACATAGTGTCCCATCTCGACGAACTGGTCATAGAGGTGCGAGATATGGTTGACCACTCCGCCCGGCGAAGCGAAGTCATATGGGGAAATGAGGGCGATCTTCATAGAAGTTCTCCCTGAGGTTTGCCAGCATGCCGCGAAAGGAAAGGCCCCTGCTCTTGCGCTGCTGCCTGATTATCTGCCTGAATCCTATGTCACTGTACCTGACGCGAAGGCCGTTCCGTGCCTGGGTGCTCCGCTCCAGAAGGCTCTTCCTAAGGTCCTCGGCACTCCTGCCCGGGAAAGCGGTGACGGCACTACCCACCGCTTCAAGGAAATGGGCATCACTGCCCCCTGTCTCCGCCAGCCCGTGTCGGACCTTGAACTTGCTCGCTCTTTTGTTGGAAATGCGCCCGACAACAGTGGCGTTTATCGTCTCAACCCCATCCAGATAGATGTCGGGCTCGGCGCTCGCCATGACCCTTTCCAGCCTCTTCTTGCTGGCGCTCTGGGTCAGCCAGCTCATGGGATGAGGCACCACGCAAAGGCCACCCTGCTTGTGTATCGCTTCGATAGTGTTCTCCAGGGACTGAAGGCGCGGGACAGTGCTCTCTACGTAGAGGCCAAGGATGTGTCCCTCGAGGGTGGTCACCTCGGTACCGATGACCACCTCGAAACGGCAACCACGCTGCGCCGCCAACTCTCTCGCCTGGTAGCTTCCCCTGATATCGTCGTGGTCGGTGATGGCAATGACATCGAGATTGGCCTTCTCCTCCACGAAGCTGACGATCTGGGAGATATCAGCCATTCCATCGCCCACACTGCTGTGGATGTGGACATCCGCCAGGCCATACTCCGTGTTCGCCGACGGGTCACTCTGGTCAGTCGTTTCCGACAATGAACTCCTCCACCATCCTGCGGGCGTCATCATCCTTGTATTGGATAGGAGGAGATTTCATGAAGTAGGCCGATGGCCCGACAAGCGCACCGCTTATGCCGCGGTCCATGGCCAGCTTGCAGCACCTGATGGCGTCCACCACCACCCCAGCAGAATTGGGGCTGTCCCACACCTCAAGCTTGGCTTCGATATTGAGAGGAACATCACCGAACGTCCGCCCTTCCATGCGCACGTAACACCACTTTCGGTCACCAAGCCATGGGACGTAGTCACTGGGGCCAACGTGGATGTTCTCCGGCTCCATTTTGTAGTCAAGCTGAGAGGTCACCGCCTGGGTTTTCGATATCTTCTTCGACTCCAACCGTTCACGCTCAAGCATATTGAGGAAATCGGTATTGCCTCCGAAGTTGAGCTGGTAGGTCCTTTCCAGCTTCACACCGCGTTCTCGGAACAGTGTCGTCAGCACACGGTGCGCAATGGTCGCCCCAACCTGACTCTTTATGTCATCGCCTACAACAGGCAGTCCTTTCTCCTTGAATCTGCTCTGCCAGTACTTCTCCCGCGCAATGAAAACGGGGATGCAGTTGACGAAGCCGCAACCTGCGGTGAGCACCTGCTCAATATACCACTTCGTCGCTTCCTCGCTCCCCACCGGCAGGAAGTTGACCACCAGGTCAGTCTTTGTCTCCCTGAGGATGCTGACAATATCCTCGGTCGGCCCCGGTGCTTTGGTGATCACCTCGGACAGGTACTTGCCCAGCCCATCATGAGTCATGCCTCGTGACACTCTCACCCCAATGGGGGGAACCTGGCAGAAGGTGAAGGTGTTGTTCGGGGGTGTGTAGATCGCCTCAGCAAGGTCCTTGCCCACCTTCTTGCGATCCACATCTATCGCGGCTACGAAGTTGATGTCTCCAATGTGATAGCCGCCCAAGTTGACATGCATCAAACCGGGGACGGCGTCATTGTCCCGCACTTCACGATAGTAATGGACGCCCTGGACCAGCGATGATGCGCAGTTGCCTACGCCAATAATGGCTACATTTATGTTGCCCAAATCCCTCTCCTGTTCTACAATAGACTCACTCAGCTACTGAGGTGAATCTTGGTCTATGACTTTCATACACATTCCAGCCTGAGCGATGGTTCTCTTTCACCAATAGAATTAATAAGACGAGCACATAAGAGAGGCTACAAGGCTATCGGCGTCACCGACCACGTTGGAGCGGGTTACCTGGATCGAATCATCAAGGAGGTCGCCCAAGACTGCGCCCTGGCGCGGGAGCACTGGGACATCCTCGCCATCCCGGGGGTGGAACTCACCCACATCCCTCCAGCAGCAATCTGCGAAACGGCCAGGCGTGCCAAAGAGCTTGGGGCATGGTTGGTTGTCGTTCACGGTGAGTCCATCGTTGAGCCGGTGGAAGAAGGCACCAACGCCGCAGCCCTTCAATGCCCCCATGTCGACATCCTTGCACACCCCGGCCTGCTCACTCTTGAAGAAGCCCAACTGGCCGCCGCCAACGGCGTCTTCCTCGAAATCAGCGCCAGGAAGGGACATTCCTTGACGAACGGCCACGTCTGCCAACTTGCCATACTTACTGGTGCCAAGCTACTGCTGAATTCGGATGCCCACGAGCCTTCTGACCTCCTCCACCCCAAGATAGCCCATCAAATCACACAAGGGGCCGGTCTCACTGAGGAGCAAAGCGCTGAGGTTCTCACTGCCAACGCTCGTGCCCTTCTGGGAATACTCCCACTACCGACTCAGAGCTAGAACTTGGGCTGCAACCAGGTCTCGCTCAATGGCTGCAACCGCTAGCTCTTGCCGATTCGGAACACCTTGGTTCCGCAACTGGGGCACACCCCTCTGGTTGCCGGCCTGCCGTTCTTCAGGGTTACCTTCTCAGGATTCTTGATCTCCTTCTTCGCCCTGCACTTGAAGCAGTAAGCTTCTGGCATCCGTATCACCTCCTCTCAGGCGACCTGAATATAATCGCTGCGAGCCTCAAATGTCAAGTCCTGCCAAAGCTGGCCACGAGCGGCGCTCACCCTTGAGGCACTGCGCAACGCGCCTGACCGCCTCCGCTGCCGAACCACGGCAGGCCGGCAGCCCGCCAGCGCTGAATGCCTTCCAGCTCAGGAAGACAGCCACAGCACGTCGCCGTAAAGCCCCGGGTTTCGCGGGTGGCTGGAGAAAGCGGCGAATTTCCGCTTCTCCTCGCCGAGAACGGCGTCATCCCCATGCCCGGGGTAGACCAGCGTGTCGTCGGGAAGAACGAAGAGCTTCTCAGTAATCGAGGCCACGATCTGCTCGAAGGCGTCGGGGTCGCGTGTCTTGCCTGGACCGCCGGGGAATAGCGTGTCTCCGGAGAAGAGATGCCTCCCCGTGAGCAGGCACAGGCTGCCCGGCGTATGGCCCGGCGTGTGAAGCACCTTCAGCGTCACCGACCCGAACGCCACCTCGTCGCCATCCTCCAGGGTGCGGTCGGGCGGTGATGGAAGGGCGCCTGCTTCCGACGAGTGGACCACCACCGGGGCTTTCAGACTGTCCCTCACCTGTTGAAAGGCGCCCAGGTGATCGAGATGGGTATGGGTGATGACTATGTGTCTCACGTTGACGTCGCCGGTCTCGGCCAGGACCTGGGGAGCCTCGCCGGGGGTGTCAATGACGACCCCCTCGCCACTCTGAGGACAGACTACAATGTAGCAATTGGTTCCATAGGGTTGGGTCTCCAGCTTCCTGATACGGATCTCTCCATCGTAATGCCAGCTCATCTCGCCTCCTCCGTCGCCGCACGGCTCCTGTTCCCCGTTGGCCGTTCGACCTGAGGCATCACCGGGGTGGCTCACCCCCCAGGCCCTCACCGTGCCCGGACGTGAACTGCCTCTGCCGCGGCCTTCTGTCCGACTATAGGGGAAAAGAAGCCCAGTGTCAAAGACACGATTGGCACCCTTCAGAAGGGGTGCTATACTTGGCATACATGGACTATTCGATTGAGGCTGGAGACTTCTCTGGCCTGGAGACGGGCTGGGAAGGTCTCCTGGCAGCGTCCAGCGGCTTCCACGTCTTCTTCACGCCTCAGTGGCAGAGTGCCTGGTGGCGGGTCTTCGGTGGTGACAGCGAGTTGATGCTGCTCGCCGCCAGCCAGGACGGCAAGACGGCGGGCATCATTCCTTTCAGGCGTCGAGGGGAGACCGTTTCCTTCATTGGCAGCAGCGACGTTTGCGACTACATGGACTTCGTCATTCCCCCGGGCCGAGAGCCGGCCATCCTGTCGAAGGTTCTGGACTACCTCGAGCCTCTGGACTGGAAGTCCATCGACCTGCAGTCCCTGCTCCCCGATTCAATCGCCCTGAGGCACTTCGCTCCCCTGGCCAGGGAACGCGGCCACAGGGTCGAGACAACGCAGGAGGACGTCAGCCCCCGTTTTTTCCTTCCCTCGACGTGGGAAGAATACCTTTCGCGGCTGTCGCGCAAGGACCGCCACGAGCTTCGGCGCAAGATGCGGCGCCTCGCCCAGGTGGAGTCGGAGTACTGCGCGGTCACCGACGAGCGACACCTCACACGCGACCTCAGTGACTTTCTCCAGTTGTTCGGCCAAGCCCGGGACGACAAGCGCGAGTTCATGACAGAGGAGATGAACGGCTTCTTCAACGTCATGGCGCACTCTATAGCAGCCAAAGGATACCTGAGACTCACCTTCCTCGAGGTCGAGGGGAAGCGGGTTGCCTCAGCCATGTGTTTCGACTGCTGGGACCACTTCCATCTTTATAACAGCGGATATGACCCGGGCTACTCGTACCTGAGCGTGGGACTCCTGTGCAAGGCTTTCTGCATCAGGGACGGCATCCTCAAGGAGAAGAGCCACTTCGATTTCCTCCGCGGTGCCGAGCCCTACAAGTACCACCTCGGCGGCGAGGACGTGCCGATATATCGCTGCGTGATTTCGAGAGGATGAGGGGATGCGCGTTGCCCAGATCAGCGTTCATGGCTGTCCCATAAGATCGCTCGGGGGCAAAGACACCGGCGGTATGAATGTCTATGTGCGCGAACTCAGCCGGGGGCTGGGCAAGCTTGGACTGAGCGTCGACGTATTCACGCGGTGGCACGACCCCAATGACCCCGAGGTGCTATCCATAGGAGAGAAGGTGCGCCTCATCCACATAGCCGCCGGTGAGCCCGAGGACACGCCGAAGACCGACATCTATAGCTGTCTTCCCGAGTTCCTGCACAACCTTCACGCCTTCCTCGAAAGAGAAGGGGCGGCGTACGACCTCCTGCACAGTCACTATTGGCTCTCAGCCGCGGCCGCCGACCAGTTCACGGCCAGGGCGAAGGCACCCCACGTTGCCACCTTCCACACGCTGGGTGAGGTGAAGAATCGAGCCCGACCCGCCGAGACGGAGCCGGCGCTGCGCCTGGAAGTCGAGAGAGCCGTCGTCCCGACGGCCGATGCCATAGTAGCGTTCACCGCCGAGGAGAAGGACAACCTCATCAATATCTATGGGGCACATCCAGACAGGGTCAGTATCGTCCCCTGCGGCACTGACCTGGGCCTCTTTCATCCCCTCGACAGGGAAAGGGCGCGCGGTGAACTGGGGATCGACGACCACACCAAGGTCCTGCTTTTCGCCGGCAGGCTCCAGCCCTTCAAGGGGACCGATATCCTTCTTCGTGCCGCGGCGAGCCTGGCAGACAGCAGAGACGTGCGCCTGCTGGTGCTTGGCGGAGACGCCGACAGCGCTGATGAGATGACACGGCTGCGTAGCCTGTCCTCTGAACTGGGTATTGAGGAGAAGGTGGCTTTCTGCGGCATAGTCGAACACGGGCGAATGCCGGTGTTCTATGGCGCCGCCGATGTCTGCGTCGTTCCTTCCTTTCACGAGAGCTTCGGCCTGGTCGCAGTTGAGGCTCTGGCCTGCGGCACGCCGGTCGTAGCATCGCGCGTCGGCGGGCTGGCCACCATCGTCAGGGACGGAGAAACGGGCTACCTGGTGGACGAGCACACCCCCGAGGCCTTCGCGCAGCGCCTGGACCTTCTCTTAAGCAACGAGAGGCTGTTGCGCCGGATGGGGAAGGCCGCACCCTCCTCGGTCGTGCAGTATTCCTGGCCGACGGTAACACGTCAGGTCCTCGAAGTCTACCAGGGGCTAGTCGGGAACTAGGCGCTTCTCATACCACAGGATTACGCCTTCTCTCTTGAAGCCCAGGGACTCATACAGTCGGCGGGCCGGGGTGTTGGTGCTATCCACCAGCAATTCCACGTTTTTGACCCCCCGTCTCGTGAGGTAGTCCAACGCCGCCACCAGCACCGCTTCGCCCAGTCCCCGGTCGCGGTATGCCGGGTCCACGCCTATCATTCGAACGTAGGCCTTCGCGGCGTCTACGGCGTCATCCACCGTCCAGCAGTAGGCCACCTTTCCCTCGCCGCCGCACAGGAACAGAATGCCCTCCGGATGGCACTCGCTGGTGTTCACCAGGTAGCGGATCTCCTCTGCGGTATTGGGGCAGAATCCCCAGTGGTCGGCGAAGGTGAGGTTCTGAAGTGCGCAGAGGCTTTCTTCATCGCCGGGTAAGAAGTGGCGAAGCTCAAAGCCGCCGAGAGTTGGGACCGCCGCTCCGGTGTACCCTGTAAGGCCCATTCGCCAGTGACGGCGCACCAGGGAGAATCCTCGTTTCTCGACGAACCTCCGCGACACGGTCATCCTCTCGGGAATGGGCGCCTGGACTACCTCCGCGCCCATCTCTCGCCCCCGTTCAATAGCGGCCTCGAGCAGACCGCTCCCGACACCCTGACAGCGGCGTGCCGGGTGAACCGCGCCTTCGAGTACCGCGCGTCCGATCCCCAGCTCGCACTGGAGCTCGGCGTAGCCCACCAGGAGGCCCCGTTCCTCAGCAAGGAAGATGTCCTCGTGCGGATGCCGACCCGGCTCCCCCAGGCGCTCCCTCACGTGCTGAACCGAGGAAGCCTTGCCCAGCTTCTCCAGCGCATCGATCTCGTTGATAAGCCGAACGTATGCCGCCAGGTCATCGGGGTCGAAATTGCGGATGATAGCCAACTCGCATCCTTCGCAGGCTGAGCGCGGTTCCGAGTAATTGTAGCCCAATGACACCTGTGATACAATCACAGGAAACACCTGACATAAACATGTCCTCAACGGAGAAGCCCAAGGTATACGCAATGGTGGTCACTCCTCACCCTGATGACGCCGAGTTCGGTGCCGCAGGTACGGTGGCATCCTGGGTCAAGCGGGGCAGAGAGGTGGTGTACGTCGTGTGCAGCAATGGCGACAAGGGAAGCTCCGACCCGGATATGACATCTGAGAGACTCGCTGAGATCCGCCAGCGGGAGCAGCAGGAGGCCGCCAGGGTCCTGGGAGTCAGGGAGGTGGTGTTTCTCGGCTATCCCGATGGAGGGCTGGAGGACACACCGGACTTTCGCGGGGCTCTGGTGAGATTGATAAGGGAGTATCGCCCCGAGGTGGTGATAACCGCCGACCCTTACCGCAAGTACCTGTGGCATCGCGACCACCGTATTACCGGTAGGGTTACCCTCGACGCCGTCTTCCCCTACGCCAGGGACCACCTTTCCTATCCGGAGCACAAGGCGGAGGGCCTCGAGCCGCACTTGGTGAAGGAAGTCCTGCTGTGGGGGTCAGAGGAGCCAGATACCTTCATTGACGTCAGCGACACGTTTGACGTCAAGATGGCTGCCCTTGGCTGTCATGCCAGTCAGGTAGGCCAGTACTGGGACATCATAGAAGAGCGAATGAAGGACAGGGCGGGAAAGATGGGTGAAGACCAGGGGCTGCCTCTGGCCGAAGCCTTCCGTCGCGTCGAGATGCCCCAGTGGCAAACGAGGTGAGCCTTGCAAGTCGTTTTCCTGTGCGGCGGCGCCAGCAGCAGGATGTTCCCCCTTACCGAAGACAAGTTCCTCCTCAAGTTCGTGGGGAAACCGCTGCTTGAGCACCAGATTGAGCAAGCCCTGGCAGTTGGCCTGGGCAGCATCATCCTTGTGGGGAACAGCCGCAATATCCAGAGAGTCCGGGACGTCGCGCGAAGATTCCCACAAGCCCCCATAGCGGTGGTAGACCAGGGACACCCGTCGGGGATGGCCGATGCCCTGAGGAGCGCCGAGGAATCGATAGACGACGAGTTCATTGTGGTCGGCCCCAGCGACGTCTTTGCGGAGTCGGGCTACCGCGACATGCTCGCCGAGAGTGGTGGGGGCTCCGCCTCAGCTTACCTGCTTGGAGCCAGGGTCGACAGGTACTTCCCCGGCGGCTACCTCGTTGCGGATGAGCGCAATCAGGTCCGCCGCATCGTGGAGAAGCCGGGAGAGGGGGCGGAACCGAGCGACGTGGTGAGCATCGTTGTGCACCTCCATAGCCATGCCAGGACGCTGTTTCAACACATGACGAAGGTAGGCGACACAGGCCCTGATGCCTACGAGCGAGCCCTGCAGAGCATGATCGACGACGGCCACGACATGAAGCTGGTGGAATACGGCGACAACTGGCACCCCATCAAGTACCCGTGGCATCTTCTCGACGCCATGGAGTACTTCCTCGACCGAACGCCACGGAGGATCGCCCCATCCGCCACCATATCAGACAGGGCTACAATCGAGGGCAAGGCGATTCTGGACGACAACGTCAGGGTACTGGAGAACGCCGTGGTCAGGGGCCCTTGCTATGTCGGCAAGAACACCGTCGTGGGAAACAACGCGCTGGTCCGCGACGGGTCCCACATCGGGGCTGACTGTGTCATAGGGTACTCCACTGAAATCAAGCATTCCTATCTTGGAGACGGATGCCAGCTTCACCACAACTACATCGGAGACTCCGTCATAGGTGACGGTTGCGCCTTCGGCGCGGGAACCGTGACGGCGAACCTCCGTTTCGATGAGGGTGATATAGCGGTGCAGGGCAATGGAGGCACCGTGGACACGGGACTGGCCAAGCTGGGGGTGATGGTCGGTGCGGGGTCGAAAACCGGCGTCAACGTCAGCATTATGCCCGGAGTCAGGATCGGCCCCCATTCCATCGTGGGGCCTCACGTGCTGCTGAGCCGCGACCTGGAGCCGAACACCATGCTGCTGCTTGACAGCGACAACAGACCGGTGAAGAAGAGTCTGGACCCCGGTGAAGGCGAAGGGAGAGGCGAGTAGAAGCGATGTGTGGGATAGTGGGATTCGTCGGCAGTAAGCCAGCAGCCCCCATCACCCTCAAGGCGATCTCCAGGCTGGAGTATCGGGGCTACGACTCCGCGGGTATGGTCAGTATCTGCAACGGGAAGATCCACTACCAGAAGGACGTGGGTCGCGTAGCTGATGTTCAGCGCAAACACAGGCTGGACCGCCTGCCCGGAGACGTGGCACTGGGTCACGTTCGCTGGGCGACCCACGGCAGAGCCACGCAGCAGAACGCCCATCCACATTTCGACTGCAAGGAGCAGGTAGCCATCGTACACAACGGAATCATCGAGAATTATCAGGAACTCCGCTCCGAGCTGGCGGAGAAGCACAGGTTCGTGTCTGAGGCCGACACCGAGGTCGTGTGCCATCTGATTGAGGACTACATCGAGCGGGGCGAGACGCTTGAGGGAGCGCTTGCCGCCGCTGCCCGTCACCTCCAGGGGGCCTACGCCATTGCCGCCGTCTCTTGCCTGGAGCCAGACAAGATCGTGGCGACGGCCAAGGATGTCCCCCTGGTAGTCGGGCTGAACGGAGACTGCTACTTCGTGGCCAGCGACGTTCTTTCCATCTCGGAATCGGCCAGCGAGGTGGTCTTCCTGGAGGAAAGCGAAATCGCCTGCCTCACCAAGGCGGGAGTGACCTTCTTCGACCGCCACGGAGAGAAGATCGCCAAGGAAGCACAATCAGTGGACTGGAGATGGGAGGACGGAGAAACGGAAGGCCACGACTGCTTCATGAGCAAGGAAATCCAGGAAGAGCCCAAGGCGATAGTCAGGGCGACCATGCAGGATATTGAACACATCATCGGGCTGGCGGATGAGATGCGAAAGGCGAAACAGGTGCTCCTCACCGCCTGCGGCAGCTCATATCACGCCGCGCTCCTCGGCAAGTATCTCCTCTCCAAAATCGGGGGCAGACTGTGCGATGTCGTCACCGCATCCGAGTTCCAGTATTTCACCGAATGCATCCCGGCGGATGCCCTGGTCATCGCCGTCTCGCAGAGTGGTGAGACAGCCGATGTCATTGACGCGGTGAAGCGGGCAAAGGCCAAAGGAGCCCGCGTCCTCTCCCTGGTGAACGTCGTTGGCTCCATGCTCACCCGCATCAGCGACGAAGTCATCTACATGAACTGCGGGCCGGAGGTGTGCGTGGCGGCGACGAAGTCCTTTGTTGCCCAGGTGACGGTGTTCAACCTCCTGGCCTATGCTCTGGCCGGCAGGCTGGAGGAAGGACTCCGCGCACTGCACCAGGTGGCGAGACAGATTCAAGGTAGTATTGAGAGAAACGACGCCAAGCTCAGAGAGTTGGCGCAACGAACGTTGACCAGTGGCAGCTTCTTCTACATAGCGCGGGGGCCCAACCTTGCCGTGGCGGCTGAGGGCGCCCTGAAGCTCAAAGAGATCTCCTACGTACACGCCGAATGCATTCCCGCGGGAGAACTGAAGCACGGCACCCTCGCCCTTGTAGAAGAAGGCACACCTGTCATCGCCGTATGCCCCAGGGACGATACCTTCTCTCAGACGATGAGCAACGTCATAGAGACGAAGGCCAGAGGAGGCTTCGTGATTGGCCTCTCCGACGAGGACAACGAAGCCTTCGACGTGTGGGTCGAGGTCCCACAAGTGACTGATGACTTCCACCCGCTGGCAGCCGTTCTGCCGCTGCATCTCCTGGCCCACCATGTGGCGGTAGCACGCGGCAAGAACCCGGATAGACCGCGCAACCTCGCCAAGTCGGTCACCGTCAGGTAGGCTACCCTTGTGTCCCGCTTCAGATGGACTCTCTGGGAATAATTGCTGATGCAAACTGTTGCAATCACCGCCGTGACGTGATACAATCGCGTTGTGACAACCAGAAGTCAGAGAACCCTTTCCGAGACCCTGCACGACAAGGGCTACCGGCTGACGCCGCAGCGAATGATCGTCCTCGAGGCCATCGAAGCCGCCGATAATCACATCAGCGCGGAAGAGGTGCACTCCAAGGCGCACGCCAAGTATCCGTACATCAACATCTCAACGGTGTATCGCACTCTGGACCTGCTCAAGGAGCTGGGCCTGGTGGCTGAGACAGACCTGGGCGGCGGCCGATTGGTGTACCACCCGGCGGGCAAGTCGCATCACCACCACCTGGTATGCCGCAGGTGCGGCAAGGTCGAGGACATCGACGAGACGGCGTTTGAGCGACTCCGAGAGGACCTGAAGGAGAAGTACGGTTTCGACGCCGTATTCGAGCACATGGGGATATTTGGGACCTGCCGAACATGCAGCGGATAATGCTGTCTCTCTTTTTGGGTATTAGTGCAATCAGTTGCAACTGCAGCCCACTGCGAATGACATCGAGCGTCACGCACGGGAGGATACGATTGCCCCTGAGGGAGATGGGGAGCACGGGACAGGAGAATGCTTGCCGTCAGGCCGGAGAGAGCCACCGCCCTGGAAACACCGCACGTCCTCGACCCGTTGCTTTCACCGAGAGCGAGGAGGAAAAGCGATCATGGACAATCAAGCGGCAGACAATCCCAGGCATGAAATCCAACGGGCGATAGAGGCGGGGGATCTGCCAGCACTGCTCAAGATGAGCGCGCTGCTGCACGGTCATTTCTGCCCCTTCTTGGCCATCGGGGTCAAGGCATCGGTGCGGGCGGTGAAGGAACTGGGCGTCAGTTCCACCGGCATGGAGGAAGTGGTCGCTATCATAGAAACCAACAATTGCTTCAGCGACGGCGTGCAGTTCGTTACCGGCTGCAGCTTCGGGAACAATGCTCTCATCTACAGAGACTATGGCAAGACCGCTTTCACACTGGCCAGGAGGAATGGACAGGCGCTGAGGGTATCGGTCAAGATCGACAGCGGCTTCCTGCAAAGGCATGACCCCGAGGCTGCTGAGATGTTCCAGAAGGTGGTGGTTGAGCGCGCAGGTACCGAGGCTGACCAGAGAAGCCTGGGAGAGCTGTGGAAGCGGGCCGGTTTCAGAATGCTCGATATCCGCGACGAAGAGCAATTCGATGTCAACCCCGTGACCGTGGATGTCCCCGCCTACGCTCGAATCTTCGCCAGCGTGAAGTGCGCGCGGTGCGGGGAGTCCGTCATGGAACCCCGCGCCAGGATAATGGACGGCAAGTCGGTGTGTATCCCCTGCTCGGGCCAGGACTACTATCAGCTTGCCGGCAATGGAATGTCCGTTATCACAGATGGAGGCTCGACCGAATAGAGACGCGCCGACTGGAAGCGGCGCCTTCTGGATGCAGAAAACACGTGAAGGAGATACCGATGGTGCAGAGTAAGGCCAAACGCATTCTGACGCTCTCAGTGCTTGTGGTGGCGCTGGCGGTTCCACTGCTAGCTTCCGCCTGCGGTGGTGGCTCCTCAGGGGAGACCGCCTACACCGTCGCCGACCCTACCGGTGACTGGGGCTATC
>CAYTKL010000013.1:0-21873 GCA_964438305.1 uncultured Dehalococcoidales bacterium | reverse complement strand
ACAGGACGTCTTCTTCGGAATCAAGTACAACAGGGAACTCTACTCGACAGCGTTCATCGTGGTCATGATGCTCGGCACCGCTGTCTGGATTGGATATGAATCCATCAGCAGGATAGTCCGGCCCGAGGTGGTTGACACCGAGGCGCTGCTCATCGCTGCCGCCGTTTTCTCCGGTGCACTGTGCTACGTCATGTCGGTTTACCAGCACCTGGTGGGCAAGAGGTCGGGCAGCCTGTCTCTGGTTTCTCAATCCGTGGACAGCAGAAACCACGTGGTCTACGCCGCCGCCGTGCTCGCTGGAATCATCTTCGCCCGGTTCGGGATATTCATCGTCGACTCCCTGGTGGGCCTGGCCGTCGCCATTGTCATCCTGAAGTCGGCCTATGACCTGAGCACTGAGGTCTTCAAGATGGCGAGAGGGGGAGAACTCGACCTCTCATCGTTCGGCAGGGAATACGAGAAAGTCCTTGGCAAGCACAGGAAAGGCTACTTCAGGGCCTGGACGCTCCTCTCCCTCCGAGACGTGCGCACCAGGGAAGCCATAGTCTCGCGGTTCAACAGCAGCTTCGCCACGGAGGACCTTCCCGTTGTGAGCCACTTCGGCTTGAGCCTGTGGCGGGAGTTCGACCTGGAGAACGAGCTTGACTCATTGCTCAAGGAACTGTCGGACGAGGGCTTGATGACGGTTGAGGATGGAGAGTATCGCCTGACAGCGAAGGGGCGCCGCGCGCTGAACAAGAGGCTGTGGTATCAGAGATTCGTGGAGCCCTGATGGGGAGCCGGCGATCATCGAGGTCATCGAATCGACGCGCACCGCGAGACCGCGTTTACGGGAGTCGATGCAGGGCCCACAGCATTCCCCACCACGCTACTCGGGGCCCAAGGCCTCACTGCACAGGCTTGCCCACGAGCCAGCCTTGGCAAAGGTGCTGTTGTATGGTATCGTGATTGCGCAATCGGTAGTCGTCGTGTAGGAACAAATGCAGCGCATCGCCAACGATATCACCGAGCTGGTGGGGAAGACCCCGCTCGTCAGGCTGAAGCGAATAGGTCAGGGGCTCGACGCCGACGTGATAGCGAAACTCGAGTGGTTCAACCCCTGCGCCAGCGTCAAGGACCGGATCGGCGTGTCCATGATCACGGCGGCTGAACAGGCGGGGCTGCTCAAGCAGGACACGGTTGTCATAGAGTCGACCAGCGGCAATACCGGGATCGGACTGGCGTTTGTCTGTGCCGCGAGGGGCTACCGTCTGGTCATCGCCATGCCCGACACCATGTCGGTGGAGAGGAGAAGGCTGCTGAAGGCCCTTGGAGCCGAGCTGGTGTTGACACCGGGGTCTGAGGGGATGACAGGGGCGGTGAAGGAAGCGGAGAGGCTGGCTGAGGCCACCCCCAACTCGTTCATGCCGCAGCAGTTCAAGAACCCGGCCAATCCGAAGGTTCATGAAGAGACCACTGCGGAGGAGCTGTGGAGCGACACCGAGGGGAAGGTGGATATGGTGGTTGCCGGTGTTGGCACCGGAGGAACGATAACCGGAATCGCCAGGGGGCTCAGGAAGAGGAAGCCCGCCTTTCGAGCCGTCGCCGTGGAACCGGCGGCTTCACCAGTTCTCACCGGCGGGAAGGCTGGGGCGCACCACATCCAGGGGATCGGTGCCGGATTCCTGCCGGACGTGCTGGACATGGGACTCATCGACGAAATCGTTCCGGTCGCCGATGACGATGCAGCCGCGATGGCGCGAAGAATGGCCACCGAGGAGGGGATACTGGCGGGCATCTCTGCGGGGGCGGCGATGTGGGCGGCGATAGAGATGGCAAAGCGGACTGAGAACAGGGGCAAGCTCATCGTGGCTATTCTGCCGGACAGCGGGGAGCGCTACCTGAGCACCGGCCTTTTCGGGGGCGACGAGGATGGCTAATCCCTTCGCCATCTTCAGGGAGGACCTGAGGACCGTCTTCGACGAAGACCCGGCGGCACGAAGCACGCTGGAGGTGCTCTTCTGCTACCCCGGCCTGCACGCGCTGTGGCTTCATCGCGTAGCCCACTTCCTGTGGCGGCACAGGATGCGTCTTGCCGGCCGCATGATCTCCCATGTCAATCGTTTCGCCACCGGTATCGAGATACACCCCGGGGCCACAATAGGCCGCAGGTTCTTCATCGACCACGGCATGGGTGTGGTCATCGGGGAGACGACGGAGATCGGTGACAACGTACTGCTGTATCAGGGAGTGGTGCTGGGAGGAACAAGCCACGAGAAGAGGAAACGGCATCCCACCATCGGCAACAACGTCGTTGTTGGCGCCGGGGCGACTGTGCTGGGCGCCATAACCATCGGCGACGGAGCGCGGATCGGCGCCGGCTCGGTCGTGGTGCAGCCGGTGCCTCCCGACTCTGTTGTGGTGGGCGTTCCCGGGCGGGTAGCCGAAGCGGAGAAGCCAGCGCTCGCGCTGGAACACGGCACACTGCCCGACCCGGTCAAAGAGGCAATCGAACACGTTCTGCAGAATGAGCAGCAGCTGGCGGAGCGCCTCCAAAGGCTTGAAGAGATTCTCAAGCCTGGTGATACGCCCAGGCCTCATACCACGAAGAAAGCACGGAATCCCAAACGGCAGCATATGGCACAAGGCTAGAGACCGCGCTGTTGAAGAACGGACGAAACGATCCCCCGCGTAATGTGCGGGGACTGGAAAACTTGGGCAGCCTGGAGCGTTTTCTCTAGGCACGGCGGGGGTGGACACCCCAGCCAGCCCGAACGGGTGGAGGAGCAATTGGGAAAGACAATCGCAGAGATCAACGAGAAGATTCGCAAGGGCCAGGCCGTGGTGGTCACCGCGGAGGAGGTCATCGACCTGGTCGAGAAGAAAGGTGCCGAGAAGGCGGCGCGTGAGGTGGACGTGGTTACGACGGGCACTTTCGGTCCCATGTGTTCCTCCGGCGCCTACTTCAACGTGGGTCATACCAAGCCAAGGATCAAGATTGGCGGCGGGAGAGCCTACCTCAACGACGTCCCGGTCTATACGGGGATTGCCGCGGTGGACGTATTCCTGGGCGCCACCGCCGTCCCCGACGACGACCCCAGGAACAGGATACATCCCGGGCCGTTCAACTATGGCGGCGGGCACGTTATCGAGGAGTTGGTGGCGGGTCGGGACGTGAGGCTGATCGTCTCCGCCTATGGCACCGACTGCTACCCGAGAAGAAGGCTGGAAACCTGGATTTGCCTCAAAGACATGAATGAGGCCGTGCTGACCAACTTCAGGAACGCCTATCAGAACTACAGTGTGGCGGTGAACCTCTCCAGCCGGACCATCTATACGTACATGGGGGTCCTCAAGCCAAACATGGGCAACGCCAACTACTCCACATCGGGACAGCTATCGCCTCTGCTGAACGACCCCCACTACAAGACCATTGGCATCGGCACGAAGATCTTTCTGGGGGGCGGCATTGGGTATGTATCGTGGAACGGTACTCAGCACAACCCCGGCGTGCCGCGCTCGGACAACGGGGTGCCACGGAGACCGGCGGGTACGCTGGCGGTGACCGGCGACCTGAAGCAAATGAGCTCGCGGTGGCTGGTGGGGACCAGCATGCTCGGCTACGGCTGCTCGCTGACCGTGGGCGTCGGCATCCCCATACCGATCCTGTCGGAAGAGATCCTGCGTTATGCCGCAGTAAGAGACGCGGACATCTTCGCCCCGGTGGTAGACTACAGCGAGGCCTTCCCCGAAAGAAACCCCGACATTCTGGGAGAGGTGAACTACGGTGATCTCAAGAGCGGGAAGATAGTGATTCAAGACAGGGAGGTGCCTACCGCATCGCTGTCAAGCTATCCTCGCGCGGTAGAGATCGCCAACACGTTGAAGGAATGGATCACAAAGGGGGAGTTCCTCCTCACCGAGCCGGTAGCGCCCCTGCCTGGGGTTGAGGCGCGGATAGCCTTGAAACCCCTGAACGAGCGGCCAATAGAGAACGTCCGCTTCAGTGACTAGCCTGAGTGATGACAACCAGGGGGCTCTCGCTGTGACGAGCTATAGCCTATTTGCCCGCCCGGTCGAAAGAGAAGGGCTCCAATGCTCGGAGTGAAGGTACAGCTCTTCTTCGGTCTGCGAAACGCGATCGGTGAGCGTGAGCTGGACCTGGCCATAGAGAATGCCAGGCCGCAGAGCCTGCTGAAGGAGCTGGCCAGTAGATACGGGGACAGGATCGAGCCCCCACTCATTGACGCCGCGACAGGTGAGGCGAATCCTCACTATCGAATGCTGGTCAACGGACGTGATCTGGCGAGCCTGCGCGACCGGCCGGACGGTGAACTGAGGGAGGGCGATGTAGTGCAACTGTTCCCGCCTGCTGCCGGGGGATAGCGCCTAGCTTCCTGGCAACGGCGGCTGGCAGGAGAACGGAGAGCCCTCATAGCGATAGAGTGGAAGGAAGGTAGCAATGGCCATTTCCAAGAGAATAGTACTGCATTTCCCGCCGCGTCTGGTGGAGCAGCCGATAATCTACAGGCTGGTCAAGGAGTACGACCTGGTGCTCAACATCCTCAAGGCCTCGGTGACGCCAAAAGAGGAGGGGCTTCTCATTCTGGAGCTATCCGGCGCCCGCAAGAACTACGACAAGGGCATCCAGTACCTGACCGACGTCGGGGTGAGGATTCAGTCGCTGGGCCAGAATATCATGCGCAACGAGGCCAGGTGCACCCACTGCGGAGCCTGTGTGGCGATCTGCCCCGCCGGCGCCCTTGCTCTTGACCCCAACACCAGAATGGTGAACTTCGACGAGGACAAGTGCACCGCCTGCGAGCTGTGCGTGCTGGCCTGCCCCCCCAGAGCGATGGAGGTTCACTTCTAGTGTACCAGCCCCGGACCTACAGGCACTGGACCAGGGATACGGACCTGGTGTCCTTCAAATCAACGGTGAAGGAGACCGACCTCTACGTGAGGGCCCATGAGGACCTCGAGCCAGAGGCCACCAGGGCAACACTGCAATGCCGCTCCGCTCTGGAGGAGTACATCGCCACCCACCCCGATTTCCTCACCAGCCTGGAGCCGGTCTCAGTGCCGGGAACCGCCCCGGATATAGTGAGGGAAATGGCGGACGCCGCGCGGCAGGTAGGCGTGGGTCCCATGGCCGCCGTCGCCGGGGCTACTGCCGAGAAGGTAGGCCGGGACTTGATGAGATTCTCGCCAGAGGTGGTAGTGGAGAACGGGGGAGACATCTTCATCAAGGCCACACGGAAGATGCTGGTTGGAGTCTATGCGGGTGATTCGCCGTTCACCGGCAACATCGCCCTCGAGATCGAGCCCGACGAGACGCCCCTGGGCGTCTGCACCTCCTCGGGAACAGTCGGACACTCTCTGAGCTACGGCAACGCCGATGCCGTCATCGTGCTTTCACCGTCCGCCGCGCTGGCCGACGCCGCGGCCACCGCCATCGCCAATCTGGTCAACGAAGGCGACGACATCCCAACGGGGATTGAGTTCGCCCGGAATGTCAAAGGGCTGAAGGGACTGGTGATAATAGTCGGTGAAAGGCTGGGGGCATGGGGTGATGTGACAATCCGCGGCATGCAGGGGGACGACGGCTCGCCGACGGGCGCCCGCCAGGACGGACAGGCGGCGCAGTCGGTTGCCCAGGAGTAGCATGATGTCACCAGACGAGGGACTGCTAGACAGGGTCAGGCGAAGGGCGCACGAGAACGACAAGTACAGTGGCTGCTCCCAGGCCGTTCTGCTCAGCCTTCAGGAGGAGTTCGGCATCGGCGACAAAGAGTCATTCAAGTCAGCCACCGTCTTCGGCGGCGGCGTAAGCTACCAAGGGGAAACGTGCGGGGCGCTGATCGGCGCGCTCATGGCACTGGGGCTGGCAATCGGCAGAGATACCATGGAGGATACGCCGACCTATCGCACGGCGGTAGGGCACGCCGTGGACGTATGGACCCGGTTCCGTGAGGAACTGCAGAGCCAGCTCGGATTCAACGAAAGGCTGACGAGCAGCCTGTGCCGCGATATTCAACGCAACATCTACGGCAGGTCCTTTGACATGACCAACGAGGAGGACTATCGGGCTTTCCTTGAGGCCGGCGGCCACGGCGATGAGGGGTGTCCCAGAGTCTGTGCCGTGGCTGCTCAGGTTGCCGCGGAGAAGATCGTCGACATCATGAAACGCTGAGTGCCGCGCTCCGCGCCGGGCAATAGCAGCCATTCCAGCCACCGTCCTGAAGACGCAGGAGAGACGCCATGAATGAAACAGAGAGTGTGGTCGTCTTCATTACCGCGCCTGAGGCCGAAGCTCAGGGACTGGCTGAGGTGCTGGTCAGGGAGAAGAAGGCAGCTTGCGTCAACATCGTCCCCAGGGTACATTCCACCTACTGGTGGCAGGGCGAGATTGAGTCCGACGACGAAAGCCTGCTCATCATCAAGACCAGACTGTCCCTGCTGGACGGTCTTGTTGAGGCCGTCAAAGAGACCCACAGCTATGACGTACCCGAGGTCATCGCACTGCCCGTACTGGGAGGCAACCGGGACTACCTGGACTGGATCGGCAGTGTGCTGAGGTAGAGGAGTCGCCGGGGTCCCCCTCGTTTGCGCAACCGGCGGGACGTGTCGAGAGGCAGCCATAGCATGAGTATGTTGATACAGAAGACCGACGACAGAAAAGGCTTCGTCATGCAGGCCTTCGATGAACTGGGGCTCGCTGAACGCCTCCAGGACATCAGAAGCCTCCTGATAAAGCCCAACATCGTCTCCTATGAGCCCTACCCCACGACAACTCATCCCGCCGTTCTTGAGGCGTGCCTTGAGTACCTCGCGGGTCGCGGACTCAAGCTGGTGGTTGGCGACGGGCCGGCCTTTGATGCCGGGAAAAGCTCACAAATACTTGGAAGACACCCTTTGAAGAAGGTCTGCGCCAGATTCCACGTTCCTCTCATCGACCTCCTGGGGCGCAAGATGGTCAGCAGGAGGCCCCGACGCATCAGCCTGGAGCTGTCCACGGCTGCTTTCGAGTACGACTTCATCCTCTCCCTGCCGGTGCTGAAGACTCACGCGGTATGTGCGCTGACCGGGGCCCTGAAGAACCAGTTCGGCTTTCTATCGCGCAAGGAACGGGTGAAGCTGCACACGGTCAAGAACATACACAAGGGCATCGCCGAACTCAACCTCATTGTCAGGCCGGGCTTCTTCATAGTGGACGCGGTGGAGACCCTGACGCACGCCAACGAGGTGAGACACGGGGGAAGGAAAGCCAGCCTGGGCTACATGCTGGCGGGGACCGACCCGCTCAGTCTGGACGTTGCCGGGCTGGAGATACTGCAGACCGTTGAGCCCAAGCTTGCCGGCAAGACCCCCGACGACATACCGCACCTGCGACATGCCATCGAGCTGGGCGTGGGAAGTCCCTGACAGCCTCTCTACGGCGCCAGAGCTTGTATGCAGATCTTCAGCGCGTCGTCGGAGACCGCCTCTGTCTTCTGAAACGGAATGCTGAGACTGTGAAGCGGGCCCTCGTAGGGCTTGTCGGAAACCACCAGAATGCCGGCCGCCCTCTTTCCATGATACTCCGCGATCGAGAACAGCGCCGACATCTCCATGTCGATCCCTATCATTCCCCGCCGGGCCAGGTCATCGAGCAACTCCGGCGTCTCCATGAACACGCCATCGGTGGAGAATACCTCACCCACCAGCGGCTCGTAGCCGCAACGGCGGGCCGCGTCCGCCAGCCTTGTGACCAGGTCGGGGTCGGGATACGAAACGTCATGCTTCCCGTAGTATCTACTGGTGCCCTCCCCTATCGTGGCCTTGTCGGGGATTATTATCGTCCCTATCTCAATGCCCGGCTGCAGCGCGCCGCAGTAGCCGAGGCCTATTCCTTCCCGGGCGGGAGAATGGCACAGGTATGCCTCGATGTCGAAGCTCGACGCAGGCGCCCCCATCATCGCCGAACCGAACAGGATCTCCTTGCCACCCCTTTTCCCCTTGTACAGCTTCGCTCCACCAAATGACTCCAGGCCGTAGCTCTGCGGTTCGGCCGGGGGGAAACCGGGCAGCCACTCCAGCTTGAGGCCCAGGCGGAGAATGAGCGCGTCGAACTTCCCCAGCGCCTCGATACCCCGTCTCTTGCGGAACTCCTTCTCGTTCTTTTCGTCAAGCAGCATCTGCGGCCTCCTCGAACATCTCCAGCTCGTTGTTCATCCTCTGCCAGTGGGTGCCTCGCCAGTAGATGCGGTTGCAGGCGGGACACTGGACGTACCTGGATTGCGTCTTGTAGACGTAGGGAGGCACCAGGTCGCGAACCTCATCCTTCGTTCTCGGCACCAGGGGCTCGTTGCACTCAAGGCATCGCGTGAACTGAAGTCTGCGGTTCAGGTTGAAGGCCTCGACCACCTGGCGGAGCTGCGTCTTCGTGTCATCGTCCTTGATCAGCAGCGCCTTCACCTTCCCACTGGCGACCAACCGCCGCAACGTGATCTGGGTGTCCTTGGTCAGTACCACCCTTCTGTCCTTCAGGCCAATGGAGACAAGAGCACCGTCGTCAATGTCGTTGAAGAACAGGGTATCGTAGCCCATCATCCTGAGCCAGCGTGCCAGCTTGCCTACATTGGCATCGACGATGAACTTCGGCCTCATGGTGCTCTTCTCGAACCTAGAGACTGACCTTCATACCCTCGTGGGCCAGGGTGATACCCACGCCAAGCTCCTCCGCGACCTGCGCCACTTCGTCCCTGATCTCATCCTCAATGGCGAGAATCATGTGCACCGCCACCACCGGCGGCAGGTAGCCCCTGAGCCTCTTGAAATCCAGCAGCTCCTGTTTCAGCATGCGCGGGGTCATGTGACCCGATTGCTGCGCCATGGTCTCATAGCCATTGGACATGCACACCTCGATTACCAGCAGGTCGGGCGACACCATCTCCCAGCACGAAGAACAGCCCCCACCCGTATCCCCCGTATAGAAGATGCTCTTGTCATCGGAGGAAGTGACCCAGTACCCCACCGCGGGCACGCCGTGCTCCACCGGGGCGGGCACCACACGATACCCCTCGATGACCACCTCCTTGCCCGGCTCCACGGGGCAGAAACGAAACGTGGGCTTCTCGGGAAGCGGTCTCGTCAGGAAATCCGGGTAGACCACACCGTCAATGATATGGGTGGCGATCACTTCAAGCACGCTGTCGAGTGCGTAGACGCTGGTGGGGCCGGTCCAGAAGTTGTTTATCCCGAATGTAGCCAGGTCCCTGATGTGGTCGAAGTGATGATGAGTGATGAGTATGGCCTTGATGCGCTGCTGGTCGGACAGCGTGAGGCTGGAGGTGATGGCTCCGGCATCCAGGGCCATGACCCCATCAATGAGAAGCGACATCAGCTTGGAGTCCCGCGACTCGCACTGATGAGCACCAAGCACTTCAAGCTCCATATCGCAGTCCTCCACAAATCACCCCGGGACTCCGACGGCCGTCTCCCAGGCATAGCGACAAAGGGGTCAGCGCGAAACGGATGCGGGGCGACCGATTCTCATTGTTCGCCGCACGGCAGGCGTTCTCAGCGACTGACCAGGAAGGGATTGAAATTGGTGTCGTAGTCATACGTGTCGATGTTCTCCTTCCTCTTCAGGTAGCCCACCACCGCATAGGTGAAGGGGGTTGCCACCGCCTCGTACCCCGTCTTCACCAGCCAGTGAGTCAGGACCATCATTCCCAGTATCCCCCATGCCTGTGTGCCGGCGAAGGCGATGATGATGAACACTACTGAGTCCAGCCCCTGGCCGACAATGGTAGAGCCGATGGTTCTCGTCCAGAGCCAGCGGCCTCTCGTCTTCACCTTCATCTTGGCCAGGACGAAGGAGTTGGCGAACTCGCCGACCACATAGGCCGCGAACGAGGCGACAAGCAGTCTCGGCGCATAGCCGAGTATGCTGGAATAGGCTTGCTGGTCGCCCCAAAACGGCGCTGCCGGCAGCAGCCCGCCAAGCCAGATGGCGAGGACCGCCAGCAGGTTGCAGAAGAAACCGAGCCAGATGACTCTCCTGGCCCAGCGGTAGCCATAGACCTCGGTGAGAATGTCGCCGAATATGTAGCTCACCGGGAAGACTATGATGGCTGCGGGCAGCACCAACCCGCCGACGGATATCAGCTTGACGGCTATGATATTGGCTACCACGAGGCAGGTGATGAAAACGCCGGCGACGACAACGAAACGGTACGAGACAGCCATATTGCTAGATCCACCGCTTGGAGCGGAAGTAGAGGAGCATGGCCCCCGATATGCAGATGGTAAACAGAAGAATGAACAGAAAGGCTAGGCGGTTCTCCATGAAGGGCAGCGGCACGTTCATACCGTAGAAACCTGAGATCACCAGAAGCGGGAGGATCACGGTCCCCAGGATGGTGAGCATCTTCATTATCTCGGTAGTGCGGTGAGAGAAGAGCGAATCGCTGCTCGATTGAAGACCCTCCACCACCTCCTTGTACTCGTCCAGGGTCTCTAGAATCTTGTCGAGGTGGTCGCCGATGTCGCCGAAGTAGACGTCGAGATTCTCCCTCGTCAGGAAGGGGTAGTCCCTTGCCTCCAGCGACTTGACGATAGCGGGCTGGTGATGGAGTATGCGGCGGAAGGCCATGATGTCGCGTCGCAGGATGGATATCTCGCGCACCGAATCACGAGCGTGTTCGGAGAAGAGCCTGTCCTCGGCCTCCTCCACGTTGGCGATAACCCTGTTCAGGATGGGGAAGCAGTAGTCCACCAGGCGGTCGAGGGCCCGGTACACCAGGTAGCCGGAGCTGCGCCCCATATTCTCCTCTCGCGCCCTCTCGTGCTGCTGGCAGTCATTGAACAGCTTCTCCAGAGGTTTCAGTTCGCCGGAATGCACCGTTACTACGAAGTCAGCGCCGATGAAGACCGAGACCTGGCTTGGCGTGGTGACGCGGGCCTCCCTGTTGAACACGGGGAAATGGAGTACCATGAATACGTAGTTCTTGTACTGGTCTATCTTGGGGCGTTCGATCCGGCTCATGCAGTCCTCGAGGTCGAAGAGGTTGAACATGTAGTTCTCTGCCAGGTAGTCGATATCCCTGCGTGTAGGCTGCTCAACGTTCACCCAGGTGATCTTACCCCACGTGACCGTCTCAATGTTCAGTCGTCCCGTGCTCTCACTGACTGCGCCCATGTCTCCACCTCAACGTCGCACCTATTTTACCATAATACCGCGAAGTGGCAACCACGGGTTTGAGACGGCGAGGACAGCCGGCAGCCCGCCGCGCCGGCAGGCGATGGAGCGAGAGCTGCTCGATCTTCTCCGGGTGCCGCTCCTGTCCACGGTGGACGTCTGTTGTGGAGGGTGGACAACCACAGACAAGCTGCGAGAGGTGACGTGAACAAGTATCCGTGTTTTACACTACACTGGGGTTATGCTATAATGCTGGCGACAAAACGGAGGAGGATATGAAGCAGGACACCATCAAGGAATACCAGATCCATGAGACGGACACGGGGTCACCCGAAGTCCAGATTGCCCTTCTTACCGAACGGATAAACCGTCTCACGGAGCATCTGAGAGTTCATCGCCACGACTATCATACCCTCCGCGGACTGCTCAAACTGGTGGGGCAGCGGGAGAGGCACCTGAAGTATTTGAGCAGGATCGATCCTGAGCGGTACCGAAAGGTTATCAAAAGGCTCGGTCTTCGGAAGTAGTATCCTAGCGAGGTTGGGTTTGTGATGCCGCAAGTTTTCGAGTGTATGGTAGGCGATCGTCCTCTTATCATCGAGAGCGGCAAGCTGGCGAACCAGGCAGGTGGCGCGGTCACCGTACGGTACGGTGACACGGTTGTGCTGGTCACTGCCTGTGTTTCCAGCGAACCGCGGGAAGGGACGGATTTCATCCCTCTCACCGTCGACTACGAGGAGAGACACTACGCTGCCGGGAAGATACCGGGAAGCTTCATTAGAAGGGAGTCGCGCCCCAGCCAGGACGCAATCCTCGCTGACCGACTTATCGACCGCGCTATCAGACCTCTCTTCCCCAAGGAGTTCCGCAACGAGCTTCAGGTCATAGTCACCGTCCTCTCCACCGACCAGGAGAACGATCCCGACATTCTGGCCATGATTGGCGCCTCGTCCGCCCTGTCAATCTCTGAGATACCCTTTGCCGGACCGATAGGCGCCGTCCGCGTCGGCGCTATCGATGGCGAGTTGACGCTCAACCCTACCTACACCCAGCTCGCCGACAGCTCGTTTGACCTCGTTGTTGCCGGCACCGGCGATGCTATTGTCATGGCGGAGGCCGACGCCAGAGAGGTTCCCGAAGGCCTCCTCATCGATGCCATCAAATACGGGCAGCAGGCGATTCAGGATATCGTTGCCACGCAACAGCGCCTTCGAGAAGCCTGTGGCAAGCCGAAGATGGGTACTGAGGCCGTTGAAACCAGTACAGAGGTGATTGAGGCTGTCTCTTCAACCATAGGTGGCAGACTCGACGAGGCAATTCACAAAGCGAAGACCGAACGTGAGGAAGCCCTCGCAGCGATCAAAGATGAGCTTCTCCAGGAACTGGGGGAGAGGTTCAACCAGGCAGAAGTCCTCTCCGCCCTACAATCGGAAGTCAGGAGGGTATTGAGGGAGAGTATCCTGGAAAGGGGAGTCCGTGCCGACGGTCGGCGGCCAAACGAGGTCCGTCTAATCACCTGTGAGATCGGCTTTCTCCCCCGCACGCATGGCTCGGCGCTGTTCACCCGCGGCGGTACGCAGGTCCTGACCACGACGACTCTGGGCTCGGTGGGGAAGGAACAGACCATTGATACCATCAGCCAGGAGGAGAGCAAGCGCTTCATGCACCACTACAACTTCCCTCCATTCTCCGTGGGGGAGGTGAGACGCCTCGGGGCGCCCAACAGGAGGGCGATCGGCCACGGCGCCCTGGCGGAAAGGGCCCTGTCTCCCATCATCCCGAGCGAAGAGGATTTCCCCTACACCATCCGGCTGGTATCAGAGGTCCTCAGCTCCAACGGCTCAACATCCATGGCCAGCGTCTGCGCCAGCAGCCTGGCGCTGATGGATGCCGGCGTCTGTATCAATACACACGTGGCAGGTGTGGCCATGGGGCTGGTCACCAAGGACGACAAGTATGCCATTCTGACTGACATTGAGGGGCTTGAGGACGCCTATGGCGATATGGACTTCAAGGCGGCAGGCACCGCCGAAGGCCTCACTGCCCTTCAAATGGATATCAAGCTCAAGCAGGTCTCCTACGAGATCGTCCAGGAGGCGCTGGGGCAAGCACGAGAGGCACGCCTCTTCATCCTGGGCAAGATGAACGAGACCATCAATACGTGCCGACCGGAGCTCAGCAAGTACGCGCCGAGAATCTACAAGATGATGATCTCTCCTGACCGCATTGGTGCCGTCATTGGTCCTGGGGGCAAGATGATCAGGTCGATCATCGAAGAGACTGGAACGACCATAGATATCGACAACGATGGCACGGTCCTCATCGGCTCGGTCAGTGAAGAGGGGGCGCAGAAGGCCATCAAGAAGATCGAGAGCCTGACCAGAGAGGTCGAAGTCGGAGCCACCTATACCGGCAGAGTGACCCGCGTGGAAAGCTACGGTGCTTTTGTCGAGCTGTGGCCAGGCAAGGACGGAATGGTTCACATCAGTGAGCTTGCCGACTACCGCGTTCCCAGCGTGGAGGATGTGGTCAAAGTTGGCGACGAGATCATGGTGATGGTCACGGAGATAGACCATATGGGGCGGGTGAACCTGTCGCGACGTGCCGTGTTTCAGGGACTTTCAAAGGTGGCCAAGGTCAAGGACACCCGGGCGTCCGGCTTCCCCAAGAAACCTCAATCACGGCCTCAGGGACCGCGAAGCGACCAACGCGGACCCAGGGGACGACCGCCACGGCGCAGTTTCAATAGCTGAGCCAGACTCCGCAGAGGTGTTGACCAATGGCGATAGCGGTAGTGGTTCATGGGGCTGCGGGGAGGATGGGAAGCGAGGTCATAAACACCCTGTGCGGAGACGAAGGCCTCAGAGCTGTCGGCGCGGTTGACCTTAGAGTGAAGGGCGACCTCCTGACGCTCCCCGACGGCTCCGGCGATATCCCAATTTCCACCGACCTCGAGGCCATCCTGCTGCGTTGCCGTCCCGACGTCATGGTGGACTTCACCATCCGCGACGCCGCCATGCCCGCGGCGCGTGTCGCAGCAAAGCAAGGCGTCAACCTGGTCATGGGCACTACAGGGCTCTCCACCGAGGATGTCGAGGAAATCAGGGGGCTCTGTAATAATGGCGACATAGGTGCTATAATAGCCCCCAACTTCTCGTTGGGTGCAGTGGTGATGACTCACCTGGCTAGGCTGGCGGCCAGGTATTTTGATTCTGCCGAGATAATAGAGAAGCACCACGACAAGAAGGCGGATGCCCCGTCGGGCACTGCACTGGCTACCGCCCGCGCAATGGCGGAGGCACGAGGCAAGCGTTTCAACTACCCCGCACTCGAGAAGGAGACGCTGGCCGGGACGCGCGGGGGAGAGACCGAGGGCATCGCGATCCATAGCGTGCGGCTTCCGGGGCTTCTCGCTCATCAGGAGGTGATACTCGGAGCGCCCGGCCAGACGCTGACCATACGCCATGACTCCATCAGCCGGGAGACATTCATGCCGGGGGTGGTCATGGCCATAAAAGAAGTGGTCAAGACCAAGGGACTAGTATACGGCTTGGAGAGCCTGTTAGGGTTGTAGGAGGTCCTGATGCGAGGGTTGCATGTTGCCGTCGTCGGCGCCACCGGGCTTGTTGGCCGGGAGTTCATCAAGATCCTGGAGCAGCGCAATTTCCCGATGAACTCAATCCGGCTTCTCGCCTCTGACCGGTCGGCCGGCGCGAAGCTCTATTTCAAGCACGAGCAGGTGGAGGTGAAGGAGACCACCGCGCACTCTTTCGATGGCGTGGACATCGCTCTCTTCTCCGCGGGCGCTGAGATCAGCAGTCACTTCTCTCCCGTTGCGGCGCGCGCTGGTGCCGTCGTGGTCGACAACAGCTCGGCCTTCAGGATGGACCCGAGCGTGCCGCTGGTGGTGCCTGAGGTCAACCCCGACGACGCCAAGAACCGCGAGAAGGGAATCATCGCCAACCCCAACTGCTCCACCATACAGATGGTGGTCGCCATCAACCCCCTGCACAAGGTGAATCCCATCAAGCGGATTATCGTCGACAGCTATCAGTCCGCTTCCGGCATCGGCACCGCCGCCATGGAGGAACTGGTGGACCAGACGAAGCTGGCTCTCGAGGGGCGTGAGGTGGTGCCCCACCTCTTTCCCCACCAGATCGCTTTCAACGTCCTCCCCGAAATCGACCTCTTCCTCGACAATGCCTACTCCAAAGAGGAGTGGAAGATGGTGGAGGAGACTCAGAAGATAATGCACGCGCCGGATATCGGTATTTCCGCAACCTGCGTACGTGTTCCCGTTTCTATCGGGCACAGCGAGGCTATCCACATCGAATTCGAGAGAGCGATGTCCCCGACGGAAGCGCGGCAGATCCTGGCTGACTCCCCCGGTATCAAGGTGCAGGACGACCCCGGTATCAGTTTGTACCCTCACCCGTGGTCGGTGGCTGGAACCGACGACGTGTTTGTGGGACGCATTCGCAAGGACGTCTCCCATGAGCGCGGCTTGGCTATGTGGGTGGTGGCCGACAACATCAGGAAAGGGGCGGCCCTCAACACCATCCAGATCGCCGAGACTATGATCGAGAGAGGCTGGATATAGATATATTGGAGGCACGCCATGGCTGGGCTAGGTAGACTGATCACGGCTATGATAACCCCCTTTGACGGTGAAGGCGAGGTTGACTACGAGCAGGCGAAGAAGCTTGCCGTCGCCCTCATCGACTCGGGAAGCGACGGCCTCGTGGTCTCGGGGAGCACCGGGGAGGCCCCCGCCCTCAGCCGGGAGGAGAAGCTCAGGCTCTTCGGCGAGGTCAAGCAGGCCATTGGCGACCGTGGGGCGGTGGTGGCGGGCACCGGCACCTACAACACGAGGGAGAGCATCGAGCTCACCAGGGAGGCGGAGAAGGTCGGCGCCGACGCCATTCTCATCGTTGCGCCGTGCTACAGCAGGCCGACGCAGGACGGGCTTCTACAACACTTCAAGGCCATTGCCGGGGCGACCACCCTCCCCTGCATTCCCTACAATGTGCCGAGCCGAACGGCGGTGAACCTTACCGCTGAGACGGCAATCAAGCTGAGCGAACTCGACAACGTGGTGGGTGTAAAGGAGGCCAGTGCCAACCTGGAGCAGATCGGCAGGATAATCGATGGAGTGAAGAAGGACTTCCTCGTCTACAGCGGCAACGACGGCGACACGCTGCCCCTACTCGCCCTGGGGGGGTACGGCGTAATCAGCGTCATCTCCCATGTCGTCGGCCTTCAGATAAAGGAGATGATGGAGAAGTCCCTCGCCGGCAAGCGGGAAGAGGCAGCGGCGATCCATCTCCACCTGCTTCCGCTCATCAACGCCATGTTCGTCGTGTCCAACCCCATCCCCACCAAGTACGCCTTGAATCACCTGGGCTTCCGCGTAGGCAAGCCACGTCTGCCTCTTACCGAGCCTGACGAGAAATCGGCAGCCGTTATTGCGACCACGCTGAGAGACTACAGGATCGACCTTCCCGTGCAAGCCAGGGTATGAGACAGCGTTCCGGTGTGCGCCCAACGCCTGCCCAGGGCTAGGGCACGTCTCGAAGGATGATGGTCTGCTCGCGGCTGGGGCCGACCGACACCACGCTCGCCGGACAGCCGATCAGTTCCTCGAGCCGTTCAACGTATGAGCGC
The DNA here is from genome assembly GCA_964438305.1 of uncultured Dehalococcoidales bacterium. Lineage (GTDB taxonomy): Bacteria > Chloroflexota > Dehalococcoidia > E44-bin15 > E44-bin15 > CAYTKL01. Next base: position 5,045 of record CAYTKL010000013.1, on the reverse strand, counting down.
GCTGCGGCGGGCAGCTCCTGGAAGTGGCGAATCTCGCTGGTATCGCTTTCCCAGCCGGCAAGCTCCTCGTAGACCGGTTTGCACCTGGCCAGGACCGACGGGCTGCTCGGGGGGTCTGTAAGCGTCTTGCCGTCAACCTTGTAGCCGGTGCACACCTTGATTGACGGCATAATGTCCAGGATATCGAGCCGGGTCAGGGCGAAATCGGAGAAACCGTTGATCCGCGTGCTGAACCGACACACCACGGCGTCGAACCACCCGCAGCGACGCGGCCGCCGCGTGACCACACCATACTCATGAGCTCGCTCTCGTATCCGTTCCCCCATCTCGTCGGTGAGTTCGGTCGGCATGGGCCCCGCGCCAACCCTGGTGCTGTACGCCTTGCACACACCGATGACCCGGTCCACCCGCAACGGGCTGATCCCCAGGCCGGAGCAGGCGCCACCCACGATGGTGGACGTTGAGGTGACATAGGGATACGTTCCGAAGTCGACATCCAGCATGGTACCCTGCGCCCCCTCCAGCAGCACCGTTTGACCCGCCTCCAGGGCCCGCTGCACTATCATATCGGTTGGCCTGATGTGGGGCACCAGGCGGTCCGCGTAGCCGCAGTATTCATCGTACATGCTGTCGAACGACAGCGGCTCAGCGTCGTACAGCTTGGTGAGGATACGGTTCTTCTGTTCCAGAACGAAGCTAAGCCTCTCCCGGAACATCTCCCTGTCGAGCAAGTCTCCAGCGCGAACGCCCAGGCGGCCAACCTTGTCCGTGTAGCAGGGGCCGATCCCCCGTCTCGTGGTTCCTATGGCGCCGCCGCCGCGGGCCTCCTCCTCCAGGCCGTCGAGAAGCCTGTGATAGGGCATTATCAGGTTGGCGCGGTCACTGACGAACAGCCGCTCCAGGCTCACGCCGCTCTTCTTCACCGCGTCGATCTCTTCAAGAAGCACCGCGGGATCGATGACCACACCGTTGCCGATAATGCACGTGGCATCCCGGTGGAAAACGCCGGAGGGGACAAGACGCAACTTGAACTCACCGTGGGGATTGATGACCGTATGCCCGGCGTTGTTGCCCCCCGAGAAGCGCACCACCATGTTCACCTTCTCCGAAAGGAGGTCAACGATTTTGCCCTTTCCCTCATCTCCCCACTGCGCGCCGATAACTGCTACTGCTGGCATCTATTGCTCCCTTCTCGTTGGCGCGACCCGCGAGCCGCTGCCACCTCCACCGCCCGTAATCCCACCACAGTATACCTTAGAACTGTGGGAATCCGCACCTGACTCTCAGACAGTCGTGGTTCATCACCGTGGGCCGGGCATCAGCCGGGCCCCACAAGAGCGCCGAGAATGAGCTCCGCCGCTTTCTTGTCCAGCGGCTCGTTGTTGTTGCCGCATTTGGGCGACTGGATGCAACTGGGACAGCCCGACTCGCAGGGGCATTCGGAAATCGCCCTCAGCGTGGCCCGCCACAGTTCCTCGACCAGCTCGAAGCCCTTCTCGGCGATGCCGATGCCGCCGGGATAGGCATCGTAGATGAACACCTGTGGCCTGCCGGTATCGGCGTGAAGCGCGGTGGACATGCCACCCACATCATTCCTGTCGCACAGGGCGAAGATGGGCAGGAGAGCTATGGCGGCGTGCTCCGTGGCATGAAGTCCGCCGGCGAGGTCAAGCCCTTTCTCGGCCAGGGCGAAGACGGTCCGGTCCGGTATGTCGAACCACAGCGCCACGGTGGGGAAGGTCTGCGACGGCAGGTCAAGGGCCTCCTCGCCGATGACCTCCTCGGTGAACTGCCTCTTCCTCTTGAAACCCACCACGTCGGTGGTCACCTCCACCTCTCCCAGATAGACACCCACTCCCCCGGCCTCCTTCCGCTCGATCACATCGACGATGGAGACCTCGGTTATATCTTTGGTCTGCGTATAGTAGTCGACGTCGACAGGCTGGGCGTAGGCGGTATGCGACAGCAGGTCCAGTTGGGCAATCAGGTACGTCTCGCCCTGGTGCAGATAGATGGCGCCGGGATGGATTTCGAAGAAGGCAACCGCCGCCTCGACCGTCTCCAGCTCCCGATTGCCCTGTGAGGCATCGACAACGGTGTAGCGCTCTGAGGATACCGAGCGGATGTTGACCTGCTCTGCCGGATAGAGTATGGCTGGTGAAAGATACCACCGCCCACCGCGTTCCCGGAGCAACTCCTCCTCTTCCAGGCTCGTCCTCACGTCGCCGAAGTGCTCGCCGAACAGCGCTTCGTCCGTCTTGTCCAGAGGGTGTTCATAGGCAGCGCAGAGGAGATGCGACCTGAGAACGTAGGGGTTGGCTTCATTGATGAGCACGTACTCAAAGCTCTTGCCGAAGAAGGCCTCGGGGTGTCGCATGAAATACTGGTCCAGGGGATTGGCCAGGCCGATGAGGAAAGCGAGGGACCTCTCCCCTCTCCTCCCGCTCCGCCCCGCCTGCTGCCACGTGCTGGCGATGCTCCCCGGGTAACCGGTGAGCACGGTGGCATCGAGGTCCCCGATGTCCACTCCAAGCTCAAGGGCATTGGTCGCCACCACTCCCAGCAGCTCACCGTCAAAGAGCTGGCGCTCGATTTGTCGCCGGTCCTCGGGCAGATAGCCGGCCCGATACGGCCTTATTCTGTCAGCCAGCCGTCTTTTATCGCCGGCCAGTTGCTCCCTGGTGTAGATGTAGATGAGCTCGGTGAGCTTCCTCGACCGGGCGAAGGCAATGGTGCGCAGGTTACCCTTGACCAGCTCGCCGAAGAGAAAGGTGGCCTCCGAATTCGGGCTGCGTCTGGTGGCTCGCGCCTGGTCGATTATGGGAGGATTCCAGAACACGAAGTCCTTCCCGCCATAGGGCGAGCCATCGTCGTCGATGACTTCAAAGGGAAGACCCACCAGCCTCTCGATATGCTCCCGGGGGTTGGCAATGGTGGCGGAGGCGCAGATGAACTGGGGCGACGCCCCGTAGAGCGTGCACACGCGCCGCAGGCGGCGGAGCACATTGGCAACATGAGAGCCGAAGACGCCGCGGTACACGTGGGCCTCGTCGACCACCACATAGCGAAGCTGACGAATAAACCTCGACCACGACTGATGATTGGGCAGAATGCCAAGATGAAGCATATCGGGATTGGTCATGACCAGCCGAGCGCCCCGCTTGATGTCGCCTCGCTCCTGCGGCGGGGTATCGCCGTCGAACGTAGCGCACCCTATCCCCAGCGGTGAGGCAAGCTCCAGCAGACCCCGGCGCTGGTCCTGAGCCAGCGCCTTGGTGGGAAAGAGATACAGGGCACGGCTGCGCTTCTCCCGGAGCATGACATCGAGCACGGGGAGGTTGTAGCACAGCGTCTTGCCGCTGGCCGCCGGGGTCACCACAAAAACGTTCTTGCCCGACGCGGCGGCATCCGCTGCCTGAGCCTGGTGGCGGTACAACGTGCGGATATGCACAGCCTGAAGACGCGCTTCGAGGTCAGGGTGAAGCGCGTTTGTGAGAGTCTCGTAGCCCGCGCCGCGCGGCGGCACATGCTCAACATGGGCCACCTGTTCTTCGAACAGGGGGTGTGCTCTCAGATGGTCTAGGAAGGCTGCAGTGTCCATGATGCTCCCGGAATCAGGTCACACCCCTTCCCCATTCGCCCTTGTCGCGGCGCCGGCGCCGATGCGGTACTGTAGTTGCCCAATTCATTGGGCGGCCTTGCCTGATGAATCAGGCGACTACCTGTTGGGCCTGTCCCCGGAGGCGACTCGCCGTGGCGAGAGCCAGCCGAAGGAGCCCCCCAACGGCATTCATGGATAGCCGGCAAGCATGGCGGGAACGACCTGATGGCACGAGCGATTGCGGGCCAACGAGCGGAGGGCGCTCGTTCTAGACGCTGATGATCTCCAGGTCATAGTCGAGCATTTCGACGTCGAACCTGCTCGCCTGGATGAAGCCCACAACCTTGGATAGGACCTCATTGGCATGCTGCGCGCTCTCGCTAACACAGCTTATCCCCAGAGTGATGACCTGCCAGACATCCTGGTCATCGACCTCAGCTATCGACACGTTATACTTGTTCTGGACTCGCTGGGTGACCGACTTCACCACCTGCCGCTTGCCCTTCAGCGAATGGTTCTCGGGCAGGCGCAGCCTCACCCGGCAAACGCCAACATTCATTACTCCTCACGGGCAGCTATACCACGACCTCCCGAGACATCGGGAGCGTCTCGGCTCTCTGCCTGGTATCACCTGAACTCTGCGGCCGCTAGAACCGATTCCTTACCTTGGTAAAGCACTCGTTGCAGTAGACCGGCCGACCGTCTCTGGGTTCGAAGGGAACCTCACACTCCGCGCCGCAGGACGCGCAGATTGCGGGGTACATTTGGCGGGTTTCGCCAACGCGATTGCGCCGTCTCACCGAACGGCACTCACGGCAACGCGTGGGCTCGCTCAGCAGCCCACGCGACTGGAAGAACTCCTGTTCACCAACGGTGAACACAAACTCCTGGCCGCAATCCCGACACACCAGAGTCTTGTCCTCCAAAACCATACCAAGCCTCCTTCCTTATTTGGTGGTTGCCCTGCGCCGGTACAGCTTTGAGACCCTGTTCGTCTGATTGCCCAATCCTGCTTGTGCTGAGACAAACCCTAGCTCGCCTTTGCGATACGGTCATGCTGTGAAATGCCAGTCATGGGTTCCACCGAAATGCTATTATAGCCTAATATGAGACAAAATGCAACCATTCTGTATAAGCTTCACAAGCCTTGTTCAGCTACGAGTGCCATGCTACACTAGGAAGCAGGAGGCAAACAGAAGGGAAAGCGACCCTATGCCACTGGATACGATATTCGTAAAAGGAGCTCGCGAGCACAACCTGAAGAACATCGATGTCGCCATACCTCGAGACAGGCTGGTGGTAATCACCGGTGTCTCCGGCTCAGGCAAGAGCTCCCTTGCCTTCGACACCGTCTACGCCGAGGGGCAACGCCGCTACGTCGAGTCGCTCTCTGCCTACGCCCGCCAGTTCCTCGGGCAGATGGAGAAGCCCGACGTCGACTACA
>CAYTKL010000012.1:0-21994 GCA_964438305.1 uncultured Dehalococcoidales bacterium | reverse complement strand
ATGTGCACATGGTGCGGTACGTATACACGTCTCCAAGGTCCGAGCTGGTACTCCCCGTGGCACGCATCCGATACGGCAGCATGCCGGCAGCATGAATGATCTCCACTGGAACGTAGGTGCAGTAGTGGCCAATAACCTTGCCACCCTTCTCCTTCCACCGCTCAACCTGAGAATTGACGAGCGACGCGGCGGGCTTGGTCAACTCCTCCAATGCTGTCATAGGTGTCTACCTCCTGCTTACTCGGCTCACACGATAGTGCCTCTTCCTAGAATTGTATCAGCCTCCTGTGGCAGGCGTCAAATCTTTATATAATATTAAGCATGAATATGTTATCCTATCTATTATTGCCCACACGGCGAGAGCAGGTGCGGCCGGCGGCATGGCGCTCGCTGCGCCTGCGACGCACAGATACGCCGCAGAGCACGCCAGCTTCGGGCAAAGCGAGCCCCTATGGTATACTTGAGTCGACATGGAGGCTCAGATTGGCGAGGCAATCGAGACGCTCAAGGAGGGGGGTATCGTGGCCTTCCCTACAGATACGGTCTATGGGTTGGGCGCCAGTTCCCTCGACGACGCTGCTGTGATTAAGGTCTATCAGGCCAAGGGCAGGCCACGTCACCTGGCACTCCCGTTGCTCCTCGGTAGCGTTCTGCAGATAGCCGGCGTAGCGATTGATGTGCCGGAGACGGCGTGGGTCCTGGCACGGCAGTTTCTGCCCGGAGGCCTGACTCTTATTTTACATAAATCAGCGTCCGTCTCGAGCCTGGTCAGCGGCGGCGGCGACAAGATTGCGGTGCGGGTGCCCAATCACCCCGTCCCCATCGCTCTTGTCGAGGGGTTGGGTGCACCGATCACCGGGACCAGCGCCAACCGTAGTGGCCGTCCCAGTCCGATGACAGCAGGGGAAGTCCGTCGCCAGTTGGGACGCAGGGTGGACCTGGTCCTCGATGGCGGCAGGTGTCCCGGCGGCTCGGAATCCACGGTGATCGACCTCACCGAGGATCCACCGCGGATGCTCAGGCAGGGCGTCATAAGCCGCGAAGAGATTGAACGGGTGTGTGGAGAAGAGATACGTTAGAAGGAGGATGGAAGATGCACATCGCTATCGGCTGCGACCACAGGGGGTTCGAACTCAAGGAGGCGATCGAGGAGTTGCTTTCCGACGAAGGGCACAGCTACGAGGACCTTGGCTGCCACGACACTGCATCCGTCGACTACCCCGACTTCGCCAGCGCCGTGGCTCAAGGAGTAGCGCAAGGGCGTTTCGAGCACGGCATTCTGGTTTGCAGTACGGGCATTGGCATGAGCATCACAGCCAACAAGGTGCCCGGGGCCTATGCCGCCCTGTGCCACGACCTCTTGAGCGCACAGCGCAGCCGACAGCACAACAACGCCAACGTGCTTTGCCTCGGGGCATCAATCGTAGGGAAGGAACTGGCCAAAGAGATAGTCAAGATGCACCTCAGCGCACACTTCGAGGGAGGAAGACATGCGCAGCGTCTCGAGAAGGTGAAGGCGCTGGAGCGCGCGTAGCTTCCTTGACAAACACGGCTGGATGTTGCTAACATTGTGTTTGCTTTCCAAAATGAGAAAGTAGTATGGTCAAGGTTCTAGACCGCGTCAATGAGCCCGCCGATCTGAAGGTACTGACCCCCTCCGAACTGGAGCAGCTTGCCACCGAGATTCGAGAGGAGATCATTGCGACGGTGAGTGCTAACGGCGGGCACCTCGCGTCTAACCTCGGAGTAGTCGAGCTCACCATCGCCATTCACCGCGCTTTCCAAAGCCCTCGCGACAGGATCATTTGGGACGTCGGCCATCAGACCTATGCCCACAAGCTGCTCACCGGGCGTAAACAGCTTTTCTCCACCATTCGACAACACGGAGGGTTGAGCGGATTCGCTGAGCCTGACGAGAGTCCTCACGATGTCTTCGGCACCGGACATGCCTCAACATCGATCTCGGCGGCACTGGGAATGGCGATTGCCCGCGACCTTGAGGGGAAAGACCACAGTGTGCTGGCAGTCATCGGCGATGCCGCCCTGGCAGGAGGCATGGCCTTCGAGGCCCTGAACCAGGCGGGCCATTTGCGCACTCGGCTCATCGTGGTGCTGAATGACAATGGGATGGCGATCTCGCCCAGTGTGGGTGCCCTTTCGAGGCTCTTCTATCGTCTCAGACTCGACCGCCGCTATCACCGGGCCAAACACGAGGCATCGCTCATGGCGGCGAGACTGCCGGTGGGAGCGAAGCTGTGGCAACTGTGGAAACGGGTGGAGAAAGGCCTGAAAGGCTTCATCATCCCTTCGATGTTCTGGGAGGAGCTTGGCTTCACATATGTCGGACCTATCGACGGACACAATATCGCTGAGATGGAGGCAGTCCTCACGCAGGTAGGCAGCCACTCCTATGGCCCAACCCTGGTGCACGTCGTGACGAGGAAGGGCAAAGGGCACCAGCCAGCCGAGATGGACGCAGTCAGTTTCCATGGGGTTTCGCCCAGTCACGCCCGGGGGAATGGTTGCCCCTCCTATAGCGAAGTCTGTGGCAAGACGATCCTTCGCCTTGCGGCGGACAATCCCAGGATCATAGCAATCACCGCCGCGATGCCCGAAGGTACCGGCCTCAGCATTGTGGCTGACAGGTTCCCCGAGCGGGTTTTCGATGTCGGCATCTGCGAGCAACACGCGGTGACCTTCGCCGCAGGCCTTGCCACACAGGGGTTCATCCCCATTGTCGCCATATACTCCACCTTCCTCCAGCGCGCCGTTGACCAGGTCATACACGACGTGTGTCTCCAGAATATCCCGGTGGTCTTCGCCATAGACCGCGGCGGCATTGTAGGGGACGACGGCAAGACTCACCAGGGAGCCTTTGACCTTTCGTTTCTCCGCTTCGTTCCCAACATGGTGCTCGCATCTCCGAAGGACGAGAACGAACTGCAACACCTGCTCCATACGGCGGTGATGGCAAAGCGTCCCTTCGCCATCCGCTACCCGAAGGGGTGCGGGACGGGTGTGTCCCTGGACGAAACGCTCCGCGAAATCCCCGTGGGTGAGGGCGAAGTCCTCAGGTCCGGGGATGACGTGGCGCTGCTGGCCCTGGGGACTACCGTCGCACCGTGTCTGGAGGCGGCAAGCAGACTGGCCGACAGGGGCATCGAGTGCGCGGTGGTCAACGCGCGCTTCGTCAAGCCGCTGGATACGGCGCTCATTCTCGACGTGGCGCAGCGCGCCAAGATGGTGGTCACTGTCGAGGACAACGCCCTGCAGGGTGGCTTCGGCAGCAGTGTGCTGGAGCTTCTGGAGACCTCGGCTTGCCCCAACCTTCAGGTCGAGCGCGTCGGACTGCCCGACGAGTTCGTGGAACATGGGACTCAAGAGGCGCTGCGCGCCAAGTACGGCCTGGACGCTGACGGCATAGTGAAACGCGTTCTGAGTGCCTTTCCGCAACGGGCTCACACGGCTGAGGCGAAGAAGCGATAGCGTGCGACCGCGACGCCGGATGGAGCCTGGATGGGAATTCAAAGTGTCGGGTTGTCCGGCGGAGTACCTGACATTCTCGTTGGAAGAAGGCTGGATTATGAGGAGACATACATAATGGACAAGAAAACGGTCAGAGACGTCGATGTGACGGGCAAGAGGGTCTTGGTCAGAGTCGACTTCAACGTTCCGTTCGACCAGAACGGCGGCATCGCTGACGACACCAGGGTTCGCGCGGTACTGCCTACCATAGGGTATCTTATTGACAACAAGGCGCGCGTTATCCTTTGCTCCCACCTGGGGCGCCCCGATGGGAAGGTGGTGGAGGAGTTGAGGCTGAAACCGGTTGCCGAGCTCCTGTCGCAAGTGCTCGGTTCCCGCATAGAGGTGGCAAGCGACTGCGTTGGCCCTCATGTGGAAGAGGCCGTGTCCAAGCTCAAGAAGGGTGGGGTGCTGATGCTGGAGAACCTGCGCTTTCACCCCGAGGAGGAGGAGAACGATCCCAAGTTCGCCTGGGCGTTGGCTCAACTCGCCGACATCCACGTCAACGACGCGTTCGGCGTAGCGCATCGAAAGCACGCCTCCAACGTGGGCGTCGCCGAGTATCTGATCAGCGTGGCCGGCCTGTCGATGGAGAAAGAGGTCGACATGATCGGCAAGGCTCTGGAGGACCCGGCACGTCCTTTCACCGCAATCATCGGTGGCGCCAAGATCAGCGACAAGATTGGCGTCATTGAGAACATACTCAACAAGGTGGATTCCCTTATCATCGCTGGAGGCATGAGCTCAACGTTCTTGAAGGCCCTGAAGTACGATGTCGGCGGGTCCACGGTGGAAACCAACAAGGTGAGTCTGGCACAGCGACTGATGGAGAAGGCAGCGGCGCAAGGGGTTCACTTCCTCCTGCCCACCGACGTTGTCGTTGCCGACAAGTTCGAAGGGGGCGCTAAGTCGAAGACGGTTCAGATTACCGAGGTGCCGGCAACGTGGTACGTTATGGACATCGGGCCACAGAGTACCGCCCTGTTCGAAGCGAAACTGCGCAAGAGCAAGACCATAGTCTGGAACGGACCGGTGGGTGTATTCGAGTTCCCCAGGTTCGCCAACGGCACCAAAGCCATTGCCCACCTCCTCGCTGGCCTGGATGCCACTACCGTCATCGGCGGTGGCTCGACCGCCGAGGCGGTGCACGAGCTGGGACTGGTGGACAAGATGACTCACGTATCAACGGGCGGTGGGGCGTCCCTGAGGTTCCTCGAGGGACAGCCAATGCCCGGGATAGAAGTGCTGCAAGACAAGGAACGGTGATGCTCAGCCTGGAGCAAATATCTCAACTAGCCGAAGCCACCCCATCGAAGATCGTCCTCCTTGTCCTCGATGGACTGGGCGGGCTGCCGCGTCCTGAGACCGGCCTGACAGAACTGGAAACGGCGAGGACCCCGAATCTAGACAGGCTGGCGAGGGAGGGCATATGTGGCATGGCGGAGCCGGTCGGCGTGGGGATCACACCGGGCAGCGCCCCGGGGCATCTCGCCCTGTTTGGATACGACCCGGAACGCTTTAGCGTGGGCAGAGGTGCCCTGGCCGCCCTCGGTATAGACCTGGCGTTGGAGAAGGGAGATTTGGCCGCTCGCGGCAACTTCTGCACACTGGATGACAGCGGGATGATCACCGACCGCCGCGCCGGACGTATTTCAACGGAGAAATGCTTCGAACTGTGCCAACTCCTCACTGGCATGAGCATTGACGGCACAGGAGTCCTCGTCTCACCGGTCAAGGAGCACCGCTTCGTGGCAGTCTTCAGAGGAGACAATCTTTCCAGCGAACTGGGCGATTCCGACCCTCAGCACGAAGGGGTGCCTCCAAGGGCGGTAGTCCCGCGTACTACGCAGGCTGCCAGAGCCGCTCACGTTGCCAATGAGTTCATCGCCAGGGCGCGAGAGAAGCTTGCCGGCCACCACCCCGCAAACATGGTCTTGCTACGCGGCTTCGCCCACTGCCCGGATTTCCCCACCATGACTGAGGTCTTCAAGCTCCGGCCCGCCGCGATAGCTTCCTACCCCATGTATCGGGGGCTGGCCAAGGTTGTCGGGATGGACATTCTGCCTACGGGGCCCACCATAAGCGACGGGTTATCGGCATTGGCGCAGCACTACGACAGCTATGATTTCTTCTTTGTGCACGTGAAAGAAACGGATATGGCCGGCGAGGACGGTGACTTCGACCGAAAAGTGAAGATAATCGAGGATGTCGACGTGGCACTGCCCGCTCTCATCGGACTCAGGCCGGACGTCATAGTGGTGGCCTCCGATCACTCCACCCCGGCGCTGCTCAAGGGGCATAGCTGGCACCCCGTTCCCGTCCTGATCCACTCCAGGTGGTGCCGTCGCGACGCAGTGGAGGAGTTCGGAGAGAGCGCCTGTGCCAGAGGGGGGCTGGGGAGATTTCCCGCTGTTCAGATAATGCCTCTGGCCCTGGCCAATGCGAGGAAGCTGGGCAAGTTTGGCGCTTAGGAGGATCAGGTGAGAACGCCAGTCATCGCGGGCAACTGGAAGATGAACACCACCCTGGCCGAAGCGACGGCACTGGTGGAGCAGATGACGGGCAGGCTGGACATAGTCCAGGGGGTGGAGAAGGTCATCTGTCCCCCGTTCATCTCGTTGGCGGCGGTGGGAGAACTGCTCCATGGCACGTCGATAGGGCTGGGGGCACAGAACTGTCACTACGAACTGAAGGGCGCCTATACCGGTGAGATCTCCGCCACCATGCTATCGGCGCTTTGCGAATTCGTGATTCTGGGACACTCCGAGCGCCGACAGTACTTCGGTGAAACTGACGAACTGGTGAACCGGAAGCTCCGTGCCGCACTCGGGGCGAAGTTGATTCCTATCCTGTGCGTCGGAGAGAAGCTTGAGGAAAGGCAGTCGGGGAGGACTGAGGAGGTGGTGAGAACACAGGTCGCTGGCGCTCTCGGGGGCGTCGACTCGCCTCACGGGCTGGTCATGGCCTATGAGCCCATCTGGGCCATCGGCACCGGCATGGCTGCGTCCGGAGAAGAGGCCAATCTCACCATCAATCTGATTAGAGGAGAACTGAGGCGACTCTATGGCGCAGAGATGGCTTCGGAAACGCGGATTCTATACGGGGGGAGCGTAACTGCCGACAATATCGGCGAGTTCATCGCGCAAGGGGAGATCGATGGCGCTCTGGTTGGCGGAGCGAGCTTGAAAGCGGACGAATTCGTCAGTATTGTGGAGCAGTCAGCGGCACGAACATGAAGCGTCTTGTAGCTATTGTGGGTCCTACGGCGGTGGGCAAGACCGACCTGGCAATGAATCTGGCGCAGGCCTTCAACGGAGAGGTCGTCAGCGCCGACAGCCGCCAGGTGTATCGCTACGTGGACATAGGAACAGCGAAGCCCAGCCCGGAGGAGAGAGCCCTCGTCCCCCATCATCTCGTGGACATAGTCGACCCTGACGAGGACTTCAGCCTCGCCATGTATCAGGAGGCGGCATACCGTGCACTGGAAGACATCGAGCGGCGAGGGAAGTCGGCCTTCCTGGTGGGAGGCAGTGGCCTGTATGTTCAGGCTGTCACCGCCGGCTTCAGGATCCCGGAGGTCGGCCCGCACCCCGAACTGAGGCGGATGCTGGAGGAGAAAGCGGCCAGCGGAGGCGGCATGGCCCTGTATGCAGAGTTGCAGCGGTTTGACCCCGAGGCGGCAGGAAGAATCGACCCACGGAACGTGCGACGAGTGGTGAGAGCTCTGGAGGTCTGCCATGCCACCGGACTGCCGTTCTCCAAACTCCGGAGAAGGGAGCCGCGTTTCCGCAGCCTGATGGTAGGGCTCACCACTTCTCGGGAGGAGCTCTATAGCAGGATAGATGACCGAGTTGATACAATGATAGAGCGAGGCCTGGTTCAAGAGGTTCAGGCACTTATCGAGCGAGGCTACTCGCCGGATCTCCCTTCGCTCTCGGGGCTGGGATACAGGCGCATCGCCCAGTACCTTCAGGGGGAGGTCGCGTTGGATGAGGCGGTGCAGCGCATCAAACATGAGACCCATCGCTTCGCTCGCCATCAGTATGCATGGTTCCGTCTCAGCGACGAGAGCATTCACTGGTTCGATGTGCGCAAGCCGATGGAGGAGCCAGTCCAGGCTCTGGTGAGCGGGTTTCTCGGAGCCGGAGAGAAGGTCAGAGTATGAGATTCGCCAAGATGCAGGCTACCGGCAACGATTTCGTGCTCGTCGAGGCTGATGCCGAGCGCGATTGGCCCCACCTCGCCAGATCGATGTGCGACCGCCGCTTCGGCGTGGGCTCCGATGGGCTGATTCTTCTCACACCATCACAGGTAGCCGACCTGGGGATGCGCTTCTTCAACCCCGATGGTTCGGAAGCCGAGGCTTGCGGCAACGGGCTTAGGTCCCTCACGAAGTATGCCGTCCACAGGGGATACCCTCCGGCGCTCACCATTGAAACACCGGGCGGCGTCAGGAAGGCGGAAGCCGGCAGCCATCTCATCCAGGTGGAAATGGGTGTGCCGGTGCTGCGGTCCAAGGACATTCCGGTGGCAACCGAGGATGAACTTGACATAATAATGGACTACCCTATCGTTATCGATGGCCGGAGACTGCTCCTGACCTGCCTGTCCATGGCCAACCCGCATGCGGTTTGCTTCCCCGAGGAACCGGTGGCCGACTTCCCCCTGGTTGACTTGGGCCCCAAGGTGGAGACCCACCCTGCATTCCCTCACAGAGTGAACTTCGAGGTGGCGAATGTTGTCAGCCGAAAGGAGACTGTGGCCAGGGTCTGGGAGCGTGGGGCAGGGCAGACCATGTCTTCGGGCACCGGGGCGTGCGCCGTTGTGGTGGCAGCCCGTCTCCACGACCTTGTGGATGACCACGTCGATGTCATACTCCCCGGCGGGACGCTGACCATCGACTGGGACGGGACAGGCAAGGTAATGCTCAGCGGTCCGGCTGAGCTGGTGTTCCTGGGAGAATGGCCTGATTAGCTGTGGATTCAGAATGGTCGGGCTGGAATAAAAAGCAATGTGGAGGTTTCTGGAATGAGTGAATCTGGAGGCAAGAACCTGGCAGGGCAAAACCTGGTGAGCGCAAGTTTCAGAGGAGAGATGCTCTGTGACGCTGACCTGTCAGGAACGATCCTGGTCCAGGCCGACATGCTCAACTGTGACCTGAGCGGGGCCAACCTGAAGGGCGCCGACCTAACCGGGGCCGACTTGACCGACGCCGACCTGTCCGGCGCCTGTCTGGTGGACGCCAAATTGACCCGGAGCAGGCTCAGAGGCGCCCTTTTCAGCGGGGCTGACCTCACCGGCGCAACCCTGGCCCAGACCGACCTTGAGGACGCCGACTTCACCGGGGCGAAGTTCGATATCGACAAGCTCGACATCTCGGGAGCCCGTGCATGGCAGCGGGCCAGATGGGACGCACCAGTTCTCGAAGCTTTGAAGGCAAAGTACGGCGAGTAGAGACCCGCGGGCTTTCCAAATGCGACCGGCAAAACGTGTTGAGAACCTGCCCCCCTACCTTTTCGTCGAGATCTCGAAGAAGATCGCCGAGAAGAGGCGGAAGGGAGAGGATGTCATCAGCCTGGGAATAGGCGACCCCGACACCCCGACGCCACCCCATGTCGTGGAACGGCTTTGTCAGGCGGCGCGTGAGCCGCAGAACCATCGCTATCCCGAGTCGGAAGGGTTGCCTGAGTTCCGTCGTGCCATAGCCGACTGGTATGGCGAGCGTTTCGGCGTGGCTCTCAACCCGGATGAGGAGGTGCTGCCCCTCATCGGCGCCAAGGAGGGGGTCGGGCATATCGCTCTGTGCTTCATTGATCCTGGCGACATTGCCCTGGTGCCCGACCCGGCCTACCCCGTCTACAGCATCGGCACCATGTTCGCCGGGGGCTCTCCCTACTACCTGCCGCTCACCGAGGAGAACGGGTTCCTTCCCAACCTGGAGAGCGTTCCGGCCGGGGTGGCGCAAAGGGCCAGGGTGCTGTGGATTAACTACCCCAATAACCCCACGGGGGCCGTGGCCGACCTGGACTTCTTCGAGAGGGTGGTAGCCTTTTCCAAGAAGCACGACATCCCGGTGTGTCACGATGGACCGTACACCGAGGTGGCCTTTGACGGCTACCGTCCGGTGAGTTTCATGCAAGCCCCGGGAGCAAGGGGAGTCGGGGTGGAATTCCACTCCCTCTCCAAGAGCTACAACATGACCGGCTGGCGAGTGGGCATGATGGTGGGGAACGCACAGATAGTCGACGCCCTGAGAAGGGTGAAGTCGAACCTGGACTCGGGCATTCCCCAGGCGATTCAGTATGCTGCTATCGAGGCGCTGAACGGACCTCAGGACTGCATCGTCGAGCACAACGCCATGTATCAGCGGCGCCGCGACTCGCTCCTGCAGGTCCTCGACGAAATGGGACTGAAGGCCACACCCCCTCGCGCCAGCCTCTATATCTGGGCGAGGGTTCCTCGAAGCTACACGTCGATTCAATTCGCCACTGCTCTGTTAGACGAGGCCGGAGTGGTTGTGACTCCCGGTATAGGCTACGGACAGAGTGGTGAGGGCTATATTCGGCTGTCATTGACCGTACCCGACGAACGCCTTGACGAGGCGGTAGCCCGGCTGAGGGCGTGGCACAAGGCAAAGACATCTTGACATAAGGAACAGCCATCGCCAGAAGCACAGTTCCCACCAAGCCACCCGTGGAGAAAGCTCTTCTCGTGGGAGTCGAGGGGAAGGGGCCCGGCAACTCCTGGCCGATAGAGGACTCCCTTGAGGAGCTGGCTCTGTTGACCAGGACCGCCGGGGCCGAGGTGGTAGGGGCATCGGTGCAGCGGCGCCAGAGACCGACACCTGCCTACTATGTGGGAAAGGGGAAGATCGAGGAACTCGCCGAACTCAAGGCCGAGCTGGGATACGACGTAGCGATCTTCGACGATGAACTCTCCCCGACGCAGCAGCGGAACCTGGAGGAGGCTCTGGCGGTCAAAATCATAGACCGCACCGCGCTCATCCTGGACATCTTCGCCAGACGAGCGCAGACACACGAGGGACGGCTTCAAGTAGAGCTGGCACAGCACCAGTACCTGTTGCCCCGCCTCGCCGGACAGTGGAGCCACCTGGAGCGTCTTGGCGGGGGCATCGGCACGCGCGGACCTGGCGAGAAGCAGATTGAGACCGACCGGCGCATCATCCGCCAGAAGATCCACCGCCTTCAGAAGGATATCGGGCAGGTCAGAAAGCACCGCGCCCTCTACCGCCGTCAGCGGGAGCGGCACGGCCTTCCCATCGTGGCCATAGTCGGCTATACCAACGCCGGGAAAAGCACCCTGCTCAACGCTGTGAGTGACGCCGGCGTGTTCGTTGAGGACAAGCTTTTCGCCACCCTCGATCCAACCACCAGGCGGGTGCGGCTTCTCGACGGGCAAGACGTGTTGCTCACTGACACAGTGGGGTTCATACAGAAGCTGCCCCCAGCGGTGGTCGCCGCTTTTCGCGCGACCCTGGAAGAACTAGGCGAGGCTACCCTGCTGCTCCATGTAATTGACATAACACATAGAAACGCGGTTGAGCAGAGCATTGCGGTGGAACAGGTCCTCACCGCGCTCGAGCTCCAGGACAAGCCAAGGATAGCCGTGTTGAACAAGGTGGACCTCCTCGTCTCCAGTGAGGACGAGATCACGGCACTTGCGGCGGAAGGCGAAGACATCCCTCCAGACGCGGTACTCATCTCGGCAT
The DNA here is from genome assembly GCA_964438305.1 of uncultured Dehalococcoidales bacterium. GTDB lineage: Bacteria > Chloroflexota > Dehalococcoidia > E44-bin15 > E44-bin15 > CAYTKL01. Next base: position 10,740 of record CAYTKL010000012.1, on the reverse strand, counting down.
CCAGGGGATGGGGGCTAGACCGCTTGCAGGAGAGGATCGCCAGAAGTCTCACCCAGGCTTGAAAGTGGTTCGCACAATAGCCATTATGTCACTACAGCGCATATCGAGCCTGCTTCTGTTGACATAAAATAACAGTCATTATCCTCCCAAAAACGCGGGCTTGCTTCTACGGAGAAGCGGGTCACATCACTTCGTGAGGTCGAGAAATGAATGATAGAAAGTTCCTCCTCCCCACCTTCCTGCTCGCCGCAGTCATAGTGTTATGCTTCACCATCGGCTTCTTGGTCGCCCGCATAGCATACGACCCGCCCACCGACCTCCCTGAGGAGTTCAACACCCTGGGTGAGGTATGGCAATCGCTGCAGGACTATTATGTCAACGAAGACGCCCTCGACCCCGAAGTGCTTGCCCAGGGAGCCATCGACGGGCTTCTCGAAGCCCTGGATGATCCCTATACCTCCTATCTCAATCCCGACATGTATGAGCTGGAATGGAGCGCCTTCGAGGGCTCCTACGAGGGCATCGGCGCGTTCGTCACCATGGAGGACGGTGAACTCATCGTGGTGTCCCCCATCGCCGGCGGCCCCGCTGAGGAGAACGGAGTGAAGGCCGGTGACAGGATCCTGGAGGTGAATGGAGAGTCTACCGCCGGTCTGACTCTGACCGAAGCTCTGCTGCTGATCCGAGGGCCGGAGGGTACGTGGGTAACCCTGCTCATCCTGCATGACGGTGAGACGGCGCCAATCGAGATTGAGATACTTCGCCAGGAGATACAGCTCGAGACTGTGTCTACGGAGATGCTGACGGACGAGATCGCGCGTATCCACATCACTCATTTCTCCCAGAACACCTATGAGGAGTTCGTGGACATCCTGTTGGAGGCCTATGCCAACGGGGCGGAGGGCATTGTTCTCGACCTGCGCAACAACCCCGGCGGCTACCTCCATGTTGTGGTGGACGTAGCCGGCGAGTTCCTTGACGGTGGTATCGTCCTCTACCAGGAGAACGCGGATGGGACAGTGGAAGAGGAGAAGGCCAGCTCCGGCGGACTGGCCACGGACCTGCCGCTGGTAGTGCTGGTAGACGAAGGCAGCGCCAGCGGCAGTGAGGTCCTCGCCGGAGCGCTCCAGGACCGCGACCGCGCCCAGGTCGTTGGCAGCGTGACCTATGGCAAAGGAAGCGTTAACCTCATGCTTGAACTCAGCGACGGCTCAGCCCTGTATGTCACCACCGCGCGCTGGCTAACGCCTGACGGACACCTCATCGAGGGGATCGGCCTGACCCCCGACTTCGAGGTCGAGATCACTGAAGACGATATCCTGAACGAGCGTGACCCGCAACTGGACTGCGCCATCGACGATCTTGAGTCCCAACTGTGAATTGAAGCCCCCCAGACGCTGTGATACAATGAACTGTGAAGACAAAGACGGTAAGCCTCAACCGCAAAGCCTACCACGACTACCATATCCTGGAGAGCATTGAGGCAGGCATCGCCCTTACCGGCACCGAGGTGAAATCCCTCCGCGCCGGCCGGGTGAATATCCGTGACGGGTACGCCCGCCCCGAACGCGGTGAGCTCTGGCTGTACAACACGCATATTGCCCGTTACGAAGCGGCCAACCGCTATAATCACGAGCCGACGCGACCGAGGAAGCTGCTTCTTCACCGCCGGCAGATAAACGATCTGTCCGCCAAGGTGATGCAAAAGGGGTTCACCATAGTGCCCTTGAAGCTGTACTTTAAAAACGGAAAGGCCAAGGTGGAACTGGGCCTCGCCAGAGGCAAGAGGCTCTATGACAAGCGCCAGTCCATAGCGCGCCGCGAGACGGAGCGAGAGATGGAGCGCACCATGAAGCTCGCCAAAGCGCTGAAGTGAACTGGTCGCCTGGCAACCCTGTTGCCCACTCCGTTGTTAAATATTATGTCAAGTTAACCATACGGGGACGAGTGGTTTCGACAGGGGAGAAGCGTCCCAGGATTGCAGGCCGAGGTGCCATCGCCTCGCAAAACAGGTGGCACAAAAGTAACTGGCGAATACGTCTACGCTAGCTAAGCGCTGACACGCCCCCTCCGTTTCCCTCGATGAACGGGGATAGGCGACGCTAAGTCGAGGTGCGGCAGCCCCGACGTCGATAGGGGTTGTCAAAGAAAAGTATCGACTGGCTCAATCGAGCTCGGTCGGCCGAGGACGGTTGGGCAAGAGCAATGAGCCGACTAAGCCTGTAGCACATTCTGGGTGGCCCTCTTCTGGACGGGGAGTTCAACTCTCCCCCGTCTCCACCAGCAAACTCGAAACGCCAGCGTTTCACTGCTGGCGTTTTCTTTTGGTGAACCGTTCGGGGCTGGCAGAAGCCACTTCTGCTCCCCCGTCCCCGTCCCATCGGGCGGACTTCATGAGACTCTTCCGCCGGTTTGAGACAGAATGCGACTCCGTGACCTCCAAACGGTGTGCAGGAAGCGGTGAGATGATTGACATTGGCGACACAGATGGGCTATCGTTCATGGTCAATCGTGAAGAGAAGTCTACTGATGCAATCCCACTGTGTGAAATGCCGTGCATACGGCATTGGAAGGAGGCGGTAGAGATGTCCCCTGAGACGGAAGAAACCAAGAGGGCGTGGTCAGTCGGTGGGGTCTGTGTCCCGGGAGGTTTGCTTCTTGGCATGGGAATCGGATGGGCACTGGGGCACCTCGTGCCGGGTCTGCTCGCAGGTCTGGGCGTCGGTTTCTTGGGCATGGCAGTAGTCGTGGCACTCATGCGTCCCAAAGCCGGCTAGTGCTCACCCCAAAGCCTGGTGGCCAGAAACGGCAAGTCAGCTATCCAGGGGGGACACGTCCAACCCGCGGGACGACGGTCTCCCCGTCCATGTAGCGGCACTCCACCTGTCTTGGCGCCGGGCAATCAGGTCCTGAACCGCAAGCGGGTATGATGAGCCACCGCCCTTTGCCAGGCTTCCTTCGCGCTGTGAAACACGTCATGAGAAACGGGCTTCTGGCTGTAGCGTGCCACCAGGTACGCCTCAGTAACCTGTTTCAGCACGTCCTGCTGCTGGGGGAACCTCTGCTCCAGCAGCTTCAAGTGCTCCAGAGGGGTCTGGGCCGGAGCGCGAGCCATTCCCTGTCTGGCTGCCCAACGCGAAAGACTGCGGTACAGGGCTCGAATGGACAGCAGGGCCTCGTCTGACGGTCCGGGGCGCCTTTTCCATCTCTGCAGGAGTGACCTCAACCAAAGCCACAGCTTCTTCATTAGCTGGGGGAAAAGGGACATCAGACTGCGGAGCACGTCCGAGGCGACCATCCTGGTCTGGAACCGCACTGGCTCTATTGGGCGAGCCTCACGCCCGGCTCTCTGCCTTCTCAACGCGAAGACGACCACGATGGCGATAAGGGTCAGTATCGCCAGGCCAATGATAGAGGCGACAATCCAGATGGCCACGGGGCTTATCCCGGTCGGCCCCCCGGCCGGAGGAGACATTCCTGTGGGAGAGGACGTCCCTTCGTAGTCCGGTGCTCGCGCACTGCAGCCAAAGTCGAAGTTGAAGCTGCTGGGCGTATCGGCCGCTGCCTCGTGCCGGGCATCCAGCCAGTCTGACAGTCCCCAGAAGCCACCCCCCAGCCAGCTCACGATGGCACGAGCCACACCTGGAGAGAAGAGCACAACCAGCGCCATGCCTGGCACCAGGACGCTCGCTCCAGCGAGAAGCAAGTGGCTCACGTTGGGAGAGCGCAGTGCGGTTGCTCCGCGGGAGAACGAGCTCGTCCAGCGTGCAAGGAAGAGGGCCAGCGGAGCCAGCAGGAAGAAGAGGAAGACGAGAGGGACACTGCCGGCGAGCTGCGAGAACACCAGGACAGCTACCACGCCGATCTGGAGGCGGAAGGCAATGCTGGAATAGCTGACCTCCCCGTAAGGCGCGGTACGTCCCAGAAACCAGGCAAGTCCACAGAAACCCATACGCAGCACAATGCCCAGGGCATCCACCTGCCCGCTCGCCAGGCCGGCAATCAATTGCTCTCCCACAACCAGCAGTATGACCAGGGTGACCAGTGCCACCTCCAGTGCGAGCCTCAGCCGCTGCGCAAGCGCCAGCCGCGGCAGTGCAACCCGGGAGAAGAGAGCGAGAGGATAGGGAAGCAACATGACGACAAGGGCATAGATGGGGCCACCCATCAGCGACCCCAAAAGATAGAGGTAGCTCAACTCCATTCCCACGAAGCTCAGATAGAACAGTGCCGACAATCGGGTGAGTCTCACGGGTGAGCTCCTCCCTCGACTGAGGCAGCGCCAGGGCTCTTCTCACCCGCAGTCTGTTCCATGCCAACCAGCAGCAGCGAATGGCCGTCCTGCTCAAGCTGGCGGGCCACGCCGGCGAGGGCAGGCGTCGTAGTGCGGGTAACCACCACCAGCGTAGCCCCCATGGGCAGGATTGGCCGCAGTACGTCCATCTGGTCGTAGAGAGATGTCGGTGAACCAGCGGTCATTCGCGCCAGGGCTTCCAGTATTAGAAGCAACTGGTTCTGCCCACTTCCTATGGGAAGCTGCACCTGCGGCTCACCATTGGCCATGAGTCCCACCGCAAACCCCTGCCGATGGGCTTCGTAGGCCAGGGAGGCTACCGTGCTCGCGGCACGCTCGAATCCTTCGTCCTCTTCCGGGAAGCTGTGGACATCGAGAATGAGGAGCAGGCTGAGGCTAGTGCTGGACTCATACTGCCGCGTTTGCAGCTTATTGTGAGCAGCACTGGCCTTCCAGTGAATGTGTTTGAAGGAGTCGTCGTAACGATAGTCTCGGGATCCCGCAACCCGACTGATATCCTCGTAGATGCTCCTGGGGGCTGCCTTCTCCCCAAAGAGAGCTCTCAGCGGCAGACTCAGCTTGCCCAGGGGAAACACCTGGGGATAGACAAGCAAGCTGTCGAAGTGAGGCAGAACCAACTCCTTGGGGAAGAGCCCGAACATATCTCCGGAGCGCAGTCTGGGCAACCCCAGCCGGTAGTCTCCCCTGGCCTTGGCCTCCAGGGTATGCTTCCAGGTGATAGCCTGCCCGGGCAACAGAGAAGTAACCCAGCGCAACCGTTTCCGAGTATAGGGGCTGGGGGACCTCTTTCCCGTGGCCAGGCGATATGGCAGCTCCATCTCTACCTCCAACCACGGAAGGGGCAACCACCTGTTGGCCAACTCAAAGGTCAGCTCCACTTCCTCCCCGGGGAAGGCGCGACCACGGCTGGTGCTCACCCCAACCGAAAGGCCGCGAAGGGCGTGCCGGCTCCAGAATCGGGACAGGAGAAGCACTACCAGCAGGAAGGCCGTCGTAGCCAGTAGAGGGACCATTCGCTGAAATGCGGAGAAGATGAGTAATCCGAGCAGGACCACCAGAATCCCCCAGTGGAAGATAGCCGGGTGACCCAGGCTGACTATGGCTTTGTCCGGCGTCCTGTTATTCCGCCGGAACCGGGAGGGACGAGAGGATATCTGCAATCAGGCTCTCCTTACTGGTATCGTGGAGATAGGCTTCCGTGCTCAGGATGAGCCGGTGCCCCAGCACCGGCGTGGCCAGTCGCTTGACATCGTCGGGAAGGACGAAATCCCGTCCTCGGATGAGGGCAAGGGCCTGGCAGCACCGGTACAGGGCCAGGCTGGCCCGTGGGCTCCCGCCGAGCGCGATGGACGGGTTAATGCGAGTCTTGGCGATAACCTCCAGGATGTAGTGCCGCACTGAGGGCTCCACGTATATCTCCTGAACCTGCCGCTTGATGTCCATTATCTCGGACGCCGACGTCACGGCGGAGAGCTCCTCCAGAGGGTTAGACCGCTCGAAGCGAAGGAGCATGATATCTTCGTCCCCCGGATCGGGATAGCCCAGCACCAGTTTCAGGAGGAAGCGGTCTAGCTGGGCTTCCGGCAGAGGGAAGGTGCCCTGTAGCTCCACCGGGTTCTGAGTGGCGATGACCATGAACGGTTGGGGGAGGGGCATAGTGACCCCATCCACTGTTACCTGCTTCTCTTCCATGGACTCCAGCAGGCTGGACTGGGTACGGGGTGTGGCCCGGTTGATTTCATCCACCAGGACGACATTGGCCATTACCGGACCCGGGCGAAACTCAAACTCGGAGGTCTTCTGGCTGAAAAAGTGTATGCCCGTGACATCTGAGGGCAAGAGGTCAGGGGTACACTGAATACGGTGGAAAGTGCACCCGAGGGAGCGAGCCAGGGTCTTGGCCAGGGTAGTCTTGCCGATGCCCGGCACATCCTCAATGAGGATATGCCCCTCGCAGAGCACGGCCACCAGGGCCAGCTCAAGCACCTCCGGCTTGGCCACTATCACGCTCTTCATGTTCTCAAGGAGACGGTCAACAAACTCTGGAACCATCGTAACCTCCCATATCAAACGGCTGGAACTTCTTCCATTGTCAGACTTCGCGACTAGACACAGGGATGCTTTCCGAGACAGCCCGAAACCCATTATAATATGATATACATGGTCTCATTGAAAGTCGTATCACAGTATTCGATATAGGCCCAGCGCCCAGAGGAGAAGGCATGGACATACTCTGGCTTGGCGGAGAGGGACCCAAAGACGTACCCTGGTCGGCCCACAGGTACCTGGTCACCACGCTGAACGTGCCGTCGGAGACTCTGAAGGGTCTTCGATCACTGCAGAGGGTAGGCTTCCAGAATGGCAGGCCGGTGACCTTCCTCCGCATCTATGACCCTCTGGCTGGCGAACGAAAAGTGCAGGTCAAGGACTTCGCTTCTCTGGACCTCCATCCTGAGATTATTCTCTACGAAGGGTACTGGGAGAAGGCCAGCGACTTCGTGTTCCTGGAACGCAGAGCGGCGCCAAAGCCCCAGTCCCCGTGAACGGCAAATCACTCCGCTACACGGCCTCCCTGATCTCGGGCTGAAATCTCACCACGCCCCGTCTCCCCGCCAGAGCCCCTTCCCGCAGCTCCAGGACCATCCAGGCCTCTTCGGGAGCCTCGAACTCGCAGTCAATACCTTTGGGCCCAGCCACGACAAACCCGAAACGCGGGTAGTAGTCGGGGTGGCCCAGCACTACTACCACCTCGTGTCCCAAGCGGCGGCATTCTTCGAGACCGGCCTGGACCATCTGCGAGCCGATCCCTTTGCTCTGGTACATTGGAAGAACCGCCATCGGGGCAAGGCTGATTGCCTCGAAGCTCGAATCCTCCGACTCTACGACGACGGGACTGAACGAAATATGCCCCACAATCTCACCATCCTGGATTGCCACAAGCGATATAGTCAGGACACCGCGCTCTCGGAGCTTGTCGATGAGCCCGGACTCGTTCTCCCGGCCAAAAGCCTGGTCGTTGACGTGGCGGATAGCCTGAACATCTCCAGGCATCTCCCGACGAACAGTGAGCATGACAGAACCTCCCCAAGAACCTCTGCGAATCCCAGAACAACAAACGAATTCCCTGGGAGCTATTGTACCGAACGGTGAGCGGGAAGACTACTGCGGCGATCCTGCCCGGCGATACCACAACTCCATTAGACCAGGCTACAGCCACATACGCGGCACTCGCACACGACCCAGTGGACTCCCCTGCGTTGCCGCGCTTGCCGCCGCGGCGCTGGCTGTGTTCCCCATTGACTGGCATGGTCGAACCTGCCACAATCCAACAGGCTGCACAACGAACCATGACGCCAAGCTGGCACAATCTCCTTCATGACTTCGCGCGAGCGTTCTATAGCCCGAAGTCGCTCTACACGGACATGCGCGACGGCCGGCCTACCCCAAGCTGGCTGTGTGTTCTCGTCTATTGTGCTGTCTATGTGGTTGCCTGCCTGTGGCTGTACTTCAGCGGCTACGAACCTTTCGCAACACCCTGGATTGCGCTGAGGTCTGACATCTACTATCTGGTAGAGGCCTTCTACCTGACGCCCCTCATCCTCCTGCTATGGATTCAGGGTGCCGCTACAATCCACGTGCTCGCCAGGTTGTTCAAGGGAAAGGGCAGATTCGATGCGACCCTGAGAATGACTGGGTACTCCCTGTGGGCGCCGTGGTACCCGCTCATCATCGTTGACTCAATACACGCAACACCTGAGTGGCTATACTATGGGGTGCTAACCCTGTGCGTCGTGCTGCTCTTGGTCGGGACTACAATCTCCACGAGAATCGAGCAGAGCATAGGCTGGGTTGGAGCCGTGACTTCATCCCTGCTGGCAATACTAGGCGTCGGGGTCATGCTGTTGGTCTTCATTCGGTAGCCGCGGCGACTGGCACGGGAGGTGACATCTTTCGCCACAGGACTTTTCACGAAGCACAGGTTTGTGCCCCACGAGGGCGGGGCCTTCGCTTGGTAATGGTCCCCTGGACCGTCTACCCTCCGCGTCGCGGCGACCCGACGGCTCCGGGATTCCGGCACACCATCCGCCAGGCACACCGTTGCCTCTAGTCAGGCCCAAATGCTCGCTGGCAGCGGGCGTCCCAGGGCGGGGGCAAAACTTGACATGCACCCCCTCTTTCGCATAGAATAGTCTACGAGCCGAGGTTGCTTGGAAAGAAGACAGGTAGAAAGGAGACATACTCAAGCTAAATATGGGGGTCGAATTCGCTACCCTTTTCGCAAGAGTATAACCCCGGTTCATAATTCGGCTATTCTCTCCCCCTAATGCAGGGAGAACTGACCTCAGCATCTGCCGCTTCCTAATGTTGGTCTTCCCAACACTCGCCTCAGTGGAGCCCGCACAAGGCTTCGCCGACCTCCGAAGTTCACGTAGCTCGGTTCTATGCGGCACAAGGCTGGCCAGACGGTATGCAATTGACCGGTCAGCATGAGCGTTTGTGTCAGAGCAAGCTCCTGCCTGGCCGTACAGGTGCTGTATTGGGGAAGCCCCATTCGGAGCGCACGGGTGGGGAAAGGAGCCATGGCCCTATGATCGAAACCATAGGCGACTTCGAGATAGAGTTGAAGAAGGACGACGTGTGCCAGTCTCTCGGCTATCGCGACGGCGGGCAGCCGACGGCTTCAATCTCGACGCTCATTGATGAGGAGTTGAAGGAGGCACGCCAGCTCATTGAGGCGTCATCCTACTACCAGTTCATGGACGTGGATGATGTCAGTCCACCCACAGTCGTATTGGACAACGGCATGAGAATAGCCGTTACCGGCGAGATACTGAGTTGGGTGCTGTCCCCATGCCAGTTGGCGACCGTCTTTGTGTCCAGCATCGGCCTCCCCCTGGAGAACCGGGTTGCCGAGTTGCTGGAAGAGGGGGAGTTGCTGAGGGGCTACATACTGGATGCGATCGGCTCGACGGCGGCCAATGCCGCAGCCGCCTACCTGCGTGACAGGATCAGGGACCTTGCCAAGTCGGAGGGCGCTGAGATAACGATTCGTTGCAGCCCGGGGTACTGCGACTGGGATATTGCGGAGCAGAGGGTTCTTTTCGAGGTTATGGACTCAGCCGAGACGGGAGTAGAGCTTTCCAATGACTGCCTCATGACTCCCCGCAAATCAGTCTCTGGCTTAATCGGCGTAGGGTGGGGAGACAAGGAGAGAATAAGGCTTACACCCTGCCACCTCTGCACCAGGAGTGACTGTCCAAACCGGAGGTGACATGGTCAGGAAGGGACTGGAAGGCGGCAGCTACAAGCCGCTCTCAGAAGACGGCATAGCCCAGGTCCACGACACCGCGATGAAGGTGTTCGAGGAGGTGGGGTTCCAGGTTAATTCAGACAAGGCGCTCAAGTATTTCCACGATGCCGGGGCCAAGGTCGATGACAACATCGTGAGACTACCTCGGCAGACGGTCCTCGACCTCGTCCATCAGGCGCCTTCCGAAGTAGTCCTCTACGGCCGCGAGCCAGAACACAATCTCAACCTCGGTGGAGCGCGCGTGTACGCCGGTACCGGTGGTACCGCCCTGAATATCATTGACGGGATATCAGGAGAGAGGAGACGCGCCACCCTGCAGGACCTCAAGACCATCGCCAGACTCGTCGATGGGCTGGAGAACATCCATTTCTTCCTGCTGCCAACGTATCCCAACGATGTTCCCGCCGAGGACGTGGATGTCAACCGGTTTTTCGCCGGCCTTGACAACACCTCCAAGCACATTATGGGAGGGGTCTACACTCACGAGGGCATCCAGCAGGTGCTCCGCATGGCGCAACTCATCGCCGGGTCCGCCGAGCAGCTCCGCCGCGAGCCGTTCATTTCGATAATACTGTGCGCCATCAGCCCCCTGGTCATCGACAAGGAATACGGTGACATGATCGTGACCATGGCCCAGGCCGGCATTCCCATCGCCCTGCCGGCCGAGCCTCTGTGTGGCTCGACCTCGCCAGTCACACTGGCGGGCAATGTAGTCGTTCAGACGGTGGACTCCCTGGCCGAGGTGTGCCTCGCTCAGTTGGTCAACCCCGGCACTCCGGCGATCTTCGGCTCGGTGGCCTCCAGCAACGATTTCCGCGACCTGAAGTACATCACCGGGGGCATCGAGATGGGGCTCTCCAACGCCGCAAGCGCTCAGATGGCCCAGTTCTACCAACTCCCCTACTATGCCACCGCCGGGATGTCCGATGCCAAGGTCGTCGATGCCCAATGCGGCTACGAATCGGCGCTGACGCTTCTTCTCTGCGCATTGGGCGGTGCCAACTACATTCATGACGCCGCGGGCCTGCTGGATTTCGCTCTCAGCGTGAGCCTTGAGAAGTACGTCGTCGACAACGAGATAATCGGCATGGTGATGCGCGCGGTGGAAGGCATA